>JBJMJE010000060.1:0-5886 GCA_045806505.1 Gaiellaceae bacterium
GGCCGACCGTGAACCAGGCCGTCGCGGCGAGCAGGTAGATCGCCGGCGCGAGGACGCCCCACGGCGCGAGGACGAGGCCCGACGTGATCACGACGACGCGTTCTGCCCGCGAGCCGATCCCGACGTCGCCCTTCAGCCCGAGCGCCTCAGCGCGGGCGCGGGTGTAGGAGACCAGGAACGATCCGACGACGGCCGCGAACGTGAAGGCGAGCGCCACCTCGTTCCCGTCGCGCATGAAGACGAGCGCGATCGCGCCGAGCATGAACCCTTCGCTCACGCGGTCCGTCGTCGAGTCGAGGAACGCCCCGAACGGCGTGCCCTTGCCGCTCTGGCGCGCGAGCGCGCCGTCGAGGATGTCGAGGATCGACCCGATCACGAAGACGACGGCGCCGAGCCAGAAGAAGAGGATCTCGTTCCGGTACTCGAAGTAGACGAGCACCGACGCGATCGCGCAGAGCGTCACGCCTGCCGTCGTCAGCGCGTTCGGCGTCACCCGCGACCGCGCGAGGCCACCCATCGACTGCGTTGCGACACGCCGCGCGCCGACGGTGTAGCGCGCCTTGAGCGAGGTCACTACGCCGTTCGCAGCAGAGCGCGCGTCAGGCGCCGGCGGTTGACGATCGCCATCGCGATCAATGCGACGGCGACGCCGGCGACGACGTCGAGCCAGAAGTGGTTCGCCGTGGCCATGACGCTGAACCAGACCCAGGCGGGCCAGAGCGCCCAGACGATTTTCGCGAAGCGGTTCCTGCACACGCTGAAGAGGACGACGCCGACGATCAGCGCATCGGCCGCGTGGAGGCTCGGCATCGCGGCGTAAGGGTTGGCCGCGAGTTCGATCAGGCCGCTGCCGTGGTTGACGCCGCCGATCTCGCCGAGCGTGTCGGCGAAGCCGAATCCCGGGAACATCCGCGGCGGCGCCGTCGGCGCCAGCACGTAGCCGACGAGGCCGATCACGTTCGCGAGCAGGAGCGTGTTGCGGAAGCGCGCGAATGCCTCGTGCCTCCGCAGATAGACCCAGAGCAGCGTCAGGCCGATGACGGTGAACTCCGAGTTCCAGTACGTCCACGAGACCGCGAGCTCGAGCAGATGCGAGGAGGCGGCGAGGTTCTGGAGCGAGACCTCGATCAGGTGGTGCGCGTGCGTCTGCTCCCATGCGATGACGCGCAGCCCGTTCGCGAACGCGCGCGCCGGATCGTGAGGCGCGAGCCCTCGTGCGACCTGATATGCGGCGAGGAAGCCGAACCAGATCACGAGCTGAAGCCCGAGATGGCTCCAACCGCGAGGGAGATAGCGCCTGCCGGCATCGACGACGGCTTCGGTCATCGGCGCAATTCTACGCCTACGACCTGTCGGAAACCACGCGGAGCTACGTCAACCGCCGATGTAGGACATCTCGATCTTCGGAAGATCGACGGTGTTCGCGGAGCGGAGGTCGGAATAACGGTCGGTGCGCCTGCTCCAGATTGCCGCGATCGCCGCCTCGAGATCCGCATCGTTCGCGCCGCTCCGCACCAGGGCGCGCAGGTCGTGCCCGCGCACCGCGAAGAGGCACGTGTAGAGCTGTCCTTCCGCCGAGATCCGCGCGCGCGTGCAATCGCCGCAGAACGGCTGCGTGACCGATGCGATGACGCCGATCTCGCCGGCGCCGTCGACGTAGCGCCAGCGCGTCGCGACCTCGCCTCGATACGAGGGCTCGACCGGCTCGAGCGGGAACTCGGCGCCGATCGTCTCGACGATCTCCCGCGCCGGCACGACGTCGTCCATCCGCCAGCCGTTCGTGTGTCCGACGTCCATGTACTCGATGAAGCGGAGGATGTGGCCCGTGCCGCGGAAGTGCCGCGCCATGTCGACGATTCCGGCGTCGTTCTGGCCGCGCTTGACGACGGCGTTCACCTTGACGGGGAGGCCGGCGGCGGCCGCGGCCTCGATGCCCTCCAGCACGCGCTCGACCGGGAAGTCCACGTCGTTCATCGCGCGGAACGCGGCGTCGTCGAGCGAGTCGAGGCTGACCGTGACGCGTGAGAGGCCGGCATCGGCCAGCGTCTGCGCCTTCTGCGGGAGGAGTGTGCCGTTCGTCGTCAGCGTCACCTCGACGTCGAGCGCCGCGAGCATCTCGATCAGCCGCTCGACGCTTCGCCGTACGAGCGGCTCCCCGCCCGTGATGCGCAGCTTCGTCACGCCGTTCGCCACGAACGCGCGCGCGAGCCGCGTGATCTCCTCGTAGTCGAGCAGCTGCGCGCGCGGTAGGAACTGGTAGTCGCGCCCGAAGACCTCCTTCGGCATGCAGTAGACGCAGCGGAAGTTGCAGCGGTCCGTGACGGAGATGCGGAGGTCGCGTAGCGGCCGGCCGAGACGATCCATCCATGCAGCGTACCCACGCGAGTTTCCGCGAATCGACCGCGGGAACGCTCGCAGCATGACCGACACCGAAGACGAACGGAACGACACGCAGCGCCGCATCGACGAGGAGCCCGAGGACGAGAAGGACAAGCCCGTCGACGTGCCGTGGGAGACGCAGGATCAGCCGCACGAGGGCGAGGAGGGGCAGGACATCGTCTGAACGACGACCCGCGCGGCCGGTAGCGTCCGCGCGTGCTTCCCGTCGCCGTTCTGATCCTCGTTACGGCGATCTGGGGTATCACCTTCGTCCAGATCAAGGACGCCCTCGAGCTCTACCCGCTCTTCGCATTTCTCGCCGTTCGCTTTGCGATCGCGCTCGCCGTCCTTGCCGTGCCGGCCGCCCGGCGCGTGCGCTCGCTCGGGCGCGACGGCGCCGTCGCCGGTCTGCTGCTCGGCAGTCTGCTCGCGGCCGGATACGCGCTGCAGACAGCAGGGCTCGAACGCACCACGGTTTCCGCAGCGGGCTTCGTGACGGGCATGTACGTCGTGCTCACGCCGGTCTTCGGCTACCTCCTCTTTCGCATGCGTGCGCCGCGGGAGGTCTGGCTCGGCGTCGTACTTGCCGTCCTCGGGCTCGCGATGCTGAGCGGTGTGTCGGCCGGTTCGACTGTCGGCGATCTGCTCGTCCTCGCGGGGGCCGCGCTCTACGCGCTCCAGATCGCGCTGATGGAGCGCTTCGCCCCGCGCTACGACCCGCTTGCGTTCACGACCGCCGAGATGGCAGCCGCGTTCGTCGGCTTCGCCGTCGTCGCCGTCGCCGCCGGACAAGTCGAGGTCCCGCACGGCGCGACGGTGTGGGCGGCGCTGCTCGTCACCGGCATCTTCGCAAGCGCGTTCGCGTTCCTCGTGCAGGCATGGGCACAGCAGCGCACCAGTGCGACGCAGACGGCGCTCGTCTTCTCGCTCGAGCCCGTGTGGGCCGGGATCTTCGGCTTCGCCCTCGCCGGAGACCGGCTCGGCGCCGTCGGCTGGGTCGGCTGCGGCGTCATCCTCGCGGGCATCGCCGTCTCGGAGCCGGCGGCGGCGCGCACGCTCGCGCGGCTCGTGCGCGTGCGGAGACCCGCCTGACCGCTGTCGCCCTCGCCGTCACGTCGGCTGCGCTCTTCGGCGGGATGACGGTTCTGGTGCGCATGGGCTTCACGCGCGAGCCCGACGCGGCGCTGGCGACGGCGGCGACCGTTTCCGTTGCGCTCGCCGTCGCGGTGGTCGCGGCGCTCGTAGACGGGCCGCACGACGTGCTCGCCGCCTGGCCGTTCCTGCTCGCGGGGCTGCTCGCGCCGGGCCTGTCGCAGCTCTTCTTCACCTTTGCGATCCGAACCGTCGGCGCGTCGCGGACATCCGTCGTCGTCGGCGCCGCGCCGCTTGCCGCGGTAGCCGTCGCGTTCATCGTGCTGGACGAGCCCGTCTCCGCGCCGCTCGTCGTCGGCGCGCTGCTGATCGTCGGCGGCGGCGTCGCGCTCGTCGTCGAGAGGAGGCCGGACCACCTGCGCGCGAGCGGCCTCGTCCTCGCCGGAATCTGCACGCTGCTCTTCGCGGCGCGCGACAACCTGGTGCGCCACCTCTCCGGCACGAGCGCGGTTCCGCCCACGGTCGCCGCGGCGGCGACCCTCGCCGTCGGCGCAGTCGTGGCGACCGCGTACGCGCGGCGCCTCCCGGGACGCGCCGCCCTGGGCGTCTTCGCGCCCGCGGGACTCTGCTTCGGCCTCTCGTACGTCTGCCTCTTCGAGGCGTACTACCGTGGTCGCGTGTCCGTCGTGTCGCCGCTCGTGGCCACGGAGACGCTGTGGGGCGTGGGGCTGTCGGCGCTGCTCCTGCGCCGGACGGAGCTCGTCGGCGGGCGCCTCGTCGCCGGTGCGGCGCTGATCGTGCTCGGAGGCGTCCTGATCGGCGTCTACCGGTGAGAGACAGGCGCCGGTACATGTGGGGATTCGCGATCGTGGTCGCCGTCTTGTTCGTGTCCGGCATCGTCTGGCGGGCGGCCAACCCGAACCGCTCGGAGGCGCCGGTGGACGAGCCGGATGTCTCGTCGCGCCAGGACGGCTACTACCTCTGCCTGCACCGGCGGCCGCTGACGACGGCCGAGATGTACCGCCTCGTCAAGCGCAGGCTCCCGAACGACGACCTCGCGCTCGCGCTCCGCGGCTGCCAGGAGGCGCAGCCGCGTTAGTCGCGGCCGAAGACCCAGAGCAGGTTCACGAGCACGATCGCGATGCACACCGCGATCACGCCTGCGACGCCGGCCAGACCGCCGGCAGCCCCGATCAGCGGGATCGCGAGCCCGAGCGAGCCGAGCGCGAGCGGGATCGTCGGCGCGTGACCTCGAGAACGGGGGCGCTGACGATATGCCTGCTCTTTCGCCCGCCGGTCGATCTCCTGCTCGATGCGGTCGGCGAACCGGTCGACGAGCTGCGGCTCGAGCTCCCCGCCCATCTCCTGCCGGGCCGCCAGCGTGGCCTCGAGCTCGTGCCGGAACTCCTGCTGCTCGGACATTCTCGCGGCAGCATACTGCAGGCACAGATCTGCTATAAAGCGGCTTAGATTTTCTCAAAGGAGGACTCAGAACACATGGCAAAGACAATCGGTATCGACCTCGGCACGACCAACTCCTGCGTGGCCGTGCTCGAGGGCGGCGAGCCGGCGGTCATCCCGAACGCCGAGGGTGGACGGACGACTCCGTCCGTCGTCGCGTTCACGAAGGACGGCCAGCGGCTCGTCGGGGCGCCCGCCAGGCGCCAGCAGGTGACGAACCCCACGAACACGATCTTCTCGATCAAGCGGTTCATGGGCCGCAAGTACGACGAGGTCTCGGAGGAGATGAAGATCGTCCCGTACGAGGTCGTCCAGGGCCCGAACGGGGACGTGCGCGTCAAGACCGAGGGCAAGGACTACGCGCCGCCGGAGATCAGCGCGATGATCCTGCAGAAGCTGAAGGCCGACGCGGAGGCGTACCTCGGCGAGACGGTCACCGACGCGGTGGTCACCGTCCCGGCCTACTTCAACAACGCGCAGCGCGAGGCGACGAAGGACGCGGGCAAGATCGCCGGCCTCAACGTCCTGCGCATCATCAACGAGCCGACCGCCGCATCGCTCGCCTATGGGCTGGACAAGGAAGGCGCCGACCAGACGATCCTCGTCTTCGACCTCGGCGGCGGCACGTTCGACGTGTCGGTGCTCGAGCTCGGCGAGGGCGTCTTCGAGGTCAAGTCGACCAACGGGGACAACCACCTCGGTGGCGACAACTTCGACAAGGCGATCGTCGACTGGATGGTCGCGGAGTTCAAGAAGGACCAGGGCATCGATCTCGCCGCCGACCGCATGGCGCTCCAGCGTCTGTACGAGGCCGCCGAGAAGGCGAAGATCGAGCTCTCCTCGACGATGACGACGCAGATCAACCTGCCGTTCGTCACGGCGACGCAGGAAGGCCCCAAGCACCTCGACCTGCAGCTCACGCGCGCGAAGCTCGAGGAGATCACCGCAGACCTG
>JBJMJE010000061.1:0-17863 GCA_045806505.1 Gaiellaceae bacterium
ATCGGTGGTCAGCAGGTGGCGGTGTCGACGAGTGGTGTGGCGCCGAACTCGGCTGATGCTGTGAAGACGTTCGTGGATGCGAATATCCAGATTGCGCCGCTGACGGACAACAATCCGGTCTCGACGAATCACGTGTTGACGGCGCATGTGAACACGAATGCGGGTTCGGGCTTCGCCAGCGCGGCGAACGGTACGGTGATCACGTTCGCGCTGACCAATGCGGGAGGCGCGACGTCGGCGTTCGTGGGTGCGAACAGCTGCACGACCGCGGGCGGGACGGGTTCGTGTTCGGTCACGATCAGCTCGACGACGGTCGGCACGACGACGGTCAGGGCGTCGACGACGGTGACGCTGAACGGTGTGGTGCTGACGCGTACGACGGGTGACGGGAGGGCGGGCGATAGCGCCGACGCGAGCAAGACGTGGGCCGATGCGACGGTGCGTACGGACATCCTGAACGCGTCGAACGCGGTCGTGACGACGGTTCAGGCGGGCACGGTCGTCCATGACCGGGTGTTCGTTCAGCGTGCTGCGGGCACGCCTGCGTCGGTGCCGAACCCGACGGGGACGGTGGTCTTCCATCGTTACGCGACGGGGGATTGCACGGGCACCGCGACTGATCAGTCGGTTGCGTTGGCGCAGGGTGATCCCTCGACGGCGGTGACGGGCGATTTCGCGCCGACGGGCAACATCTCGTACAAGGCGGATTATCTGGGCGACGCGAACTACCCGGCCCGCTCGGGTGCCTGCGAGCCGCTGGCGGTGACGCCGGTTCCGGCGCCTGCGATCGCGATCGTGAAGAACCCGAAGGGTCAAACGATCAACAAGGGCGCAACGGCGAGGTTCCAGATCACGGTCACGAACACGGGCAACGTGACGCTGACGAACGTGACGGTGACGGATCCGCTGTCGCCGAACTGCAACCGGACGCAGGCGCAGATCCCAGCGCTCGCGTCGATGGCACCGAAGGCGACCGTCACGTACTCCTGCTCGCGGCCGAGCGTGCAGGCCGACTACGACAACGTGGCGACGGCGACCGGGACACCGCCGACGGGGCCGAACGTGACCGCGAGCGACACCGCGCCGGTGAAGGTCGTTCCGCCGCTGGTGCCGCCGAAGAAGCATCCGAAGGTCATCTCGCACAAGAGGCCGAAGGCGACCGGCTAAGCAGGACTCCGGCCAGGCCCCGGCGCGCAGCCGGGGCCTGGCCAGCCTTCCGAAACTGCCGCTACTCTGACAGCGAGGGCACCGTGAATCGTTCCGTCTTTTCATTGCGAATTGCGTTCCCAGCTGCGCTGGCGGCGGCTGTCGCGACCGTTCTGCTGCTCGTGCCGGCGGCACTGAGCGACGCGACGACCGTGCTCTGGACGACGCCGACGCCGAAAGACCAGGCGAAGTTCAGCGTCGACCACGGCAAGAAGATCACCATCAAGCTCGCGGCCGCGTCGGCGGACGGGACGGGCATCATCCACATCGCACCGTCCGGGAAGCTCCCCGCAGGCGTGACGTTCAATTCCTCCGACGGTCTCACCGCGAGCGCGACGTTCAGCTGGATTCCCGACGGCGGCGGCGACTACAAGATCGGCTTCACGGCGACGCTCGTCGGTACGGGCACGGTGGCGCCGACGCTGACGTACCGCCTCCACGTGAAGGGGACGGCCTACCCCGTGAAGACGAAGCTCACGGACCAGAAGGTCGCGCACTGGGCCCAGGTGCTGAAGCGCGCGGTCGTACACGCGCAGCCGAAGGCGTCGGCTCGCGCCGTCACGAAGCTCGACACGATGACGACGGACGGGACGCACAACATCGTGCTCGTCCTCGAGCAGCAGCAGACGTCTGCGACGGAGACGTGGTTCCGCGTGCGGCTGCCGATCCTGCCGAACAACTCCACGGGCTGGGTCCAGGCAAACGCGATCGGGCCGCTGTACACCGTCAACACGCACCTCTACGTGGATCGCGCGCACTTCACGATCACGCTCAAGAAGAACGGCAAGACGATCTTCAGGAGCATCGTCGGCGTGGGCCGCTCGATCTGGCCGACGCCGCGCGGCGAGTTCTACATCCGCGACAAGCTCACGAGCTTCGACGATCCCTTCTACGGCCCGATCGCGTTCGGAACGAGCGCCCGCTCGGCGACGTTGACCGACTGGCCCGGCGGCGGCTTCGTCGGCGTCCATGGCACGAACGAGCCGGGGATCCTGCCGGGTCGCGTGTCGCACGGTTGCATTCGCATGCGGAACGCGCAGATCCTGAAGCTCGCGCGGCTCATGCCGGTCGGCACGCCGCTGACGGTTTCGTAGCCCTTACAGGCTCGTCGCGACGAACGTGCTCGGGATCCGCGAGGTCTGCACGACCTGGTAGCCGGGATCCTCGAAGAGCGAGCGCTCCTTCAGCGTCTTCCAGGCACCGCCGTTCGCGTGCGCGAGCCTGACGTTCGTGAAGCGGTAGGCGTACGAGTTGCAGGTGCCGGTGCCGCCGTTCCAGTTCTCGGCGAGCGCCTGCGGATACCAGTTGTCGTGGCTCTTCGGGAGGCGGATGGCCGGACTGACCGGCTTGCCGTCGACCCACACGCGCCACGTGGAGTTGTGGCCGCGCACCTCGAGCAGCGCGAGATCGTGCTTCTCGCCGGGCTTGACGTCCGTCTTGATCTCGTGGTACGTCGTGCGTCCGGCGATCGTGACCTCGTAGTAGAGGTAGATCGTGTTGTACGGGGAGAAGGAGGCGAGCCCGGTCTGGAGCCACTCCGCCTTGCCGCCGGGGCCTGCGTCGACGCCGCCGACGCCGATCCAGCCGGCGACGTGACCGTCCTCGACGTTCGGAACGCTGAGGGGCGCGATGGTCGTCCGGACGCCGTGCGCCGTGGTATCCGCCTGGAAGCCCGCGTACGCGAACTCGCCGGCTCCGCATCTCTTCGAACTGGACTTGCTGCCCTGCGCCGGTGCGACGAGGAAGACGACGGCTGCGAGCAATGCGAGAATCGAACTGATGCGTACCAAGGAAGAACCTCCACGACGGGCGACGGGCGTTTGTCTCTGCCGGTTGAGGTCGGTCGCCCGCAACGCCGCGTTGATCCCTCTTTCTGCGTCACTCGTTCAAGGGACGCGAGGCTCAAGCCGGTGACGCACGCGTTTGTCGTCACGCTGGCAGTGCTCGGCGTCGTCGGTCAGGTGCTCGCCGTGCTGCTGCTCGTGGTCGGCGCGCTCGCCGTCGCGGGCGTCCGGGGGCCGCTCGAATGGCTTCGTGAGGCGCTCTGGGGGTACGAGCTCTGGTGCGCGTTCGTCGTCACCGCGATCGCGACGGCCGGGAGCCTGTTCTTCTCGGAGATCGCGGGCTATGTGCCCTGCGAGCTCTGCTGGTACCAACGCATCTGCATGTACCCGCTGTCGATCCTGACGTTGTTCGCCGCCCTCACGGGCGACCACAGGATCGCCCGTTACCTCTTGCCGTTCCCGGTCATCGGCGCGGGCGTCTCCACGTACCACCTGCTCGTCGAGAACGGCGTCGTCGAGCAGCAGCAGGCGTGCCTCGTCACGGCGGGCGGCTGCGCGACCAAGTGGATCAACGAGTTCGGCTACATGACGATCCCGACACTCGCGCTCACCGGCTTCGCACTGGCGTTCGCGTTCCTCGTCCTGGCCTCGTTCGAGCCGGAAGAAGGTACCTTGAGACCCGCGCATGCCTAGCCAGAAAGCCAGCAAGCGGCGGCGTCAGGCCGCGAAGACGCCTCCGCCGCCGGTCGCACGCGCGCGAGGACAGCGGCGAGCGTCTCCACGTGTGCTCATCGGCGCCGGCGTTGTGGCGCTGCTGGTCGTCCTGGCGATCGTCCTCGCCGTCGTGCTGACCGGAGGCTCCGACTCGAGCTCGAGCGGGAACGCCGCCAAGCTGCCCGACGCAGCCGACGTGCAGCAGCTCCTAGCCGGAATCCCACAGAGCGGCAACGTCCTTGGCAAGCCGAGCGCGCCCGTGACGGTGATCCAGTACGTCGATCTCCAGTGCCCGTTCTGCCGCCAGTTCGAGACCGAGGCGATGCCGACGATCCTCACCAACTACGTGCGCAAGGGCAAAGCGAAGATCGAGTCGCGCATCATCGCGTTCATCGGTCCGGATTCGCAGACCGGCCGTGAAGCCGCGCTCGCGGCAGGACAACAGAACAAGCTCTTCAACTTCACGCAGCTGATGTACGACAACCAGGGCACGGAGAACACGGGCTGGCTGAATGACGACGTCATCGAATCGGCCGCGGCGAGCATTCCGGGCCTCGACGCGAGCAGGCTCCAGAGCGATCGCGGATCGGGCAGCGTGAAGAGCCAGATGGACACGTTCGACGCACAGGCCAAGGCCGCGCACGTCAACTCGACGCCGACGATCTACGTCGTGCACAAGGGCGGCAAGCCGCAGCCCGTCACGCTGACGTCGCCGGGCGACCCGTCGGCGCTCGAGACGGCGATCAACACCGCCGGCTGAGCCCGCTCAGCTCCAGCCGAGGTCGCGCTCGAGCAGCTCGTAGAGTCTGGCATTCGGCTCCGCGAAGCGCTCTCGTAGCGCCCCACGCGTTCGCGGCGCCATCTGCGAGTACTCGCGGCTGAAGATCCGCGGATACGACGCGAGCTCATGCGGCGGCGCGCCCAGGAACTCGAGCACGCGCGCGTAGGTCTCACCCGGGCGCCCGCCGAGATCGTCGCTCGGCACGATGAGCAGGCGCTCGCGAGTGAAGTGCTCGAGCCACCGCTCGAGCTGCTCGGCGTAGAGCCCGCGCGAGACGTACGTGTAGTTCCACCACGCGTGGCTGAAGTAGGACGGGTCGCGCAGCCGCTCGAGCTCACCGCGCATGCGGTTGTCCTCGGCCGCGAGCGCATCCTCGAACGACAGCGGCTCGCGCCCGAGCGCGACCTCGTGGTGGTAATGCGAGAGCGCGCGGTCGATCGGGTTCCTCACGAGCGCGATCAGGTGGACGTTCGGCACGAGCGCCGCCACGCGCTCCGGCGCGAGCGGATGGAAGACGTAGCTCGGGCTCGCCTCACCGATGATCGGCCGCGCGCCGGTGCGCGCCTGGACGCGACGGAGGTAGAGCCGGTTCGGGAAGTTGCCGCGATACCACGCCGCGCCGCGCCGGTAGTGGCGGTCGAAGAAGCTGACCTCCTTCCACGGCGGCCCCCCGATCGCCGGGTGCTCACGCAGGTACGCATACAGCGCGGTCGTGCCGGCCTTCTGCGCGCCGACGATCAGGAAGTCCGGCAGCGGGCGGGCCCCCGACGTCGCTCGTCCGTACGCCCACACGACGTTCCGCGCCACGACGCGCGCGGGAGCGGGGATCGTCGGGATCAGCTCCGCGCGCAACCTCATCCGGCGCACGACGTTACATCAGAGACGGCGGGCACCTCCGTCGTCCAGAGCAAGGAGGACTCATGGGCGACAAGATGCAACGGGCGAAGGGCAAGGCGAACGAGACGATGGGCAAGGCGAAGGTCGAGGCGTCGAAGACGCGCGCCAGCAAGTCCACCGGAAGCGGCGGCGTCGCCCAGCAGGCGAAGGGCAAGACGCAGCAGGCGGTCGGCAAGGCGCGGAGCACCGCGAAGAAGGCGACGCGCTAGCGGCCGGTCCAGGAGCGTCAATCGTCCGACCTACCTTGGAGCCTGGTGTCGCGAACACCATCAACAGCTCCAAGGGGGTCGGACGGTGACGTCCCGCAGCAAGGCCGAGACCGGGCCGTGGTCAGTCCGCCGCTAGATAGAACCTGAGGCCGGGCGCCAGGACGCGCAACTCGCCGAGGGCTCGTACTTCGAGTTGGCGCGCGCGCTCCGCCGTGACGCCGAGCCGCTCCCCCACGACCTGCAGTGTCCTCGGATCGGACCCGGCGAGGCCGAAGCGGAGCTCGAGCACGTAGCGCATGCGCGGGTCCAGCCTTTGCAGCGCCTGCGCGAGCTCGCTGCGCCGAAGGCCGAGGGCGGTTTCCTCTTCGGCTTGATTGCTGTTCGCGTCTTCGATCAGGTCGCCGAAGAGCGCTTCGCCGTCGCCGGCGCGTGCGTCGAGGCTGACGGAAGCCTCGACGAGCCCCAGTAGTTCGTCGACCCGCGATTCGGGCAAGCCGCTCGCGCCCGCGACCTCGATCGTCGACGGATCGCGGCTCAGTTTCTGCGCGAGCTGGCGGCGCACCCTGAGTACACGGCGTCGCTGCTCGGCCACGTGTCGCGGGAGGCGGATCGTGGTTCCCTGGTCCGCGAGGGCGCGGATGATCGCCTGCCGGATCCACCACGTCGCGTAGGTCGAGAGCTTGTACCCCATGCGGTAATCGAACTTCTCGACGGCGCGGATCAGGCCGAGATTACCCTCCTGAATCAGGTCGAGGAGCGGCACGCTCGCGCGGGCGTAGTCGCGGGCAATCGACATGACGAGGCGGAGGTTCGCCTCGATGAGCGTGCGCTTCGCGTCCTCGTCGCCGGCGTCCTTCCGGCGCGCGAGCTCCCGCTCCTCCTCGCGTGTCAGCAGGGGATCATTGCCCATCTGCCGTACGTACAGCCGCAGCGGATCGTTCGCGAGTGGCTCCGTAGCCGCCGTGGTCCGCTCGCCGTCGATCGCCTCTCCGAGCCGATTGCCCTCGACGTTGCTCCGCACCGGAATACCCATAGGCATCGAACGTAGCCTCGGCGGCGCGCGGCCAGCTTGACGCGTTCGTGTCCACTCGCACGTTGGACGGTTCTCAGGTTTCGTCGGCTGAGACCCCGGTAGAAGAATCGCTCCACCTCCACCGTCCGATCATCCAAGGAAAGGCAAGGGGGTCTCAATGAAACGCACATTCGGGGCTTTTGCCCTGCTCACAGCCATGCTCTCCGTGGCCGTCGCACTGACCATCGCACCGGCCGCGAGCTCGGCGCCGGCTGCGCCGAAGGCAACGCTGGCGCCGCTCGCGCCGATCACCGGCACGGTCGGCAACCTCACCTACAGCGTTACGCCGACGATCACCGGCTTCGTGAACCAGGGTGGCGCGCTCGCGGTGACGGGGAATCTCGTCGGCACGGTGACGAACACGGCCACCGGCATCACGACGCCCATCAACCAGGCGTTCACGGCACTGGTCACGAACGCACTGGCGACCGGCTCCTGCACGATCCTCGACCTGACGCTCGGGCCGCTGCATCTGAACCTGCTCGGCCTGGTCGTCGACCTGAACCAGGTGCACCTGACGATCACCGGCCAGACCGGCCCCGGCAACCTGCTCGGGAACCTGCTCTGCGGTCTTGCCAATGCCTTGAACGGCGGCGGCGGCGGCCTCGGCGGTCTTGCCGGCCTGCTGAACCGGCTGCTCGGGCTGTAGCTCGGCGTCACCAGCAAATGACGCAGGGGCGGACCACGCGCGGTCTGCCCCTGCGGGCTACCCCGCGGCGGCGCTGCCGAGCGGCAGCGAAAGCGAGAACACGGAGCCGTTCGGCCGGCCGGGCTCGTACGTGAGCGTGCCGCCGTGGGCGCGCGTGAACGACAGTGCGATCGACAGGCCGAGCCCGGCGCCGACGCTCGAGTCCGTCGCGCCGCGGGTGAAGCGCTCGAACAGGCTGCCGACGAACTCGGGCGCGACGCCCGTGCCGTGGTCGCGGACGACGACGCGCAACTCCCGGTCGCTGCGGGTTGCTGACACCTCGATCGGCGCCGCGCCGTGGCGGACCGCGTTCCCGACCAGGTTGGAAACGATCCGGTCGAACGCCTCCGAGTCGACGACGGCCGTCAAGTCCTCCGGCGCGTCCAGCGTGACGTCGCCGTTCGCCACGTTTTCGATGAGCGCGGCCAGGTGGTCATGGATGTTGACGCGAGTCGGCGAGATGCGCAGCGAGTCCGCCTCGAGGCGCGAGAGGTCGAGCAGGTTCTCGACGAGCTCGAGGAGTCGCTTCGTCTGCTGCGTCAGCATGCGACGCAGCTGCGTTCGCTGCTCGGGCTCGAGCTCGTCCTCGCGCTCGTCGAGCGTCCGGACGACGCCGTAGATCGCAGCCACCGGCGTTCGCAGCTCGTGCGACGCGAGTGCTGCGAACTGACTCTTGAGCTCGTTCAGACGGCGAAGCTCGCCCTGCTCGATCGCCTTCTCGAGGAACGCGGCGATGAGCGTCCCGAACGTCGTCAGGAGGTCGACCTCCGACGGGTCGAGCGTGAACGTGCTGCCGCGCTCGTCGCACGTCAGGAAGCCGAGGCACCGTCCCTCGCTGACGAGCGGGACGACGACGAACGAGCCGATGCCGAAGCCGCGAGCGAGATCGTCGGGCAGCGCACCCTCGCGGCCGGGGTCGTTGACGAACACGGCGCGGCTCGTCGCGAGAGCGCGCCGAAACGCGTCGAAGTGCGCGACGGGAAGGGCAGCGGGAAGTGCGCGCGTCTCCGACGACGTCAGCCCGAACCCGGCGAACGGCACGAGCGTCGACGTCTCGGGCACGTACCGCACGATCCCGACGCGCTCGAAGCCGAAGCCGTGCGCAACCGCCTCACATGCCCGCTCGAGCACCGCGCGTGCGCGGAACTCGCCACCTGCGAGCGCGCGGGCGAGCGCGTGAAGCGCCTCGAGCTGGATGTGCGGTCTGGTGGCTAAGACGTCCCGGTCCTTTGCCCAGCCACAGTAACCCGCGGCGGCGCGCTTTACGAACGCGCGAGCGTGAGCTCAGGACCTGGCTAGCTGCTCGGCCGTGCCGATCGCGATCAGCGGCTTCCCCTCGGGCCGCAGCCAGCGCAGGATCGTGAGCAGGTTCGGCCGCTGGAGGGCGACGCAGCCGAGCGTCGGCCGCCCCGTGGTCACGTGCAGGAAGATGCCCGACCCGCGCCCCGGCACCACAGGGTCGGTGTTGAAGCGGATGAAGGCGAAGTGGCGATATGAGGTCGGCGAGTGCGACATGTCCTCGTCGGTGACGCGGAACGGCGGCCGGCTTCCGCAGGCGACGTGGTGGAACCGGTTGTAGTAGGGCGAGCGGGAGTCCTCGACCCACCAGTCGCCGCAGACGATCCGGTGGTAGCGGTAGTGCACACCCGGGTTCTGCGCGACGCCGTACATCACCGAGCCGAAGCCGAAGACGCCGGCAGGCGTCGTGCGGTCGCCTTCGTGCCGGTCCGCCGAGACGCCTCGCCCGCCGAGCCACGCGCGCCACGGCCCGCCGGCGTGCGTCCAGCACCCGCTGACCGACCGCCAGATGTCGACAGTGCCGCGGGTGGACGTCGGTGCGGGCGCGACGACCGTCACGAGTTGCTGCGCGCTCGCTGCCGAGGTGAGGCCGTTCGGAAACGCATCGGTGCACCCGGCGGCGCCGGCGCTGCCGTCGAGTGCAGGCACGGCGAGGCAACTCGCGAGACTTGCGAGCAGCGTTACGGCGAGCCGTCTCACGCGGCGCCCGCCCGCGCGAGGATCTCCTCGACGACGTCGCTCTTAGCGTCCGCGTAGTGCTGGACGTATTTCCAGTCGCGCTGCGCGAGCTCGCGCTTCGTCCGCTCGTAGAGGTCGCGGTCGCGCGCGTCCCGGCGCAGGTGGTCGCGGAAGCGAATCATCCGCTCGACCTCGGCGCAGCCGGGCGAGAAGACGTGGAGGTGCACCTTCGGGTCGGTTCCCTTCAGCAAGCGGTGCTCGAACCAGTCCGGCTCGCGGATGCGGTGGACGTAACCCGCCGCCTCCAGCGCGGGCACGTACGCCGGCTCGTCGGCCGAGTCCGGCACCACGAGCACGATGTCGACGATCGGCT
This sequence comes from Gaiellaceae bacterium, assembly GCA_045806505.1. Classification (GTDB taxonomy): domain Bacteria; phylum Actinomycetota; class Thermoleophilia; order Gaiellales; family Gaiellaceae; genus DASVFB01. The sequence goes on from JBJMJE010000061.1 coordinate 9,702, forward strand.
TCGCCGCGAGACCGGGGATCGACGTCGAGCCGATGTGCTCGATCTGCAAAGCCGTGTCGCCGAGCGCCTCGCGGATGCGCGCCTCCTCGCGTGCGTAGAGGCGCGGCCACGCCGGGTCGTACTCGACGAGGACGACCGGCTCGGTCGGCGGCAGCGAGCCGTCGATCCGCGCAGCGCGCAGCTCTTCGTCCGATGTCGGGCCCGTAGACATAGGCCCAACATGATGGCCTAAGCGGCCGCCTCGAGCTCCGCCGCGGCCGCGCCTTCGAGCATCGTCGCGGCAACGATCTCGAACGCTCCGCCCCACGCGGCCTCGTGCTCGGGCTTCCACTCGTGGCCCGCGACTGCCGCCATCGAGGCGATCAGCACCGTGCCCACGACCGGGTAGTGCTCCGGCCGCGCGCCGTACGCGATGTGGCGCGCGCCGAGCTCGCGCAGCTTCGGCACGATCGCGTCGAGGTCGCGAAGCGACTTGCGCAGCAGGACGAGTGCGCCGAGCAGCATCGTCTTCTGGCGTTGCATGTCCTTCGGGAACAGCGGGCGGACAGCAGGAGCCGCCGCGAACAACCGCGCGTAGAACTCGTCCATCAGCTCGTCGCCGCGCGGCGCGACGAGGTCGAAGCTCGTCTCGAGTGCTTCCAGGTCCAGGCTCATCATCTGCGTCTCCTTGGCGTGGGGTACGAGCACAGCCTGGACGCGTGCGCGCGGCAGCGCGATAGGGCTGGCCGGTGAAACGCGTGTCGGTTTCCCGACTAGTTGCCGAGCAGCGCGAGCACCGCCAGGACGCGGCGGTTGTCGTCCTCGGTGTCCGAGAGGCCGAGCTTCTTGAAGATCGCCTGGACGTGGCGCTCGACCGCGCGCGAGCTCAGGAAGAGCTCCTTGCCGATCGCGCGGTTCGAACGGCCTTCGGCGAGGAGCGAGAGCACGTCGCGCTCGCGGTCGGTCAGGTCGTCGAGCACCGACCGCCGGTGCCCGCCGACGAGCGTCTTCACGACCTCCGGATCGAACGCCGTGCCGCCGGCTGCCACGCGCTCGACGGCGTTGACGAACTCGTCCACGTCGCGCACGCGGTCCTTGAGCAGGTAGCCGACACCCGACGCGTCGTCGCCGACGAGCTCGAGCATGTACGTCGGCTCCAGATGCTGCGAGAGCACGAGCACCTTCACCGACGGATACGTGCGGCGGATCTCGGCTGCGGCCACCAGACCGTCGTCGGCGTTGCCCGGCGGCATGCGCACGTCGACGATCGCGATGTTCGGCGTGTACGAGCGAACCTTCAGGAGCAGGTCGTTCGCATCGACGGCACGACCGACGACCTCGTGGCCGGCGTCCGTGAGGAGCGACGCGATCCCCTCGCGCAGCAGCGCATTGTCGTCCGCGACGACGACACGGAGGCGCGGAGCCGCGCCTTCCGTTTCGTGCGCGAGCGGTGTAGCGTCAGCGGTGCCCATGAAAGTCATCGTTGACGCGCAAACCCTGCAGCGCGTCGAGCACGACGTCGCTCAGATCCTTGCGCAAACAGAAGCGCCTGTCGAGGCCTACGGGGCGACGCTCGATGCGATCGGCCGTTCGCTCGGCTGGGAGCTCGGCGCGGTGTGGGAGGTCGGGCCGGACGACCGCCGGCTCCGCTGCGTGTGCACGTGGCACGCGGGCGACGGCGCGGCGGAATTCGAGGCGCTGAGCGAGCGGATGACGCTCGGCCCCGGCGAGGGCTTGCCCGGTAGGTTGCTCGTCTCCGGGCGCCCGAGCTGGATCGTCGACACGCCGAACGACCGGAACTTCCCGCGCGCGGACGCGGCGCGCCGCGCCGGTCTCCAGGCTGCGTTCGGCTTTCCCCTCCTCAGCCCGCGAGGCGTCGTCGGCGCGATGGAGTTCTTCTCGCGCGAGCTCCGCGAGCCCGATTCGCAGGTGCTCGAGACGATGAGCGTGATCGGCAGCCAGGTCGGCCAGTTCGTCGTGCGTCGGCACGCGGAGGCGGAGGTGCGCGCGAGCGAGTCGCGGCTGCGAGCCATGCTCGAGGCCGCGCTGGACGCCGTCGTCGTCATGGATCACCGGGGCCACATCCTCGACTGGAACCATGCGGCCGAGGCGACCTTCGGCTACCGCGCTCACGAGGCGATCGGGCACGACATGGCGGAGCTGATCGTTCCGCCCCAACTGCGCCCGGCGCATCGCAGAGGCCTCGCCCGCTTCCTCGAGACGGAGCGGGCGGTGATCCTCGACAAGCGTCTCGAGCTCGCCGCGGTGCACAAGAACGGCGCCGAATTCCCGGTCGAGCTGACGATCACCCGCATCGGCCTCCCCGGCCCGCCGACGTTCACCGGCTACCTGCGTGACATCACCGACCGCAGGCGCGCCGAGGACGAGCTGCGCGCGTCGCGTGCGCGCCTCGTCGAGGTGGCCGACGCCGAGCGGCGGCGCATCCAGCGCAACCTCCACGACGGCGCCCAGCAGCGGCTCACGTCCGCACTGCTGACCATCGGGCGCCTCCGCTCCCACGCCATCGACGGTGACCGAAAGACGCTCGACATGGTCGTCGACGAGCTGGTGGCCGGTCTCGACGAGCTCCGGCAGCTGGCGAGCGGTCTGCATCCCTCCGTCCTCAGCGAGCGCGGGCTCGTCGCAGCGCTCGAGGCGCTGGCCCTGCGCGCTCCCCTTCCCGTCGAGCTCGCCGCGCTGCCCGACCGGAAGCTCCCCGAGCCCCTCGAGGCGGCGGCGTACTACGTGGTCGCGGAGGCACTCGCGAACGTACAGAAGCACGCGGGCGCAGGGAAGGTCGTCGTCACCGCCGTCTGCGACGACATCCGTCTGCTCGTGGAGATCGTCGACGACGGCGCCGGCGGCGCGGACCCCGAGGGCGAGGGCCTGCGCGGCCTCGTCGATCGCGTCGAGGCGCTCGACGGAACGCTCGAGGTCGACAGTCCCGCAGGGCAGGGGACGCGCGTCCGCGCCCGCTTCCCGCTCGGCTGACCCGTCAGGAGACGTAGGCACAGACGACCTGGGCGGCGATGGAGGTGAAGGCGGCGCTCGTATTGGCGTAGACGGTCCAGCCCGAGCCGTCCTGTTTCGCGCCCGTAGCGATTACCTCGGCGCCGACTGCGCTGAAGCCGCCCGCGATCGCCTTCTTTCCGGCCGGGCAATCGGCCGTCGCGAGCGCCTTTCCATTGGTCACGTGGCCCATCGGGCCGAGGATGACCTCGTAGCCGCTGAGGCCCGCAGGGCCTGTGGAGCCCGTCGCGCCCGTCGCTCCCGCGTCGCCCTTGTCACCCTTGTCCCCCTTCGGCCCCTGCGGCCCCTGCGGCCCGGCCTCGCCGTTGTCGCCCTTCGGTCCCCGCGGACCGGCGGGAAGCTGCCCTGCCGCGAAGTCGGAGGCCGTGAGCGTGCCGTCCTTGACCTTCTGGCTCGTCACCGCGCTCACCTTCAACTGCTTCGACCCGACGGAGTTCGTCGGCAGGATCAGCTTGCCGGCGGCGTTGCCGAGCGGCGTTGCGCCGAGCGCGGCGACTGCGAGCGCCGTGGCGGCGAGAATGGTCGGGGTCTTCGGCATGGTGCTCTCCTTTTTCGCAAGAACGTTGCGAGGAGACTCGTGTGCCGGCGCGTGAGAAACGAGGAGCGCAGCCGTCGCAGTGCTGTCGGTTTTCCGCCGATTCAGCGCGCGACCGCGTAGCCCTGCATGCCGCGCGGGTTCGCCGCGGCGACGAGCTGACCGTCCTCGCGCTTGACGGCGCTGACGCGGCCGAGCGACCACGGCGGCGTGACGGTAACGTCGTGCCCGCGCGTCTCGAGGCGGCGCACGACCTCCTCGCCTGCGCGTTCCTCGACGAGCAGCCGGTTCGGCGTGAAGCCGCGCGGATAGAACGAGTCGATCAGGTGCTGCGTGTGGAAGTCGGGCGCGTCGATCGCCTCCTGCAGGTTCAGCCCCCGATCCGCGTGCCTGAGCAGGACGTGCAGCGCCCACTGCTCCTGCTGGTCGCCGCCCGGAGTGCCGTAGGCGAGCCACGGTTCGCCGCCGCGCAGCACGAGCCCGGGTGAGAGCGTCGTCCGCGGGCGTGTGAGCGGCTCGAGCGACGACGGCAGTCCCTCCTCGAGCCAGAACATCTGCGCGCGCGTGCCGAGCGGCCACCCGAGCGACGGGATGACGGGCGAGCTCTGCAGCCAGCCGCCGGACGGCGTCGCGGAAAAGACATTGCCGAACCGGTCGACGACGTCGACGTGCACCGTGTCTCCGCGCGTCGGCTCTCCGACGCCGAGTGACACTGCGTCACGAGGGGCGTGCAGCGCCGGAAGGCGGCCCATGCCGGGGCGCAACTCCGTCGACGCCGCGTCGTTCACGAGCGATCGACGCACGTCGTTGTACGCGGTGGAGAGCAACGTCTCGAGCGGGACGGGCTGCGCGTCGCCGTAGAGCGCGTCGCGGTCGGCGAACGAGAGCTTCGCGCACTCCGTCACGACGTGGATCAGCTCCTCCTCGCTCATGTCGGCGACGTCGAAGCCCGACAGCAGCGCGAGCTGCTGCAGCCCGACCGGCCCCTGGCCCCACGCGCCCGTCTTGCACACGGTCAGCCCGCGGTAGTCGAAGGTCGCCGGCTCCTCGAGGGTCGCGTGCCACTCACGCATGTCGTCGCCCGTGAGCAGGCCGCCGTTGTCGCGCGAGAAGGCGTCGATCTCCTGCGCGACGAACCCTTCGTAGAACACCGACCGCGCGCGCTCGATCTCGTCTTCGCGCGAGCCGCCGCGCGACTCCTCGAGCAGGCGCTTCCACGTCTCGGCGAGCCGGCGGTTGCGGAACGTCGTCCCCGGCTGCGGCGCCGGTAGGTAGAGCTCGGCCGACGCCGGCCACTCGCGCAGCAGCGACTCGACCTGCTGGATCGTGCGTGTGATTCCGGCGACGACGGGATAGCCGGACTCGGCGTAGCCGATCGCGAAGGCGAGCACATCCTCGAGCCGCCACGTTCCGAACTCCTGCAGGAGGAGCAGCCAGCCCCCGAACGCGCCCGGGACGCACGCCGCGACCGGGCCGGTCCCGGGGACCAGGTCGTGCCCGAGCGCACGCATACGGTCGATCGTTGCCGCCGCCGGAGAGACTCCCTGCGCGCACAGAACGACCGGCCGCCCGACGGACGCCGGCCAGAACACCGCCGGCAGGTCTCCGCCGGGGCCGTTCAGGTGCGGCTCGACGACCTGAAGCGTGAACCCCGCGGCGACGGCTGCGTCGAACGCGTTGCCGCCGCGCTCGAGCACCGCCATCCCGGCCGCCGACGCGAGCCAGTGCGTCGAAGCGACGGCGCCGAAGCTGCCGCGAAGCTCGGGCCTGGTGGTGAAGGGCATCAAGAGGTGAGCTCCGCCGCGTCGATGAGGTGAGCGTCGTCGCGCGCCGGCGTGACGAGATGGCAGGCGACGAAGTGACCTCCGCCGACGTCGATCAGCGGCGGCTCCTCGTCGTGCGAGCGCGGCGCCGACTCGCGCTCGAGCGGGCAGCGCGTGCGGAACCGGCAGCCGGACGGCGGCGCGAGCGGAGACGGGATGTCGCCCTCGAGCACGACGCGCGTCCGCGTTCGCTGCACGACCGGATCGGGGACGACCGCCGCCGAGAGGAGTGCCTGCGTGTACGGGTGCTTCGGCGCCGAGAACAGATCCGCCGTCGGCGCCGTCTCGACGATCTGGCCGAGGTACATCACGGCGACTCTGTCACAGAGGAACTCGACGGTCGCGAGGTCGTGCGTGATGAAGAGGCACGAGAAGCCCATCGACTTCTGTAGGTCGCGCAGCAGGTTGAGGATCGCCGCCTGCACGGAGACGTCGAGCGCGGAGACCGGCTCGTCGGCGACGAGCAGCGACGGAGAAACCGACAGCGCCCGCGCCAGACCGACGCGCTGCCGCTGTCCGCCCGAGAGCTCGTGCGGGTATCGGTGCCGCAGCTCCGGACGCAGGCCGACGGTGTCGAACAGCTCGCGCACGCGTCCGTCCACGTCGCGTCTCGGCACGAGCTGCTGGATGCGCAGCGGCTCGCCGACGATCTCGCCGCACGTCAGGCGCGGGTTCAACGACGAGTACGGGTCCTGGAACACGATGTGCATCTCGCGGCGGAGCGGCCGCAGCTCGCGGCGCGACGCGTGCGTGATATCGCGGCCCTTGAGTCGGATCGTTCCGGACGTCGGCTCGTGCAGGCGGACGACGCAGTTGCCGACCGTCGACTTGCCGCTGCCCGACTCGCCGACGAGCCCGAGCATCTCGCCTCCCGCGATCGTGAACGACACGTCGTCGACCGCGTGCACCACGCCGCCGCCGCCGAACACCTGCGAGCCGGCGGCGAAGTGCTTGACGAGGTGCTCGACCTCGAGCGTTGGAATGCCGTCGCTCAATTCGACCCGGGATGGAAGCAGGCGACGAGGTGATCCGGTGCGACCTCGCGCAGCGGCGGCACCTGGCTGTACGTCGTCTCGTCGGCGCGCGGGCAGCGGTCGGCGAACGCGCAGGCCGTCCACGGGCCGTCGAGCGACGGCACGCGTCCGGGGATCTCCTGCAGCCTGCCGTTCTGATCGGCGCTTCCCGGTCGCGGGATCGCGCCGAGCAGGCCGAGCGTGTACGGGTGCTGCGGGTTTGCGAAGAGACCTTCGACGGGCGCCTCCTCGACCTTGCGCCCGGCGTACATGACGAGTACGCGGTCCGCGAGATCGGCGACGACGCCGAGGTTGTGCGTGATCAGCACGATCGCCGTTCCGAGGCGCTCGCGGATGTCACGCATCAGGTCGAGGATGCCGGCCTGGATCGTCACGTCGAGCGCCGTCGTCGGCTCGTCGGCGACGAGCATCTTCGGATCGCAGGCGAGCGCCATCGCGATCATCACGCGCTGCCGCATGCCGCCGGACAGTTGGTGCGGGTACTCGTCGACACGGCGCGCGGGCGCCGGGATGCGCACGAGGTCGAGCAGTTCGATGGCGCGCCGGTTGGCTGCGCGGCGAGTCATCGAGAGGTGTTGCTCGAGCACCTCCGCGATCTGACGGCCGACGCGGAAGGATGGGTTGAGCGACGTCATGGGTTCCTGGAAGACGAACGCGACCTGGCGTCCGCGGATCCGGCGGATCTGCCGCGGCGACGCCGTGAGGAGGTCGATGCCATCGAAGCGCGCGCTGCCGTCGACCTTCGCGGTGGCGGGCAGCAGCCGCATGAGGCTCATCAGGCTGACGCTCTTCCCGCAGCCGGACTCGCCGACGATGCCGAGCACCTCGCGCTCGTCGAGTGAGAACGACAGGTTGTCGACGGCCTGCACCACGCCGTCGTCCGTCTCGAAGCGGACGCTGAGCCCCTCGACCTCGAGCAGCGCCACGGATTAACGCGTCGTCCGCGGATCGAGAACGTCGCGCAGGCCGTCGCCGAGCAGGTTGAACGACAACGAGCAGAAGAAGATCGCAAGCCCCGGATAGAGGATGAGCTGCGGCGCAGTCTCGTAGTAGTCCTTCGCGTCGGAGAGCATCACGCCCCACGACGTCTGCGGCGACTGCGCGCCGAGGCCGAGAAACGAAAGCACGGCCTCGCCGATGATCAGCGCTGGAATCGTCACCGTCATCTGCACGATGATCGTCGGAAGCATGTTCGGGAAGATGTGCTTGCCGAGGATGCGCGGGTCACCGGCGCCGTTCGCGACCGCCGCCCGCACGTAGTCCTCCTCGCGCAACGCGAGCGCCTCGCCGCGCACGACGCGGATCAGCCCCGGAATGGCGCCGAGGCAGAGGGCGATCGTCGCGTTGCGAAGCGATGCACCGAGGATGGCAGCGAGGCCGACGGCGACGATCAGGAACGGGAACGCGAGCAGCACGTCCGTGACGCGGGCGATCACCGGGTCGATCCAGCCGCGGTAGTAGCCGGCGGCCAGGCCGATCGGGACGGCGATCAGCGTCGCGAGCAGCGTCGCGAACACGCCGGCCTGGATCGACGCGCGCGAGCCCCAGACGAGCCTCGAGAACGTGTCGCGGCCGAGCTCGTCCGTGCCGAGGAGATGCGCGCTCGACGGGCTTGCGAGCAGGTTCGTGAAGTCGCTCGTGTCCGCGTGGTACGGCGCGATCAAGGGCGCGAAGATCCCGCTCACGATGAAGCCGACGGCGACCATCAGCCCGATCACGGCGAACGGGCGGCGCAGGAAGCGCTTCCGGAGCAGCCGCCTT
>JBJMJE010000062.1:0-4914 GCA_045806505.1 Gaiellaceae bacterium
AGACCCTGGAAGTGCGCGACGAGCTGTTCGGCCTCGCCGAGCAGCCGCCCGTCGGCGATTGCACCGGAGCTCACTCCGAGCTGGACACGCTCAACGAGTGCGATGTCCTCACGGCCGACCTCGTCGTCCAGCTCGAGCAACTCCGCGATCCATGAGTCGTCGACCTCGGGTCCGAAGAAATAGTCGAGGAAGCGGTCGGTGCGCCCGGGCGCCCCGGAAACGAACGGCCCGATCGACAGGTTCGGCTCGCCGGGGAAGACGTTGATCCCGGTGTTCGGCCACACGAAGTGGAACTGGCTGCGCCTCGCGCCGTCCCGCGCCGGTCCGATCTGCGTCGAGTGCAGCCGTCCGACCTCGAGCCGGTACGCGCCGGGCGACACGTCGACGAGCGCGCTGAAGCCCGGGTGCGCGACGGCGCAGTGGTAGCACTCGAGGAAGTTCTCCGCGACCACCTTCCAGTTCGCGGCGACGCTCCACTCGGACCGGTGATGGAACTCGAGCGAGTCCACGTCGAGGCCGAGCTCCGCGACCTGCGCCGGAACGGGTCCAAGCGACTCGGTGAGCGGCTGGGCCTCGGCGTCCGCATTCACGAACAGGAACGGCCCCCAGGGCTCGAGCCGCACCGGCTCCAGTCCGACGCCGTCCAACTCGAAGTCGGCGCGCGGCGCCGCACGCAGCCGACCGTCGAGGCCGTACGTCCACGCGTGGTACGGACATTGCAGCGTCTTCCGGTTGCCCACGCCCTCGACGATGATCGAGCCGCGGTGCCGGCAAACGTTCACGAACGCGCGCGTCTCGCCGTCCTCGGCACGCGCCACGACGACCGGAATGCGGCCCGCGCGTGCCGTGAAGAAGTCGCCGGCGCGTGCGGCCATTCCGGTGTGGCCGACGTACTGCCACGAACGACCGAAGACTCGCTCCTGCTCGAGCGACCACACCTCCGGATCCGAATACCAGGCCCAGGGATTCGTTTGGGAGCTCACGGAGGAGTAAGCTAGCCCCGCCGATGGCGGAGATCGAGTTCATCGACGTCCAGAAGGTCTATGACGACGGCACTCAGGCGGTCTTCGACCTGAACCTCGCGATCGAGGACGGCGAGCTGATGGTGCTCGTCGGTCCGTCCGGCTGCGGCAAGACGACGGCGCTGCGCATGGTCGCGGGACTCGAGGAGATCAGCGGCGGCGAGCTGAGGATCGGCGACCGGGTCGTCAACGACCTGACGCCGAAGGAACGCAACATCGCGATGGTCTTCCAGAGCTACGCGCTCTACCCGCACATGACCGTCGAGGACAACCTCGCGTTCAGCCTGAAGCTGCACAAGATGCCGAAGGCGGAGATCCAGCAGCGAGTCCAGAGGGCCGCGAACATCCTCCAGATCGAGGAGTACCTGAAGCGCAAGCCGCGCGCGCTCTCGGGCGGCCAGCGCCAGCGAGTCGCCATGGGCCGGGCGATCGTTCGCGAGCCGGAGGCGTTCCTGATGGACGAGCCGCTGTCGAACCTCGATGCGAAGCTCCGGGTGCAGACGCGCGCCGAGATCCACCAGCTGCAGCGCCGCCTGGGTGTCACGACGATCTACGTGACCCACGACCAGGTCGAGGCGATGACGATGGGAGACCGGGTCGCGGTGATGAGCGCCGGCCGCCTACAGCAGGTCGACACGGCGCAGGCGCTCTACGACAACCCGCTCAACGAGTTCGTCGCAGGCTTCATCGGCTCGCCGGCGATCAACCTCGTCGAGGCGCAGCTCGCGCAGACGAACGGACGACTGTCCATCACCTTCGGCGAGCACACGCTGCCGGTCGACCACAGCGCGGCGCGCGACCACTCACGCCTGAAGGAGTACCTGGGCAAGGAGATCATCCTCGGCATCCGCCCCGAGGACTTCGAGGACGCGAGCATCGAGCCGGACGTGCCCGCCGATCGCCGCATCAAGGTGACATGCGATCTGACGGAGCCGCTCGGCTCAGAAGTCCTCGCCTACTTCAGCACCGAGGCGACCGGAGTCGTCTCGAGTGCGGTGGAGGCGGACGCCCGCGAGGACGCGGACGTGCGTCTCGGCGGCGACGAGGACGACAACGCGAGCAAGACGCGTCTTTGCGCGCGCGTCAGCCCGCGGAGCCACATCGCCGCGGGTCAGGCGGCCGAGCTCACGGTCAACACGAGCCGCCTGTACTTCTTCGACCCGCAGACGCGGGAAACTCTCTAACCCTTTACGGCGCCGGCGGTGAGGCCGGCGATGATCCGCTTCTGCAGCACGAGGACCATGATCAGCAGCGGCAGCGTTACGATCACCGTCGCCGCCATGATCTGACCCCACGGGACGGCAAAGCCGCTGCCGGTCGGGCTCACGAACGACGTGATCGCAAGCGGCACGGTGTACTTGTCCGGCGACTGGATGAACGACAGTGCGTAGAGGTACTCGTTCCAGGCCGAGATGAAGGCGAGCAGCCCCGTCGTCACGAGGCCCGGCGCGATCAGCGGCAGCAGCACCTTGTAGAAGACCTGCAGCGGCGTCGCTCCGTCGACGTAGGCCGCTTCCTCGAGGTCTCCCGGCAGCGCGCGCATGAAGCTCGTCAGCACCCAAACCGTGAACGGCAGCGTGAAGATCAGGTACGTGAAGATCAGCGCGCCGAGCGTGTCGTACAGGTGGAACTTGGTGATCGTCGTGTAGAGCGCCCCGAGGATCGCGATCTGCGGGAAGATCGTCATCGAGAGCATCAGGTACATCACGAACGAGCGCCCGTGGAACTTGAAGCGCCCGAGCGCGTACGCGGCGAACGAGCCGACGATGAGCGAAAGGATCGTGACCGACGCGGCCACGATGAACGAGTTGAGCAGCGCGTCCTGGAAGAACGACGCGCTCAGGGCGCCGCGGTAGTTCTCGAGCGTCGGATGCGTCGGGATGTACTTGACGGGCGTCTGGAACAGGTTCACCTCGGGCGTGAAGGACGAGCGGATCACCCAGTAGAACGGGAACAGCGCGTAGATGAAGATCGCCGCGATCAAGATCCAGAACGGGATCCGAATAAGGAAGCGCCCGTAACGGTTCTTGCGCAAGCGCCGGGTGCGGCTGGCGGTGCGCGCGGGCGCGCGAACTGTCTCGGCAGCAGTGGTCATTCGTCGCTCACCGCGCGGCTGACCGTCACGTAGATGACGACGAAGATCGCGATGATCAGGAAGATCGCCACGCTGATGGCGGCCCCGTACCCGACGTGGCCGTCACCCACGATCGTGCTCTGCGCGTAGATCGCCATCGTCTGCGTGTCGGGGCGGTTTCCGAAGAACACGTAGAAGACGTCGAAGACGCGCAGCGCGTCGAGCGTGCGGAAGATCAGCGTCACGAGAATCGCCGGCTTGAGCAGCGGCAACGTGATCTTCCAGAACTGCTGCAAGACGCTCGCGCCGTCGACCTCGGCGGCCTCGTAGAGGTCCTGCGGGATCACCTGCAGGCCTGCCAGCAGCAGCAGCGCGACGAACGGCGTCGTCTTCCAGATGTCGACCGCGCAGACCGCGCCGAGCGCCGTGCTCGGCTCCGAGATCCAGGCGTGCGAGTGCGAGAGGATGTGCAGCCGGACGCCGGCGTCGTTGATGACGCCGAACGTGTCGTCGAGCATCCACTTCCACATCTGTGCCGCGACGACCGTGGGGATCGCCCACGGTACGAGCATCACCGCGCGCATCAGGCCGCGGCCCTTGAACTTCGAGTTGACGACGAGTGCGATGGCCAGGCCGAGCGCGAACTCGAACGTGACCGTGATCAGCGTGAACTTGATCGTCACCCAGATCGAGTCCCGGAACTGCGTGTCGTGCCAGAGGTCCTGGTAGTTCTGCAGCCCGACCCACTGCGTCGGCAGGAGCGCGAGGAACTCCTGGTCGGTGAAGCTCTGGTAGATCGTCTTGCCGAGCGGGTACATCGCGACGAGCGCGACGACGGTCAGCGACGGCAGGAGCAGCAGCCACGCCAGCCGCGTCTGCCGGCGCTTGAGCTTCGTCCCGCCGCGGCGGCGACGCTTACCTGTGGGGACGGGAGTGGCTACGGTCGACATGCGAGAGACGGAGGGAGGATGACAGGCGCCATCCTCCCTCGTTCCGACTTTGCGTGCTGGACTAGCGGAGAAGCCGCTGGAGCTGGGCCTGGAGGCCCGGCAGGACGCTCTTCGCATCTGCGCCGTTGAGGATGCGGCTGATCGCCTGGTAGATGTCCTTCGAGCCCTCGTTGTACTTCGCACCGAGAGCACTGGACGGGCGAGTGGCGCGCGGCACGTTTGCCGTCGCCGGGTTGAGGTACGGAGCCGCCTTCCTGACCTGCTTGTCGAGTGCGAGCGCCGGGATGGTCGGCACGTTCGAGTTCGTGATCGTGTCGAACTTCTCGACCGCCTTGCTCGTCATGTAGCGGACGAACTCGATGGCAGCGTCAGGGTGCTTCGAGTACTTCGAGACCGCGAGTTGCCAGCCGCCGACGGTGGCCGCCGACTTCTGGCCGGCTCCGTGCGGGAGCGGTGCGACGGCGAACTTGCCGGCGACCTTCGAGCCCTTCGCCTGCGCGAGCGAGTACGCGTACGGCCAGTTGCGCATGAAGGCCGCACTGCCGTTGATGAACGCGGTGTGCGTCTCGCCCTCCTGGTAGGTGGTCACGCCACGCGGCGTCGTCTTCCCGATGTTGGCGCGGAACATGTTGAGGACGTTCGCGGCCTTGGCGTTGTTGATCGTCGCCTTGCCGCCGTCGATGAAGTGGCCGCCGCCCGACGACGCGATCCACTCCAGCGCGTTGCAGGTTAGGCCCTCGTACGCGTTGCCCTGGAACACGAACCCGCTGAAGTCCGGGTTCGACGCCTTCTCGCCGTCCTGGATCTTCTTCGCCATCTGGAAGAGCTGCGTCCAAGAGGCCGGCGGCCGCTTGTAGCCGTACTTCTT
>JBJMJE010000063.1:0-14882 GCA_045806505.1 Gaiellaceae bacterium
GAGGCCGCCGCGGCCCTTCACGGGGTAGTCCCGAACCGGTGTCCGCTTCCCAAAGCCGTTCTCGGTCACGACGAGCAGGTCGGTGTCGTCGTGAGCGATGTCGACCTCGATCACCTCATCTTCCTTGCGCAGGTTCATGCCGCGGACGCCCGAGGCATCGCGGCCCATCGACCGCACCTCGGACTCGTGGAAACGGATCGCCTGGCCGCCGCGCGAGACCATCAGCACGTCGTCGTCCCCGTCCGAGAGTCGCACGCCGACCAGCTCGTCCTCCTCGCGCATCTTGATCGCGATGATCCCGTCGGCCTTCAGCGGCGTGTTGTATGCGAGGAACTCCGTCTTCTTCACGACGCCGCCCTTGGTCGCGAAGACGAGGTACTTCGCCTCCTTGTAGTCGCGCGTCGCGATCACGGCCCGCACCTGCTCGTCCTGGCGGAACGGGAGCAGGTTCACGATCGCGCGGCCCTTCGACTGGCGGGAGCCGAGCGGGAGCTCGTGCACCTTGAGCCGGTAGACCTTGCCGACGGTCGTGAAGAAGAGGACGTAGTCGTGCGTCGAGGCGACGAAGAGGTGCTCGATGTAGTCCTCGTCCTTGAGGTCCATCCCCATCACGCCGACGCCGCCGCGGCGCTGCTCCCGGTAGGAGGTGACCGGGAGCCGCTTGATGTAGCCGGAGCGGGTGATCGCGATCACCATGTCCTCCTCGGCGATCATGTCCTCGAGGGAGAACTCGCCCTCGGCGGCGATGATCTCGGTGCGGCGGTCGTCGCTCTTGCCGTAGACCGCCTTCAGCTCGAGCAGCTCCTCGCGGATGAGCCCGTCGACGCGAGCCGGGTCGCCGAGGATCGTGCGGAGCTCGGCGATCCGCTCCTGGAGGTCGGCGTACTCCTCCTCGACCCGCTTTCGCTCGAGGCCGGTGAGGGCGCGCAGGCGAAGGTCGAGGATCGCGGTCGCCTGGATCTCGGACAGCGAGAACTGCGCCATCAGCTGCTCGCGTGCGCCGTCGGTGTCGGCTGCGCCGCGGATGACGCGGATCACCTCGTCGAGGTTGTCGAGCGCGATCAGGTAGCCGGAGAGGACGTGGGCGCGGTCCTCGGCCTTGCGCAGCTCGTACTTCGAGCGCCGGGTCACGATCTCGCGCTGATAGTTGAGGTAGTGCGTGACGAGCTCGAGCAGCGAGAGCGTCTTCGGCACGTTCTCGACGAGCGCGACGGCGTTGTAGCCGAACGTCGCCTGGAGCGACGTGTGCTTGTAGAGCTTGTTCAGGACGACCTGCGGGATCGCCTCGCGCTTGAGCTCGATCTGGATCCGCATCCCGGTCCGGTCGGAGTGGTCGGCCAGATCCGAGACCTCGGTGATCACCTTGTCGCCGACGAGGTCGGCGATCTTCTTGATCACGCCGGACTCGCCGCCCTTCTTCACCCCGTACGGCAGCTCGGTGACGATGATCGCGGTCTTGCCGCCGCGCAGCTCCTCGATGTGGGCGCGCGCGCGCATGACGATCCGGCCGCGGCCGGTGCGGTAGGCGTCCCGGATCCCCTGCCGGCCGACGACGATCGACCCGGTCGGGAAGTCGGGGCCCTTGACGTGCTTCATCAGGTCGTCGACGTTCGCCTCGGGCCTGTCGATCAGCTCGACGATCGCGTCCACGATCTCGCCCAGCCGGTGCGGGGGCATGTTGGTCGCCATGCCGACGGCAATGCCTGCGGACCCGTTCACGAGCAGGTTCGGGAAGCGGGACGGAAGCACGGACGGCTGCTTGCGCGATTCGTCGTAGTTGGGCTCGAAGTCGACGGTGTCGGCGTCGATGTCGCGCAACATCTCGGTCGCGATCCGCGAGAGGCGCGCCTCCGTGTACCGCATTGCCGCGGGCGGATCGTCGTCGATCGAACCGAAGTTGCCCTGGCCGTCGACGAGCGGGTAGCGCAGCGAGAAGGGCTGCGCCATCCGCGTCAGCGTGTCGTAGATCGAGGCGTCGCCGTGCGGGTGGTACTTGCCCATCACGTCGCCGACGGTGGCGGCGGACTTCTTGTACGGCCGGTTCGGCTGGAGCCCGGCCTCGTGCATCCCGTAGAGCACGCGCCGGTGGACCGGCTTGAGCCCGTCGCGGACGTCGGGCAAGGCGCGGCCGACGATCACGCTCATCGCGTAGTCGAGGTAGCTCGAGCGCATCTCCTGCTCGAGCTCGCGCGACTCGATCCGGCCGCCGCCCAGCGGTTCGTTCGTGAGGTCGGTCACCTAGACGTCCAGGAAGCGCACGTCGCGCGCGTTCGCCTCGATGAATGCTCGCCGGGGCTCGACCTGGTCGCCCATCAGGGTCGAGAAGATGCGGTCGGCCGCGGATGCGTCCTCGACGTCGACGCGGACGAGCAGCCGGCGGGCCGGATCCATCGTCGTCTCCCAGAGCTGCTCCTCGTTCATCTCACCGAGGCCCTTGAAACGCGAGAGCTGGAGGCCGTCCTTCGCCAGGTCGAGCGCCTCCGAGCGGAGGGCGCTGAACGTGAGCGCCTCGCGCCGCTTCTTGCCCACGGAGAGCTGGAACGGCGGCGGCCCCGTGATCTCGGTCAGCCGGGCGTACGCCTTGCGCAGGTTGGCGTAGATCGGCGACGAGAGCAGCTCGGCCGGCACGGTCACGTGCGTGGCGGAGCTCGTCTCGGTCTCGACGACCTTCACCTCGAGGTTGCCGTCGGTGGCATTGAGGACGCTGAGCGCGTAGCCGTTGTCGGGGGCGGCCTCGATCGCCTGCCCGAGCTCGGCGAGCGAGCCGGCGTCGCCGGCCACGATCCGGTGGGTGATCACGAACTCCGCCGCCGGGATCCCGAAGTCGGCGCGCAGGCGCTGCAACCAACCCTCGAACTCCGCGAGCGCGCTGACGAACCTCCGCCAGCGAGCCTCGGTCAGCTTCACCGTCTGCCCGCTGCGGTCGGTCACCTCGTGCTCGCCGACGCGCTCGCGCACGAGCAGCTCCTCGAGCTGCGCGTCCTTCTCGAAGTAGAACTCCTGGTTCCCGAGCTTGACCTTGTAGAGCGGCGGCACCGCGATGTACACGTGGCCCTGCTCGATCAGTTCGCGCATCTGCCGGTACAGGAACGTGAGGATCAGCGTGCGGATGTGCGAGCCGTCGACGTCGGCGTCGGTCATCACTATCACGCGGTGGTAACGGAGCTTGGCGAGGTCGAGCTCGTCGCCGATCCCGGTGCCGAGCGCGGTGATCATCGCCTGGATCTCGTTGTTCGAGAGAACCTTGTTGATGCGGTTCTTCTCGGTGTTGATGATCTTTCCGCGCAGCGGCAGGATTGCCTGGTAGGTGCGGTCGCGGCCCATCTTCGCCGAGCCGCCGGCGGAGTCGCCCTCGACGATGAAGAGCTCGGCGGACTCGGGATCGTTGATCGAGCAGTCGGCGAGCTTGCCGGGGAGCGACGAGGACTCGAGCGCGCTCTTGCGCCGCGTCACCTCGCGTGCCTTGCGTGCAGCGAGCCGGGCGCGCATCGCCGCGATCGTCTTGTTGACGATCTGCCGCCCGTCCGAGGGATTCTCCTCGAGGAACTGGGCCAGCTGCTGGTTGACCGTCTGCTCGACGAGGCCGCGGACCCACGGGTTGCCGAGCTTCGTCTTCGTCTGCCCCTCGAATTGCGGGTCCTGCAGCTTCACGGAGATGACTGCCGCGAGACCCTCGCGTACGTCTTCTCCCTCGAGCGACTCGTCCTTCTTCAGCACCCCCTTTTCGCGCGCGTAGCGGTTGAGCGTCGCGGTCAGGGCCCCTCTGAAGCCGGAGAGATGGGAGCCGCCTTCGTGCGTGTTGATGCTGTTGGCGAACGAGAAGACGGACTCCTGGTACGAGTTGTTCCACTGCATCGCCACCTCGACCTGGCCCTGGTCGTTGTCGCCTTCGAAGTAGACGATGTGCTTGTGGACCGGATCCTTCGCCTCGTTCGTGTAGGCGACGAAGTCCTTGATCCCGCCCTCGTAGTGGAATGTGATCTCGTCGCCGCCGGCGCGCTCGTCGATCAGCACGATGGTGAGCGCCTTCGTCAGGAACGCCATCTCGCGGAGCCGCTGCTTCAGCGTGTCCGCCGAGAGCTCGAGCTCTTCGAAGACCTCTGCGTCCGGAAGGAACGCGATGGTCGTGCCGGTCTCGTTCGAGACGCCGACCTTCTTCATCTTTCCGGTCGGCTCGCCGCGCGCGAACTCCTGGCGGTAGATCGCGCCGTCGCGCTGCACCTCGGCGACCAGCCACTCCGAGAGCGCGTTGACGACGGAGACGCCGACGCCGTGCAGGCCGCCTGAAACCTTGTAGCCGCCCTGGCCGAACTTACCGCCGGCGTGCAGCTTCGTCAGGACGACCGTCAAGGCGGGAAGCCCCTGCTCCTTCATGATGTCGACCGGAATTCCCGAGCCCCAGTCGCGAACGGTGACCGAATTGTCGGGGTGAAGCCTGACCTCGACGCGGTCGTTGCGACCGGCGAGAGCCTCGTCCACGGCGTTGTTGACGACCTCGTAGACGAGGTGGTGGAGGCCTCGCGCACCGGTCGAGCCGATGTACATCCCGGGCCGCTTCCGGACCGGGTCGAGGCCTTCGAGGACCGTGATGTCCTTCGCTGTGTAAGTCGGTTCTGCCATACAGAAAAAAGCCCTGCAAATCCCGGCCTTGCGGGCTTCCGGAAGTGTATCAGATGGAGCGGCGGGAACGGCTGCCGGCGAGGCTCGCCGCAGCCGCGCGTGCGACCAAATTCCGCAGCTTTTCGTCGGCGATCCCGGCTGCCAATTCCGAGGCGCGGACGCGGTCGGCGGCGGACGGTTCCGGAGCGTTCGCAGAGGACACGTCCTCGGCGTTCGTTGGCGGCTCCGGCAACGGCCCGGGCGCGAAGCGGAGCTTCGGGGGTGCGAGCTCGCCGAGCTTCTCGCGGATCGCCGCTTCGAGCTGCGTGAGCTCGAACGCCCACGCCGACGAGCTCGTGCTCACGTGCAGCGTCCCGTCGCGCGCGATGCGCGCGGGCCACGCGTTCCGCGCGATCTGCTCCCCCACTGCGACCGGCCACGCGTCCGCGATGCGCCCGATCTCGGCTTGTGTCCCGAAGCGCGACAGCTCGCCGCGGACGGCGTCAGCGAGCCGTTCCAGGTTCCACCTCCACGAGTTGCGCGGGCTCGACGGGCAGCGCCGAGCGCTGCGTCGCGGTGACGACTGTCTGCCCCAGGTCGCCGACAAGCGCGCTGAGCACCGTCCGCCGTCCCGTGTCGAGCTCGGAGAGAACGTCGTCGAGCAGCAGCAGCGGTGCGACGCCGCGCTGGGTCGCGAGCAGGCGCGCCTCGGCGAGCAGCAGCGCGAGGACCGTCAGGCGCTGCTCGCCCTGGGACCCGAAACCACGCAGGTCGCGATCGCCGGAGAGCAGGCGGACGTCGTGCAGGTGCGGCCCGAGGCTCGTCGTCGCGCGGTCGAGGTCCCGCTCCAGGCGGCTCTCGAGTTGCTCGAGCGTCGGCGGCTCGCCTTCGTATGCGAGCGCTGCGGCGGCGAGGCCGAGCTCGCCTGCGAGCTCGCGGAAGCCGGGCTCCAGGGCGGCGATCGCCTCGAGCCGGGTTGCGACGAGCGCCGAGCCGGTGGTGGCCACGCGCTCCGTCCATGGTGCGATCGCGTCGCGGGACGACAGGCCGGCGGCCGCCCGCCGAAGCGCCGCGTTGCGCTGGGCCACCGCGGCCGCGTAGTCGGTCGGGAGGTCGGCGCGTGCCGGCTGAAGCCGCGCGAGCATCCGGTCGAAGTACGCGCGGCGCGTCGCGGGACCACCCTTGACGATCGCCAGGCGGTCGGGTGTGAAGACGAGCGTCTCCACCTCGCGACGAAGCTGCTCGGCGGTGGCGAGCCGCGCGCCGTTCAGCGTGCCGCGTTTCGCTGCGGCCGACGAGAGCGTGATGCCGACGTCGAACGCCGCGTCGCCTCGCCGCCCGACGAGGCCGACGCGAGAAGCCGTCGCACCGAAGCGGATCAGCTGCGCGTCGACGCGTGTGCGCGGGGAGAAGCCCTGCGTCCCGACATGGAGCGCCTCGAGCAGGTTCGTCTTGCCGGCGCCGTTCGAGCCGACGACGAGGACGAGGCCCGGCTGCAAGCCGAGCTCGAGCCGGGCGTACGAGCGAAAGTCGCGCAATGAGACGCTCGAGACGATCAGTACGCGGCTTAGCCGGCGAGCCTGATCGGCATGATCAGGTACGAGTAGTCGTCGCCCTCGCCCTGGATGAGCCCGGGACGAAGCGGCGAGATCAGCTTGAGCTGAACCTCGTCCGACTGGACGGACTCGATGCCGTCGCGCAGGAACTCGGGGTTGAACCCGATCTCGAGCGGATCTCCGGCGAACGGCGCCGGCAGCGACTCCTTCGCCTCGCCGACGTCCTGCGTCTGCGCGGAGATGTTCAGCTCTCCGTCCGCGAAGCGGAGGCGAAGCGGCGAATTGCGCTGAGCCATCACCGACACGCGGCGGACGACCTCGAGCAATTCGCTCCGCGGCAGCGTCACGACGTGCTCGAACTGCTCCGGGAGCAACTGCTTCACGTTCGGGAACTGCCCGTCGATGCGACGTGTCGTCAGCACCGCGTCCTCGGTGCGGAACGCGACCTGGTTCTCCTGGACGCCGAGCTCGAGCTGCGTCGCCGAGCCGACAATCCGAGCGAGCTCGGCGAGCGCGCGTGCAGGGATGATCGCCTCGAGCTCCTGTGACGACCCGGCCAGATCGGTCTCCTTGACGGCGAGTCGGTACGAGTCCGTGGCAGCCATCACCAGCTTCCCGGGCTCGAAGCGCGCGAGAATCCCCGTGAGCACGGGACGCGACTCGTCGCGTGACGCCGAGCGCGACACCTGCGAGACCGTCTCGAGCAGCGCCTCCGCATCGACATTGAAGATCTGCGTGTCGTCCACGTCGGGCAGGCGCGGAAAGTCCTCGGCGCTGTACGTGTGCAGACGGTAGCTCGCCGCACCGCACGTCACCGCGAGCACGCCCTCCTCAACGCGATGCTCGATCTGGACGTCTGCGTCCGGAAGCAGACGAGCGATGTCCACCAGCAGGCGGCCGGGAACGACCACCGAGCCGTCGGCTTCGACCTGCGCGTCGAGCGACGTGCGCAAGGAGAGCTCCATGTCCGTCGCGGCGAGGCGTAGCTCACCCGCTGCGGCTTCCAACAACACGCCGGCAAGGATCTGCACGGAGCTTCGTGTCGACACCGCCCGGGACACAACCCCGAGGCGGCCGACGAACTCCTCGCGGCTACACGTGACTTTCATGCCGGCACCGATCATTACGTCTGCTTCCATCATCTATCTAAAAACCTCGTAGTAGTACGTAGGGGCTGTTGAAGTCGGGGAAGGGTTCCGCAACGGGTTTCGTGGAGCCATTCTCGCAGGGGACGCGGATGGTGGAGAGCAGGTGCGATTCCCCAGCGCGTTCGGGCCCGCGGTCGCTGGACCCACGGTTCAGTGCACCTGCTTGATCCGCGCCGTCAGCTCCTGCACAAGGTTGTACACAGAGCGGTCTTCCTTGATCAGGCGCGCGATCTTGGACGTCGCGTGGATCACGGTCGTGTGGTCGCGGCCGCCGAATTCCCTGCCGATCTTGGGCAGCGACGAGTCGGTCAGCTCGCGCGAGAGGTACATCGCGACCTGCCTGGGGTAGACGATGTTCTGCGACCGCTTGTCCCCGCAGAGCTCCTCGAGCGACAGGCTGAAACGCTCGGAGACGGTCTCCTGGATGCCCTTGATCGAGACCTGCGCCGGCTCACCTTGCGGGAACAGGTCCTTGAGGACGTACTGCGCGAGCTCGGTGGTCATCTCGCCGCCGGTGAGGGAGCTGTACGCGACGACTCGCGTGAGCGCGCCCTCGAGCTCGCGAATGTTCGTCGAGATGCGGCTCGCGATGAACGTCAGCACCTCGTTGTTGTCCGCGTCGAGTTCGATCCCGTCCGTCTTCACCTTCTTGCGGAGGATTGCGATGCGCGTCTCCAGGTCGGGCGGCTGGATGTCGGTGATCAGGCCCCACTCGAACCGCGAGCGCAGCCGCTCCTCCAGCGTCGAGATCTCCTTCGGCGGCCGGTCCGACGAGATCACGATCTGGCTGCCGCTCTCGTAGAGCGAGTTGAACGTGTGGAAGAACTCCTCCTGGATCCGCTCCTTGT
Source organism: Gaiellaceae bacterium (assembly GCA_045806505.1). Lineage (GTDB taxonomy): Bacteria > Actinomycetota > Thermoleophilia > Gaiellales > Gaiellaceae > DASVFB01. Next base: position 8,152 of record JBJMJE010000063.1, read on the forward strand.
GCTCGAAGAACTGCACGTCGTCGATCAGCAGGACGTCGTAGTTGCGGTAGCGGTGCTTGAACCCCTCGATTCGCTTGTCTCGGAGCGAGTTGATGAAGTCGTTCATGAACGTCTCGCTCGTGACGTAGCGCGCGGTCAGCGAGCCCGTGTGCTCGCTCGTGTACTGGGCGATCGCCTGGAGGAGGTGTGTCTTTCCGAGTCCCGTGCTGCCGTAGATGAACAGCGGGTTGTACGCCTGGGCCGGCGCCTCTGCGACTGCGAGCGCCGCGGCGTGGGCGAAGCGGTTCGACGAGCCGATGACGAACGAGTCGAACGTGTACTTCGGGTTCATCGTCTGCGCGGCGGCCGGGCCGTCGCCGTTCGTGCGTCGCGGCGGGGGTGCGACGCTGGGCCTCAGCTCCGGCTGGGGCTCCGTCACCGTGAGCACGACCCGGCGGTCGCGTCCGGTCACGTCGCGGACGGCTGCGGAGATGAAGCCGAGGAAATGCCCCTCGATCCACTCGCGCGTGAAGTCGTTCGGAACACCGATCACGAACGCGTCGTCGGTCAGATCGGTCCCGCCGGCACCGCCGAACCAGGTCCTGTACGTGGTCGTGTTCAGAGTGCTTCGAAGGCGCTCTGCAACGTCGGCCCACAATGTGTCCGCAGTCACTCCGATCAAGCCTCCACTCGGTTGAAAGATTTCCGCCGAAACGGCGAGCGGCGAGCATAAACTGGTGCTCGGAGTCGAGTCAAAGTAGTTGTTTTGCAGCGACTTTCGCGATTCCACACAGCTACCCACAGCTGTGGAAACGATCTTGTGACCAAGGCCTCACCCTGCTAACGCCGCCTTACAGGCCTGTGGATAACTCCGTGGATGACGCGCGGCTATACTGGCTTCCCGGCGCCGCCTCGGTGGTGCAATTTTCTCCCTCTTTGCGTCTTCCTTGAAGCGGACCTATCAGCCAAACGTGCGTCGGCGGAAGCGCCGTCACGGCTTTCGCGCGAGAATGTCGACCCGCGCGGGTCGCGCGATCCTCAAGCGCCGGCGAGCCAGAGGCCGGAAGCGCCTCTCGGCGTAGATCCACGCCGGTGCAGCGCAGAAACCGGCTCAGCCGCTCGCGGGATTTCGACGCCGTCTACCGCCACGGCCGCTCCGTGTCCACACGCTTCCTGACGCTGTACTGGTTCCCACGAGACGACGGCGGTGACGAGCCGCGTCTCGGACTGGCCGTTCCGAAGGCGAACGGCACTGCGGTGGTGCGAAACCGCGTCAAGCGCCGCCTCCGCGAGGCGTGGCGGTCGCTCCTGCCGGAGGTCCAGACGGGCCGCGACTACGTGCTCGTCGTGCGCCCCGGCCTGGCCGAGGCGGCGGAGCAGCGCGGCTTCGACTGGCTGACCGAGCGCGTCGGCGAGGTTCTGCACAAGGCGGCAGCGTGAAGTATCTGGGCATCGGCTTCGTCTACGCCTGGCGGTACACGGTCGGCGTCTTCCTCCCGAAGGGACAGTGCAAGTACCACCCGAGTTGTTCGCAGTACGCAATCGATGCGATGCGCGAGCACGGCCTGCTCGTCGGCGGCGCCAAGGCGGGCTGGCGTCTGCTCCGCTGTAACCCGTGGAGCCGGGGCGGAGTGGACTACGCATGATCCTCGCGAGCCCGATCACACCGCTCGAGAACCTGCTTCGCAGCCTCCTCGACTTCTTCCACAACAGCGTCGGGCTGCCGTGGGGCTGGTCGATCGTCGCGCTGACGATCCTCGTCCGGATCTGCCTCGTCCCGCTCGTCGTCCGCCAGATCCACTCGATGCAGAACCTCCAGGCCCACGCGCCGGAGATGAAGGAGATCCAGCGGAAGTACAAGGGCGACCGGACGAAGATGAACGAGGAGTTGATGAAGTTCTACAAGGAGAACAACATCAACCCGGCGTCGTCGTGCCTGCCGCTGCTGGCGCAGTTCCCGATCTTCATCTCGCTCTTCTACGTGCTGCGGAAGTTCGCGGACAACCCACCGGGCGGCGACCTCTCGTGGCTCGGCGTCGTGCCGTCGATCGCCGCGCCCGTCCTCGATCACTGGGCGGGCTACCTGCTGCTCTTCATCTACGCCGCGAGCCAGATCGCGTCGACGTACTTCATGTCGGCGACGATGGACAAGACGCAGCGCTGGATCATGATGGTGCTGCCGATCGTCTTCATCCCGCTGATCGCCCACTTTCCGACGGGTCTCGTCCTCTACTGGATGACGACGAACCTGTGGACCGTCGGCCAGGGCCTCGTGACACGGCGGCTGGCGCCGAAGCCCGACGAGGCCGCGAAGAAGACGTCGCGGACACCGCCGAAGGCGGTTGACGGCGCGAAGCCGGCGCCTGCGCGCCCGGTGCAGCAACAGCAGCCGAGCGCGCCGAAGGTGGTACGGCGGAAGAAGCAAAAGCGCGCGCGGCGGTGAACGAAGCGCTCACCGTCGAAACGACCGGCGAGACGGTCGGTGAGGCGAAGTGGGCGGCGCTGCGTGAGCTCGAGCGTCTCAACCCGGCGGTCGACAAGGCCTCCGTGCGGTTCGAGGTCGTCACCGAGGGCGAGCGCGGCCTGCTCGGGGTCGGGTACGCGCCGGCACGTGTAATCGCAACCGCAGAGGCAGCCGCCGGCGACCCGGTGAATCCCCCCGCGCCGGAGCAGGGCGACCTCGCGGGCGACGTTCGTTCGCTCATGGAGCGCATCGCGTACGAGCTCGGGGTGCATTGCGAGGTCGACGTGCGAGAGGACGAAGCCGGCCTGCGCGTGGAGTGCCACGGCGGCGACGTCGGCGCGCTGATCGGCCGCTTCGGCCAGACGATCGACGCGGTCCAGTACCTCATCACCGCGATCGTCGCCAGGCGCGAGGGCGAGCGGATCGAGGTCACGATCGACGCGGAGGGCTACCGCGAACGTCGGCGCGAGATGCTCGAGCGGCTTGCCATCCGCTCCGCGGAGCGCGCCCGCGAAACGGGCGAGCCGGTCGAGCTCGACCCGATGAGCTCGGTCGAGCGGAAGATCGTGCACCTGCGCCTGCAGGACGTCGCCGACGTCGAGACGTCGAGCGCCGGCGCGGAGCCGAACCGCTACGTCGTCGTCAGCCCCGTCTGAGCGCTGGCTCCAGGCGGTCGTTGCGACGCCCGGACTGACCGCCATCCGCGACCTCGACGAGGCACGCCGCGTGCTGCTGGACGATTCGCTGCGGGGGCTCGAGCTCGTCCGGCGCGAGGCCGGGCCCGTCATCGACGTCGGCTCCGGCGGCGGCGCGCCCGGTATTCCGCTCGCACTCGCCCTGCCGGAGCGCGAGTTCGTGCTGCTCGAGGCGCAGGAGCGGAAGTGCGTCTTCCTGCGCGACCATGCGCCGCCGAATGCGCGCGTCGTCTGGGGCCGCGCCGAGGACCAGCCGATCGACTGGGCGGGCTGCGCGCTCGCGAAGGCGCTTGCGCCGCCGCCCGTCGCCGTCGAGTGGTGCCTGCCGCTCGTGCGTCCGCGGGGCGCCGCCGTCCTCTGGGTCGGGCCGACCGCGGAGGCTGACCGCATCCAGCGGGCTGCCGACCAGCTCGCCGCCGAGGTAGAGCGTGCGCCCGAGGGATTCGTCGTCCTGCGCAAGACGGGCGCGACGCCGGCGGGCTTTCCGAGGCGCTCGGGTGTGGCCAGGAAGCGTCCGCTCGCGTAGCTAGGTTCTCAGCGTGCCCGGCACGCTCTACGCGCTTGCCAACCAGAAGGGCGGCGTCGGCAAGACGACGACGGCTGTCAACCTCGCTGCCTGCCTCGCGGAGGCCGGCGCTCGCTCGCTCGTCGTCGACCTCGACCCGCAGGCCAACGCCACGTCGGGTCTCGGCGTGCGTTCGGCAGCCGCTTCGACGTACGACCTGCTGGACGGTGCGAGTCTCTCCGAGGTCGTGACCACGACGGCGTTCGCGAACCTCGACCTCGTTCCCTCGCGCCCCGATCTCGCCGGCGCGGCGGTTGAGCTCGCTCAGCGCTCGGACGGCGAGTCCTACCTGACGCAGTCCCTCGCCGGCGCTCGCGACGACTACGAGTTCGTCTTCCTCGATTGTCCGCCGTCGCTCGGGCCGCTGACCGTCAACGCCCTCGCTGCCGCCGACCAGGTGCTCGTGCCGGTGCAGGCCGAGTACTACGCGCTCGAGGGGCTCGCGCAGCTCGTGAAGTCGGTCGAGCTCGTCCGCGCGCGACTCAACCCGCGGCTGCGCATCGGCGGCGTGCTTCTGACGATGGTCGACGGGCGCACCAAGCTTTCGGCGGAGGTCGTCGAGGAGGTCCGCCGCCACTTCGGCGACCGTGTCTTCAGGACGACGATCCCGCGGTCGGTGCGGCTCGCCGAGGCGCCGTCGCACGGGCTGCCGGCGATCGCGTACGACCGGCGATCTCCCGGCGCCGACGCCTACTGGCGCGCCGCGAGCGAGCTGGTCGAGCGCCGGTCGACGATGGCGGTGGCGGCATGAGCACGCCGCAGCGGCGCGGCCTCGGCCGCGGCCTCGAGCTGCTCGTGGGCGGCGCCGGCGAGCGGCAGGAGCTCGCGCAGATTCGCGTCGACGACATCACGCCCAACGCGCGCCAGCCGCGGAGGCGGTTCGAGCCCGAGGCGACGTCCGGGCTCGCCGAGTCGATCCGCCGGCAGGGCCTGCTGCAGCCGGTCGTCGTACGGCCTCGTCCGGAGGGCGGCTACGAGCTGATCGCCGGCGAGCGACGTTGGCGGGCGGCGCGCGAAGCAGGGATCGAGGAAGTGCCGGCGCTCGTGCGCGAGGCTGACGACCGCGACTCGTTGCTGCTCGCGCTCGTCGAGAACGTTGCGCGGGAGCAGCTCTCGGCGGTCGAGGAAGCGCGCGCCTATGCGGCGCTGCTGGACGAGTTCGGCCTGTCGCTCGGCGAGCTCGCCGAGCGCGTGGGCCGCTCGAAGCCGTCGGTTTCGAACAGGTTGCGGCTCCTCGAGCTTCCGGACGACGTGCTCTGGATGCTCGCCCGCGGCGAGCTCACCGAAGGCCATGCGCGGGCCGTGCTCGCCGTTCCGGAGAACGCCGAACGCGTGCGGCTCGCGAAGCGCATCGTCCGCGGCGGCCTTTCGGTTCGCGCCGCGGAACGCGCTGCTCAGGCTGCGGGCGCGAAGCGTAAGCGCCGCACCAGCCGGATCGACCCCGCCCTCGCGTCGAGGGTCGAGACGGCCGCGGCGCGCCTGACGGGCATGGGCGCAAGGGTGACGATCGGCAAGCTCGAGATCCCGTTTGCGGACGAGACGGAGCTCGAAGAGCTCGCCGAGGCGCTCGAGCGCCTAGTCGACGATTTGAATTCCTAGCGCCGCGGCGAGCACGGCGGCCGACTCGACGACGTCGCCCCAGGGCATCCGCACGCCGCGCAACCGCTCTGGATTCCCGAGCGCCGTCAGGTCGCAGCCGCGCAACTCCGTGTCGACGAACGTGACTTCGGCGAGGCTCGCATTCACGAGCGAACAACCGGAGAACGCGGCGCTCTCGAACCGCGCCTCGTAAAGATCCGCCTCATCGAGCCGGCACCGCTCGAACTGCATACGCGCGAGCTTGGCGAACCGAAACGACGCGAGGTCGAGGCGACAGTCTTCGAACACGACGTCGTCGAGCGTCGCGTTCGCGAAGACCGCCCCCGTGAGCCGCGTGTTCCGAAACCGGACGCGTCGCAGGACGCTCTCCGTAGCTCCGGCGTTCGCCCAGCTGCCGCCGGCGATCTCCACGTCACGCAGATCAGCGCGGCGAAGCGCGGCGCCGTCGAGCTGCACGCCGTCGAGGAGGCACTCCCGCAGCCGCAGTCCCGCCGCGTCCCGCTCCGACCAGTCGGCGCGCACGACGGAGCGCTCGCTGAGCTCGAAGCCGCGGAGAGTCGACGGTTCCGCCTCGAGCCGCGGGACCTCCTGCGGCAGATCGGGAGCGAGAGGCGTCTTCAGAATGGGCGATCGTGGATTCGAACCACGGACCTCCGCCTTATCAGAGCGGCGCTCTAACCAACTGAGCTAATCGCCCACGCGGCGGCCAAGTCTAGCCAAGCCGTTTCAGTGGATCCGGTGCGTGCGCAGGAGGTAGTCCTCGAGCGCGAGCAGGAAGTCGGCGTCCTGCGCGATCTCCGCGAGCGAACCCTTCGTCTCGTCGTCGACGTCCGGGTCGTCGGCGAGCTCCACGAGGAAGTTCGATGTGCGGCCGGCGCGCTGCAAAGCGGCCATTCGCAGGAAGAGGTTCCTGGCGTCCTCGTCCTGGGAGATGGCCTCGAGCGATTCGATGTCCTGGAGCCAGACGCCGTGCATCAGGGCTTCAACGCCCCCCGTTGCCCATTGGATACGCCGCGTGCCGCTGACCGTGAAGGGTTTGCGGAGAGACCCCGGAGCTAGAATGACCCCACATGCCGAGGGCCTGCTGATGCAGCAGATGAGCGTCTATGGAGTCAGCTTCGATCTCGTCGGGAAGCAGCCGATCGTGCTCCTGAAGACAGTCGAAGGCAATCGCTTCCTCCCGATCTGGATCGGCCACTCGGAGGCCGCGGCGATCCTGATGAAGCTGCAGAACGCCGCGACGCCGCGCCCGATGACGCACGACCTCGTCACCGACATCCTCGGCGAGCTCGGCGCGAAGGTCACGCATGTCGCCGTCACAGAGCTCCGCGAGAACACGTTCTACGCACAGATCACCGTCCAACAGGACGGGTCCGACATCGAGATCGACTCGCGCCCGTCCGATGCGATCGCGCTCGCCGTTCGCGCG
>JBJMJE010000064.1:0-5210 GCA_045806505.1 Gaiellaceae bacterium
CCTCCACGTCGCCGCGAAGCGCGTCGTCGCCCGGCGGGGTGTAGACGCCGTCCGGCCAGAAGCCCTGGTCGAGCACGCCGGCAATGCGGAGCGGCTCGCCGTTCAGCAGCAGTTCGCGGCCGCGGCGTCCGATCGTGCGCACGCCGACGTACGTGCGCACCACGTCGTCGCCGGCGCGAAGCTCGCCCTCGAGCAGGACCGGCCGCTCGGGGGACCAGAGCTCACGACCGCGACCCCACCGCACGCGAGGCTCGCGGATGTATTGGTCCGGCACCGCCTCGATCCAGACGCTGCGCCAGATGCCTGTCGTGCGCGTGTACCAGATGCCGCCGCTCCCGCGCTGCTTGCCCTTGGGCTGACCGAACGCGTCGTCGGCGGGATCGAAGACGTCGACGACGAGCTCGTGCTCGCTGCCCGTCGCGAGGCGGCCGGCGTCGAACGAGAAGTGCGCATACCCGCCCTCGTGCTTGCCGAGCACGCGGCCGTCGAGCGACACGCGCGCGCGCCAGTCGACGCCGCCGAAGCGGAGCAGCGTCCGCTCCTTCCAGCGGTTCGGAACGCGGAAGGAGCGTCGATAGCGGACGTGTTCGTGCACGTCGCCCTGCGTGCCGATGCCGGAGAGCGCCGCCTCGAACGTGAACGGCACGCGGATGTCGCGCCACGCGTCGCCCGGCTCGAGCTGCACCTCCCAAATGCCGTCGAGGCTCGCCCACGTGTCCCGCGCGAACTGCGGGAGGGGGTGGTCGGTCAAGGCTTCGGCGCGTCCTGCGCCTTGCAGGTCGGGCCCTCCACGACGGGCTTGGCGTCCTTCCAGTCGAGGCGGTCGATCCAGAGCTGCCGCTTCGCGTAGGCGGCGTCCCAGGCGTGGTAGACGATCCACGTCCGGCCGGCGCCGTCGTCGATCAGCGCGTTGTGGCCGGGCCCGTGCGCATCGCACGTCGTCTTGAGGATCGGGTTCTCCGGCGCGTCCTTGCACGGCCCGAGCGGCGACGCGCACGTCGCGTAGCCGACTGCGTACCCGGCGCCGCTGTAGACGTTCCCGGAGTAGAAGAGGTAGTAGCGGCCGTCGTGCTTCCGCAGCATCGGGCCCTCGACGACGCTCGCCTCCCACGGCACATCGTTCTTCTCGATCGTCGTCCGCTTGCCGACGAGGTGCAGGCCGTCCGGCGAGAGACGTTGCGCGTAGATGTACGTAGGCGCGCCGATCGCGTTGCCGTCGTTCTTCCACAGGAGGTAGAGCTTTCCGTCGTCGTCGCGGAACGGGCTCGCGTCGATCGACCCGCCGAGCGTCGGCTGGCAGACGAGCGAGTCCTTCGCGCTGTCGACGAACGGACCGAGCGGCTTGCTCGCGACCGCGCGCCCGACGCACTTGTTCGCCGTGTAGTAGAGGACGTACGAGTCGTCGGCGCGCTTCAGCACCTCCGGCGCCCACGTCTCGCCGATGAACGCCCACGAGCCGACCTTCGGCAGCGCGTCGGGCCCCGGCTGCCACCGCACGAGGTCCTTCGACGTCAGCGTCTGCACCTGCTTCCCGGCGCCGTTCGTCCCGTAGGCGTAGTAGGTGTCGCCGACCTTCAGCACGAACGGGTCCGGGAAATCGCCGCGGAAGACCGGGTTCTCGAACGTCGCCGGCTTGCTGCCGCCGCACGCAGCGAGAGTGAGCACCGCCGCAACGACCACGATCGATCTCAGGGGGTAAGCGTTGCGAATCATGCGAATACGGTAAAGAAACGGTACGAATACATCGCTCAACGAACCTTCACCGGGGCGTGGCCGTTGAACCTCTAAGCGACGATAACCAGGAGGTTCATCAGATGCGTAAGGCTCTTCTCGCGGCTCTCGCAGTCGCGATCCTCGGCGGCGCCTCCGTGGCGCTTGCGCGCACGGCGCCGATCGAGATCACGAAGAACGGCTTCGCCCCGCCGACCGTCACGGTGCAGAGCGGCGACACCGTGAGCTGGAAGAACTCGGACACGTCCGCTCACGCGGTCGTGGTCAACAACACGAACTGCAGGCTCAGCCTGCAGCCGTCGCAGAGCGGCTCGTGCACGTTCGCGACGCCCGGGACGTTCACGTACACGGACCCGACGGTGAGGGGCAGCAACCAGACCGGGAGCCCGTTCGCCGGGAGTGTCGCGGTGGCGCAGAACACGCGCGCGGTCTCGATCGCTACGTCGCGCTCCGTGATGATCTTCGGCGACGCGATCACGCTGTCGGGCACCGTGTCGAGCAAGCAGGCCGGAGAGACGGTGACGATCACCGCGAAGCCGACGGGCGAGCCGACGTGGACGACGCAGGTGACGACCACGACCGGCGGCAACTGGAGCCTCCAGGTGCAGCCGCGCATCCGCACGACGTACCAGGCGACGTACGAGGACAAGTCGAGCGCGACGCTGACGGTGAACGTGCGGCCGCGCATCACGCTGCAGAAGGTCGGCCGCAACAGCTTCCTCGTCGTCGTCCTCGCGCAGCACTCGATGGCCGGCAAGACCGTGGACGTCTCCCGCTGGACGAGCTCCGGCTGGACGACGATCGGGCAGGCGCAGCTCCAGAGCATCGCGCGCACGAGCACCGTCGCCGTCGGTCACGTGACGTCGTTCGTCAACCTCGGCACCAAGCTGCGCGTCTTCCTTCCTGCTTCGCAGACGTCGCCGGATTACATCGAGGGTCACAGCAACTTCGTCTTCAAGTAAGCCAGCCACTCGCGGACCGCGGCGCTCAACGCGTCGCGGTCCGCCCCGAGGCTGTGATTGCCGCGGACGGTGACGACCTTTCGCCGGCGGCCCCGCGGCGGCAGCCCGAAGGGATCTGCGGCTCCTTGCACTACGAGGACGGGAACGCGGACGGCCTGGAGCTCCGGCAGCCGCGTGGATTCCGGGCGGCCGGGCGCGTGGAGCGGGAACGCGAGGCAGAGCACCGCGACTGAGCCGGTCGCTTCGGCGGTGCGGCATGCGACGCGCGCGCCGGACGAGCGGCCGCCCGTCACGAGCGGCAGCCCGGCCAGTTCGTCGCCGGCGAGGCGTTCGAGCACGGCCATCCACGCGGCGTCGAGCTGATGCGCAGGCGCGGGCGAGCGGCGACCGGCGACGCGGTACGGCTGCTCGACGAGCGCAACGGCGAAGCTCTCCTCCAGCGCGACGTCTTTTGCCGCGACAAGGTCCGGCGCAGCGACGCCGCCGCCCGCGCCGTGCCCGAGGACGAGCGCCGCGCGCGGTCGATCGGCGCCGTGCAAATGCACGCGTGCCGGTCCATGCGGTGTCTCGACCACGAACGTCGTCAACGTCAGATGATTTTGGTCGCCCACGCTGGTCTTATGCATGCACGCAAACCGACGGGAGGAGTGAGCGGGATGGGCAGGATCGTGGTGACCGAATTCGTATCGCTCGACGGCGTGATGGAGGATCCGGGCGGCGCCGAGGACTACAAGTACGGCGGCTGGACGTTCGAGATCGACCGGGGCGACGAGGGCAACAAGTTCAAGGTCGACGAGACGGACGAGTCCGAGGCGCTGCTGCTCGGCCGCGTCACGTACGAGGGCTTCGCCGAGGCGTGGCCGTCGCGCACCGGCGACTTCGCCGACAAGTTCAACACCATGCCCAAGTACGTCGTGTCGTCGACGCTTCGCGACCCGGAGTGGAACAACAGCACGGTCCTCTCGGGCGATGTCGTAGACGAGGTGTCGAGGGTTCGCGAGAGTGCGAGCGGCGACGTGTACGTGCACGGGAGCGCGCAGCTCGCGCAGGCATTGCTCGAGCACGACCTCGTGGACGAGCTGCACCTGATGGTCTTTCCGGTCGTGCTGGGAACCGGCAAGCGGTTCTTCGGCGAGACGACCGCGAAGAAGCCACTGCAACTCGTGGAGTCGAACACGGTCGGCGACGGCGTTGCGATCCTGATCTACCGGCCGGCCGTATGAACGGACGGCGCGTGCTCCGGGGACGGTGCGAGTGCCGCGCCGTCGCGTACCGCGTGCGTGACGACTTCCTGTACGCGGGGAACTGCCACTGCTCGAACTGCCGCGCCGCGACAGGGTCGGCGTTCAAGACGTTCGCGGGAATCGAGCGCGAGAAGCTCGAGATCGTGTCGGGCGCGGAGACGCTGCTGGTGTGGGGCGGCGACGACGCAAACAACACGCGGTGCGGGATCTGCGGCTCGCTCCTCTACTCGGTCGTGCGCGACGGCGCGTACGTGCACGTCGCGCTCGGCTCGCTCGTCGACGATCCGAGCATCAGGCCGGCGGAGCACATCTACGTCGGGTCGAAGGCTCCGTGGTTCGAGATCACCGACGACCTGCCGCAGAACGAGGAGCTGTAGGGGCGCTTAGCATCCCGCTGTGAGCTGGGACGAGGCGTTCGCCGAGCACTACGAGGAGTGGAGTGCCGAGATGACGGCCGACGTGGCGTTCTACGTTGCGCTGGCGCGAGAGGCGGACGGGCCGGTCGTCGAGCTGGCGATCGGGAACGGGCGCGTCGCAATTCCGGTCGCGCAGGCGATCGGCCGGCCGGTGATCGGGATCGACACGTCCCCGGCGATGCTCGACCTCGCGCGCGCGGGGGCAAGCGAAGCCGGCGTCGAGCTCGAGCTGCACGAGGGAGACATGCGGGAGCTCGCCCTGGACGAGCCGGCGGCGCTGGTCTACTGCCCGTTCCGCGCACTGCTGCATCTGCCGTCGTGGGCCGACCGGCGCCGCACGTTCGAGCGCGTCGCCGCGTCACTGAAGCCCGGCGGCCGGTTCGCGTGGAACGCGTTCGCGTTGGACCACAGGATCGCGGTGCGCCTCGACGGCGTGCAGCAGTCGAAGCCTGTTCCGTACAGCGTTCGCTATGCCGTCGGTGACAACCGCATCGACCTCACGCTCGAGGACGGCGCCAAGAGCTCGCTGTGGTGGGCGACGAAGAACGAGTGGCTCGGGCTGATCGACGTCGCGGGGCTCGAGCTCGAGTCCCTGTACGGCGGCTTCGCCGGCGAGCCCTTCGGCGACGAGAGCCGCGAATACGTGTTCGTCGTGCGGCGCTAGCTCGCGGAGGGCGCGAGCCGCGCGCGGACCTCGTCGAGTGCGGCCTGTTCCTTCTCGCTGACCGCCTGCCCGTGCTCCTTGTGCGCGTTCGCGACCGCGGACGCGGCCGTCACGACGAAGGCGTCGTACGCGGCGGCCTCCGCGGCATCGGCCTTCGAGCGGACGAGCGCCGAGGCCTCGCCGATCGCCTTCA
>JBJMJE010000065.1:0-26183 GCA_045806505.1 Gaiellaceae bacterium
TCGTCGGCCAAGCGCTCGACCGCGAAGCGTTCGTCCGCCAAGCGCTCGACCGCGAAGCGTTCGTCGGCCAAGCGCTCGACGGCCAAGCGCTCCACCGGCAAGCGCTCGACTGCCAAGCGCTCGGCTGCGAAGCGCTCGACCGCCAAGCGTTCGTCGTCGAAGCGTTCGTCGTCTAAGCGGTCAGGCTCGTCGAAGCGCTGAGCAGAGCGCAGCGCCGGCTACTGCTCGGCGTCCGCTTCTTCGTCGTCGGATTCGGATTGGGAGTCGCCGCCCTCACCGCGTGAGCTGAGGACCTGCTGGGCCGCTCCTGCGGCCGCGCCGATCGCGGCGCCTGCGGCGGCGCCCATCCCCGCGTTCCGCAGCATGGACGAGGATCCCTCGCCGGACTCGTCCTCGCCCGTGCTCTCTTCGCCGTCGTCCTGGGCCCCCTCCTGCTGCGCCTCCGGCATCTCGTCCTGCTCGCCCCGCTCGTCTTGGGTCTCGTCCTGCTCGGTCTGCTCCTCGTCCGCCACGTGTCCCTCCTCGGCTTGTGATGTCTCCGCTCGCTCCCCGCTTCCTGCGGCCTCAAACGCGGGCGAGCCCGAGATTGAGCAGCCCGCTGGCTGGATAGACACCGCTCGTGGCGGTCGCGACGAACGGGGGCGCGAACTACCTCCGGCGCGCGCCGAGCCCGTCGGGGCTCGCCGACGTGCTCAATGTGATCCTCGACAAGGGGATCGTGATCGACGCGTTCGTGCGCGTCTCGGTGATCGGGATCGAACTCGTGACCATCGACGCCCGCATCGTGATCGCGAGCGTTGACACCTACCTGCGCTTCGCCGAGGCGGTCAATCGCCTCGACCTCGCCGAAACCGAGGTCGCCGGCCTGCCGGAGCTGCAGGAGGTCGGCGCGAAGGTCGTCACCGAGCACAAGATCGACGAGGCCGAGGAAGAGGTCGAGGAGAAGGCGGAAGCCGGCCTCAGGGGAGCTGCGAAGGGCGTCGCCGCCGGCGCGGCCGTGGCCGGCGCGGCTGCGGTCGCGAAGCACCTGGTCGACCGCAGGAAGGACGACGGCGACGAGGACGAGGAATGAGCAGTTTTTCGGACGTCCAGAACCAAAAAACGCTCCAAGCCGTTAACCACTGAACGACTCAACGCGAAAGGAAGGGCGGACGATGGCCGTAGCGCAACGAGGAACGGCGAGCAACTACCTGCAGCGGGCGCCGAGCCCGTCCGGACTCGCAGATGTGCTGAACGTGATCCTCGACAAGGGGATCGTGATCGACGCGTTCGTGCGGGTGTCGGTCATCGGCATCGAGTTGATCACGATCGACGCGCGGATCGTCATCGCCAGCGTCGACACGTACCTCCGCTTCGCGGAAGCCGTCAACCGGCTCGACCTCGCCGAGCAGGGCGGAGTCGGCATCGAGGATCTGAAGAGCGACGGCGCGAAGCGCAAGACGCAGGGTGCCCTCGAGGGCGCCAAGGAGAAGCTCACGCCGGGCGGCAGCAAAGACAAGGAATCCGAGAAGTCGAGGTCATGACGGCGTCGACGACCGAGGCCCCCCCGACGGCCGCCGCATACGTCTACGGCGTCGTGGCCGCTGACGCCATACCGGCGATCGAGCGCCAGGGCATTGCCGACGCTCCGGTACGCGCGATCGCCGACGGCGGCGTCGCGGCGCTCGTCAGCGCGCTTCCGCCGGGCGACCTCCGCATCCGGCGGCGCGACCTGCTCAACCACTTGCGCGTCCTCGAGGACGCGTTCGCGGAAGGGACGGTCGTGCCCTGTGCGTTCGGCATGGTTCTCTCCTCCGACGACGCCGTGCGACGCGAGCTCCTCGAGCCGCGCCGTGACGAGTTGCTCGCGCTGCTGCAACGGCTCGAGGGCCACGCGCAGCTGAACGTGCGCGTCGCCTACGACGAGGACGTCGTCCTGCACGAGATCGTCGCCGCGGATCCGACGATCACACAGCTCCGCGAGCAGACGCGCGGTCTCGCCGAAGACGCCGGGTACTCGCTGCGCATGCAGCTCGGCGAGCTCGTCGCGTCTGCGCTCGGCTCCGCGCGCGAGCGCGACGGCGAGGCGATTCTCGAGCGCCTCGCGTCCAAGGCTGCCGACGTCGTCGTGGAGGAGACCGGCGAGGATGTCTTGAAGGCGTCGTTCCTCGTCTCGCCCAAGGACGCGGACGCGTTCGACCGGGAGCTCGAGCGCATCGCCGAGGAGCAGGCGCCGCGGCTTCAGATCGACGTCGTCGGACCGCTGCCGCCGTCCGCTTTCGCAACGCTGGAGCGCGGGGCATGGGGATCCTGACCGCTCTCGTGACGTTGCCGCTCGCGCCGGTGCGCGGGACGATCTGGGTCGCCGAGATGCTGCTCGAGGAAGCGGAGCGGCAGCTGAACGATCCAGCAGCCGTCGAGCAGCAACTGCTGGAAGCGGAAGCCGCGTACGAGCGCGGCGAGCTGACCGAAGAAGAGTTCGCAGACATCGAGGACGAGCTGCTCGGGCGGCTCTTGTCCGGAGGAGGTAACTGATGGCCGAGGGTACGAGACAGGAGGCGCAGCAGCGCCGTTCGGAAGGGCGCGAGCGTCGCCGCTCGATGCTGACGGAGCCGTTCGAGAGGATGAGCGACGCAGCGAGCGGCGGCGGGGACTCGGGAAAGAGCGAGGTGCGCGAGACGGTGAAGCGAGCCGCGCTCACGGCCGCGGTCGCAGCCGCCGTCGGCGCCGCTGCCGGCGCCGCGAAGACGTTGCTCGACCGCCGCAGCGAAGGAGGCGACGAGACACGGCGCGACGAGGAGAGCGAGCCGCGGGCGGAGCACGCCGACGAGGAGGACGACGACGAGCAGCAGGGTCGCGCCGAAACAGCTGACGAAGACGCCGAAGACGAGGACGAGCAGCAGCAAGGGCGCGCAGAGGTTGCCGAGGCAGAGGTTGCCGAGGCAGAGCCTGCCGAGCAGGACGAAGACGACGAAGACGAGCAGCAGGAAGGCCGCGCGGAGCCGGCGGAGCAGGACGAGGACGACGAGGACGAGAACGACCAGCAGCAGGGACGTGCCGAGCCCGCAGAGGCGACGGGCGAGCAAGACGACGACGGCGAGAACGACCGCGCGAGTCTCGACGATGCCGTCGGCGCCGACAGCGAGCCGGGCAACATCGTCCCCAAGGCCCGTCGGGCACTCGAGGAGTTGCTCGGCCGCGAGGCGGAAAGCGTCTCGGGCTTCGAGCGCGAGAACGGCCACTGGAAGGTGAACCTCGAGGTCGTCGAGCTCCGCCGCATCCCCGATTCGAGCGATGTCCTCGGGTCGTACGAGCTCGTGCTCGACGACGAGGGGAAGGTCGCGCGCATGACCCGAACGCGCCGCTACCAGCGCTCAGAGGTGGAGAGCGGCTGATGAGCACTCCGGCGCAAAGCCCGCAGCGTTACCTCGGCCGGCGCGAGCCCTCGCAGCTGCCCGACGTCCTCGAGCGCGTGCTCGACAAGGGGATCGTCATCGCCGGCGACATCCAGGTCAGCCTGCTCGACATCGAACTCCTGACGATCAAGCTCAGGCTGCTCGTCGCGTCCGCGGACAAGGCGAAGGAGATGGGCATCGACTGGTGGCAGAACGATCCGTTCCTCAGGGGCGGCAACGGAAACGGCAACGAGCTCGAGGAGCGCCTCCGCCGGCTCGAACAGAAGGCCGGGATCGAGCAGCGCTCCTCCGACGAGTCGTGATCTCGAGCGGTGTGGAAGCGGCGTGGTACGTGTACGGCGTCGTGCCGGCGGACGCCGGCCTCGACGGCCTCGACGTCGTCTCGGAGCACGGCCTTTCCGCGATCGTCGGGCGGGTCGACCTCGCCGAGTTCGGCGAGGAGCCGCTTCGCCGCAACCTCGAGAATCGGGCCTGGCTCGAGCAGGCCGTAGCGTCGCACGACGACGTCCTCTCCGGTGTGGTGGGCGCGGCGCCGCTCGTGCCGTTTCGGTTCGGGACGGTCTTCCGCGACGAGGCGGGCGTGCGAGAGATGCTGCGTGCGCGCCGGGCCGAGCTCCGCGGAGCGCTCGACCGGCTGCGCGGACACGTCGAGCTCGGCGTCAAGGTGTTCCTGGTCGACACGGCAAAAGACGAAGGCGCGAAGCCGGCGACGGGCCGCGACTATCTCCTGCAGAAGCAACGCGCGCGCGACGCAGCAACGAACGTTCAGGCCGAAGCGCTCGAGCAGGTGAAGGCGCTGCACGAGCACCTCGCGTCGCTCGCGGACGGCGCGCGCGCGAACCCGCCGCAGCCGCCCGAGCTCAGCGGCAGGCGCGACACGATGCTCCTGAACGCCGCGTACCTCGTCTCGACCGACGAGCAGCCCGAGTTCGTCGCAGCCGCCGACGACCCCGGCGACGAGCGGCTCGAGGTCGTCGTCACCGGCCCATGGCCGGCGTACAACTTCGTTCAGCCCGAGGAAGCCCGATGAGCCGCGACCTGCCGCTCGAACAGCAGATCACGCTCATCGAGCTCGTCGACCGTGTGTTGAGCAAGGGCGTCGTCGTCACCGGCGACATCACGCTCGCCGTCGCGGACGTCGACCTCGTGTACGTCGGGCTGCGGGTGCTGCTCGCGTCGGTGGGGACGATGGAGCGGCTCGAGGGGCAGGCGGCCTGATGCTCTATCTCTACGCGTTCGTCCGCGAATCGGCCGACGTTCCCGATGCGACGGGCGTCGGCCCGGCGCGGCTGGAGCTCATACCGCTGGGCACGGTCGCAGCCGTCGTCGCCGAGGTCGAAGGCGCGGTCGAGCCGACGGACGAGAACGTGCTTGCGCACGCGCACGTCATCGACGCGCTTGCCGCGGCGAACGACGCGGTGCTGCCCGTGCGGTTCGGCCGCGGCTTCCGCGACCCCGACGAACTCGAATCCGCCGTCGCACGCGTCGAAGGCGAGCTCGAGGGCCGCCTGAACGAGGTGAGCGGCTGCGTGGAGATCGGCCTGCACGTGGCTGCGCCCGTGCAGCCGCCGCAGCCTGCCGGTTCGGGCCGCGACTATATGCGGGACCGCCTCCGCGACCTTGCCCGCGCCGACGCCCTGGCCGCGGACATCCACGCGCCGCTCGCCGAACGCGCGCGCGCAGCGACTCGCAGCCGCAGCGTCGGCACGACCGCCCTCCTTCGCGCGGCGTATCTGGTCCCGGCAGCCGACGTCGACTCCTTCCGCGCGGCGGTCGACGATGCGCAGCACCGCCGCAGCGAGCTCTCGTTTGCGTGCACGGGGCCGTGGCCGCCGTACAGTTTCGCCGTCCTCGAGCGTGAAGGAGCGGCGGCGTGACCGACACGATCGACCGGCTGCTGCTCGCGGGCGGCGACCTCGAGACGCTTGCACGGGACCTCGAAGGCACGCGGAGCGCGCTGCCGCGGCGCATCGAGGCCGATCCCGAGAACGTCGAGCGCGG
The DNA here is from genome assembly GCA_045806505.1 of Gaiellaceae bacterium. Taxonomy (GTDB): domain Bacteria; phylum Actinomycetota; class Thermoleophilia; order Gaiellales; family Gaiellaceae; genus DASVFB01. The sequence goes on from JBJMJE010000065.1 coordinate 5,397, forward strand.
GCTCGCGCAGCTCGTGCTCACCCTGATCGAGCTGCTGAGGCAGCTCATGGAACGTCAGGCGCTTCGCCGCATGGAGGCGGGGAACCTGGACGACGAGCAGATCGAGCGTCTCGGCGAGACGTTCATGAAGCTCGAGCAGCGCATGCAGGAGCTGACCGAGCACTTCGGTCTCGATCAGCGCGACCTGAATCTCAACCTCGGGCCGCTCGGCGACCTGCTCTGAGTTTCTGCCGAACGGCCGTAGGGAAGCCACCAACAACCGAGGCAAAGGAGTCACCCAATGGCATCACTGAAGGAAACGACAGGCGCAATCACCGAGAAGCTCGAGAGCCTCGTGAGCGACCTGCGCTCGGAGCTCGAGAACGGCGAGATCGACTTCGAGCGGCTCACGTCGATCGCGGATCAGATCAGCGAGTCAGCGGACGGTCTCGCCGAGACGTTCAACAACGTCAACGAGACGCTGATGCAGCGGCTCGACCAGCTGAAGAGCGGCGGCAGTTCGAGCGGTTCGAACGGCTCGAGCTCGCAGAAGAAGACGAGCAAGGCGAGCTGAAGAGCGATGGCTTCCGAAGAGCACACGGAAGAAACGGGCGCCGAAGACGAGCAGTCGAACGGCGGCGGCTCGTCGGACGGGCACAACCTCGGTCGCGTCGCGGCGATCGCCGCCGCCAGCGGCGCGACCGCGTTCGCGGCGCGCAAGGCGCTGAGCAGCAGGTCATCGTCGAGTCAGGGCGACGACGATGCCGAGACGTCGTCGAAGAAGAAGAGCGGCTCGTCCGGCAGCAGCGCGTCGCTCGTGACCGCGGCCGTCTCGTCAGGCTGGGACGTCGCGAAGGACAGCCTGCTGCCCGTCATCGAGGACGCGGCGACGAAGGCGGGTGCCTTCGTCGCGGATCGCGCACCCGAAGTGGTGCGCGATGTCGTCGTACCGCGCTTCATCGCCGGCTTTCAGCGGGCGCAGCGCGGCAGCTCGGGCGACTAGCGAAGAGCGTGAAGCAGCGCCGGCCGTCAGGCCTGGCGCTGCTTCCGCCTCTCGGCGCGCTCCTTGCGCTCCTGCTCGCTCTCCGAGGAGCTCCTCGACTGACCGTTCGAGCTTCCACTCGCCTTCTTGTCCTTCTTGTCGTTCTTGTCGTCCTCGTCGCCGTTGTCGTTGCCCTTCTCGGGCGAGTAGTCGAGCCCCTTCACGTCCTTCATCTCGACGTACGCCTTGAAACGGGCGAGATCGGCCTGGACGGCGCGCTTGACGAAGCGAAGGCCGGAGCCCATCTTCTCGAACATGCCCGTCGGCTGAAAGTCGACCTCGACCATGACGCGCGTCAGGTTCTCGTCGAGCTTGTGGAAGCTGACGATGCCCGAGTGCTGGGTCCCGCTCGTCGTCTTCCACGCGATGCGGTCGTTCTTGCGCCGCTCGACGACCTTGCCCTTCCACTGGCGCTTGCTGAACCAGATCTTCTCCTCCCACTGCAGTTCGTCCTTGCCGTCGCGGCTCTTCTCGACGCTGAGCACGCGATGCATGAACTGCGGGAACTTCTCGAAGTCCGTCCACGCCTGGTACGCCTTGTCGATGGGAACCGCGACGTCCGTCCAGCGCTGGATCGGCAGCCGGCGCGTCTTCTTGCCCTTACCTCCGCCGCCGCCACCCGTGACCTTGTCGACGACGCTGCCGGCGACCTTGCCCATGACGCCGGATGATCCGTCCGTCATCTTGCCCATCGCCTGCTTGCCCACCTTCGCCGCCTCGTCGCTGCCGCGCTGCTCGAGCTTCGGCATGACCTGGTCGCTGAAGAGGTCGGGGGCCTTCTTCGCGGCGTAGCCGGCTGCGATCGCGCCGACTCCGGCTGCGGCAGGCAGCAGGAACTTCTTCGCGAGGTTCCCGTCGCCGTTTCCCGAGACCTTCTCCTTGCCTTGCTCGGCGACGTCTTCGGCCTTCTCTGTCGCTGTGCTCATTGGACCTCCTCGGTCGGTCGGTCGTCGGCGAAGGAGCCGACGATCGCTTCACATAAGGAGAAAACGGGCCTTGGAGCGGTTCGGTTGCGCAGGCTGGCGAGAAAGCCGGGGCCGCTGCTTGTCGCGGCGGCCCCGGCTGACGCCGCAGGGACCCGGAACCGTGTCCACAGCCATCATTCCGCGTTGTCCACAGCTTGTGAATAGGCCGAACGGCCCATCTTGTTTCGGCCATGTCTTGATGTCGACCGGGCGGAGCCTTACGCTCCGACCATGCTGCCTCCGCTCGAGAACCGCGATCCCGGCGACGAGACCGTCGACGACGACGCGTAACTAGCGCCGCCGGCTAGACCGACTCGTCCCGCTCGACGACCGGGAGGATCCCGCCGAGCCCGGTCATCTCGAACATCCTCCGTACCGGCGCACCCGTCGTCCGCCCGAGCACGACGCTGTAGTCGACGCCTCGCTCGGCCGCGAGCCGCTTCGCGTCGAGCAGGACGCCGACGATCGACGAGTCGACGAAGACGGTCTCGGTGAGGTCGACGACGATCGCCCGGCCGCCGTCGAGCAGCGACGCGATCCGTTCCCGCAGCTTCAAGGCGTCGTACAACTCGTGCTCGCCGCTCAGGGAGACAAGCGCCACCCCGGGCACACGGAGGTCGACCGACACCCTGTCCATTCGAACGTGTGGATAACGCTCCGCGCACGGCAGCGGATACCGTGCTCGCGGAATGCCGAAGGAGCTGCCGCCGCCGCTGCCGCCGAAGGAGCGCACCGTCGGACAGCTCGTCGCCGAGTCGATCCGGCTCTACGGGCACCGCTTCTGGCCGGCACTCGTCCTCGGGCTGCCGATCGCGGCGGTGACGCAGGTCTCCGCAGGACTGTCGCTCACCGCCCAGATGATCGTGCTCTGGGCTGCGACGCCGTTCCTGACCGCTGCGTACGTGCGTGCGATCGTGCTCGCGTCTCCGGCGCCTCTCGAACGGGACGCTCTCCTCCGCGCGTTCGCGATCGGCGTCTTCGTCTTCCTGCCGGTGCCGGTGCTCGTACGGCTGTACGTGCTGCCGGCGCTCGCGTGGCTGGCGCTGTTCGGCTTCGCGGTCCCGGCAGCGGCGCACGAGCGTCTGCGTTTCCGGAATGCGCTCGTGCGCGGCCGGCGCCTCGCGGCCGCGGACTTCGTGCACGCACTCGGCTCGCTGTGCACGCTGGCGATCGTCTACTTCGTGACGCGCGCAATGCTCGGCGTGCTCTTGCACGGGCAGGCGGACGCGGAGGTGCGCACCGCCGCGTTCATCGCAGACCTCGTCATCTCGCCGCTCCTGTACATCGGGCCCGCGTTGCTGTACTTCGACCAGGCCGCGCGCGTCGTAGACTCGGGCCTCCGCGAGAAGAGGAGGGCAGATGCCGGTCTACATCCTGCTGTCGACGCTCACCGTTCAAGGCGTCCAGACGCTGAAGTCGAACCCTGAACGCCTGCGCGCAGTGAACCAGGACGTCGAGGAGCTCGGCTGCAAGGTGCTCCACCAGTGGGCGACGCTCGGCGAGTTCGACTTCGTCAACGTCGTCGAGGCGCCCGACGCGGCGACGATCGCGCGCGTTTCCGTCGCCCTCGGCGCCCGCGGCTCGACGAAGATCGAGACGCTCCCGGCGCTGCCGATCGACGAGTTCTTGCAGTCGATCGAGACCTGAGGCGTAGACTCGGCGGCGTGCGCGCGCTTCGGCTGCTCGCGGTTGCAGCGGGTCTCGTGGCGCTTGCCGCGACGGCGGGCTCGACTAGCAGAGCGGCGAGCGATGCGGCGCCCGTACGTGCCGCGGCGGTTGCTGCGGGCCTCGCCCATACCTGCGTGCTCACGGCCGCAGGCGCCGTCAGCTGCTGGGGCTACAACGGCCACGACGAGCTCGGCAACGGGCAGACGGGCGGCAGCGTGACGCCCGTGGCGGTTGCCGGAATGAGCACCGGGATCGCGAACATCAGCGTCGGCGTGCGGCACAGCTGTGCCGTCACGAGCGTCGGCGGCGTCAAGTGTTGGGGCTACGGCCGCGGAGCTCTCGGCGACGGCACGATCGAGAGACGCCGCACGCCTGTCGATGTGGTCGGGCTGGCAAGCGGCGTGACTGCCGTCGCTGCCGGGTACGACGTCGGCTGCGCGCTCGTGCAGTCCGGCGGCGTCAAGTGCTGGGGTGCCAAGCACCTGGCGCCGGTCGACGTCCCGGGCCTGGCGAGCGGCGTGAAGGCGATCGCCGCCGGCGGACTGCGTACGTGCGCGCTGATGGTCGGCGGCAACGTGCAGTGCTGGGGAAGCGATCTGGTGGCTGTGGACGTTCCGGGGCTCGCCGGCGCCACTGCGATCACCGCGAGTTGCGCGCTCACGGCGTCGGGCGGCGTCGAATGCTGGGGCTCCAGTGGAGCGCCCGCCGACGTTCCCGGACTCGCAAGCGGTGTGATCGCAATCACATCGAGCTTTCACAGCTGCGCACTTCTCGCCTCGGGGTCGGTCAAGTGCTGGGGTTCCAACCAGCACGGCGAGCTCGGTGACGGAACGAGAATCGACCGCCCGACGCCGGTCGACGTCGTGGGTCTGCACGGACCCGTCGCCGCGGTCTCGGCCGGGAGCTTCCACACGTGCGCGCTCCTGCGGAGCGGCGCCGTCGACTGCTGGGGGTCCGACGCCACGCAGCAGCTTCCCGACGGGACTCCGGTCGATCACCTGCGTCCCGTCGCTGTCGCGGGCTTCGGTGTGGCAAAGGCGACGCTCGCGATCGTCTCGCGGACGATCCCCGTGACGCGCGGCCGCGTCGCCCCAGTCCACGTGAGGTGCGGCTCCGCGCTGCGGTGCCGTGGAACGCTCGAGCTTGCGGCTTTGCATGCGCGGCTGGCCAGCCGGGCGTTCTCGATTCCCGCCGGTGCCGCGGAAGCCGTTCCCGTCACGCTCACCCGTCGCGGCTACGAGAACGTGCTTCGCTCGAAGCGGCTCGCAGCGCACGTCGGCGTCACCGGCGCAGTCACGGCGTCGCGCGCGGTGATACTCGTCGCTCCGTCCTAGCCCGCGAGCGCAAGCGCGACCTCTGCCGCGAGTCCCGCGTTCGCGACGACGAGCGCGCGGTTCGCGGCAAGCGTTCGGCCGCCGCTTCGCTCGTGCAGCCACGAGAGGACGAACGGCGTGACGTCCTTGCCGCTCACGCCGCGCTCGTGCGCATCCCGGAGCGCGTGCTCGATCAGCGGCTCGACGTCGTCGAGGCTCTCGTCCGGCGGTCGCGCGAGCAGGACGCCGCCGCCGCCGAGCTCCCAGTGAGCGCGCGCAACCTCGGCTGCGTCGGCGGCTGTCTCGACGCGCGCGGACACCGGCGGCCCTCCGCGCGCCGCGTAGAACAGCGGCAGCTCGTCGGTGCCGTAGCCGAGCACCGGCACCGCGAGCGTCTCGAGCACTTCCATCGTCGCCGGCACGTCGAGCAGCGACTTCACGCCGGAGGAGACGACGACGCAGCGCGTGCGCGCGAGCTCGCCCAGGTCCGACGAGACGTCCAGATGCTCCGCCCAGCCGCGGTGTACGCCCCCGAGCCCGCCCGTCGCCATCACGGAGATGCCTGCGGCGCGGCAGACGGCGAGCGTCCCGCCGACGGTCGTCGCGCCGACGGCGTCCTGCGCGACGGCGGCCGCGAGATCCCGCGGACCGACCTTGCGCGCCGACGCGCCGAAGCGCGCGAGCTCGGATTCGGTGAGGCCGACGCGCACGCGCCCGTCGAGCACGCCGACGGTCGCCGGTATCGCTCCCGCCTCGCGCACGTGCGCCTCCGACTCGAGCCCGACCGCGATCCCTTCACCGGGCGGGAACCCGTGGGCGATCAGCGTCGTCTCGAGCGCGACGACGGCGTGCGCCTCACGTACCTCCGCCGCGACGTCGATCACCGCTGCTCGTCCATCGTGATGAATTCGACGTCGCCCCAGCGCTCGAACGTGCGCACGTGCCTCCCGACCTCGCGGAAGCCGGCCCGTGCGTACACCTTGATCGCGCGCTCGTTGAAGGCCGCGACGTGGAGACGGATCAGGCTCGGGCGGTAGTGCTCCCGTCCGAACTCGAGCCCGGCGCGGAAGAACTCGAGGCCGAGCGCGCGCCCGGTGAGGTCAGGCCGCAGGCCGAGGCCGTAGTCGAGCGCGGCGCCGACGGGCTCGTAGTAGTAGAAGCCGATCAACCCGCCGTCGTCGCGCGCCGCGAAGAAGCGCTCGGGGTTGAGCGGCTCCTCGTGGTCGCCGTCGTAGAAGTCGTACGGCGGCTCGTACCGCCACGTCGCGAGCTCGGCGAGGTCCGCAGCGGTCATCGGCTCGATCTTCACCGAGCCGTTCCCGTGCGTGCCGCTACGGCGTCTTCTTGATCGGCTTGCCGGCGGGCGAGAGCACCCACCAGGCGCCGATGACGCCCTGGCCGTTGACGTCGCCCGGCTTCCTGTCGCGCGGCGGCAAGCCCAGCCCTCTGGCACCCACCCACGTGTAGAGGAGGTGGCCGCCGTACGTCACCTGCGTTCGCCCGTCCTGCCGCTTCGCCGTCGCGAGCAGCGATGCCTTCGCGCCGGCGGCGGCCTTGGGCGCGCCCGTCGTCACCAGCGCCGGCCAGGCGCGGATGCAGTGATAGGCGGCGTCGTCGACGCAGCCCGAGACGTTCTTGTAGTCGGCGGTGTACATGTACAGCGTCATCCCGGCGCCGTTGACGAGGATCTTCGTGTGGAGCTTCGCGTTGTAGGCGACCTTGACGACGGCGACGGAGGTCGATGCGGCACTGGCGAAGCCGACCAGTGACAGAGCGAGCACGACGCTGACGACGACTCGACGCACCTGTTACCCGAGTATGCGCCTGCTCCGTCATCGCTTCAAGGGCGGCATCGCGCCGATCTGAGCGACGCAGCGAGCAGCGGTCTCGAGGGCGAGGTTGGTGCCGCCGACGATGAACCCCGCGGCAAGGGCGTCTCCTGCGCCGGTCGAATCCACGGCGGTGGCGGGAACGGCGCCGTGCTCGTCGCCGTCGACGACGATCCCACGCGGGCCGCGCTTGACGACGCGAGTGGGCGTGTCGACGGGGCCGATCGCCTCCCACTCGCGCTCGTTGCCGAAGACGACGTCCGGCTTCACCTGGGCGAGCGCCTCGCGCATCCTCGCGCCGAGCCGCCGGACGTGCGTCCACGACGAGAGGTCGACGCTGACGCGCGCGCCGTGCTCGTGCGCGAGCGCGGCGGCGCGCTGTGCGGCTTCCGCGATCGCGCCGCCGAGGAGCGAATAGCCTGAGAGATGCAGCGCGTCGCACGCGAGCCACGCGCCTTCGACCGCCTCTGCGGGCAGATCGGGAGCCGAGCCGCGGTCCGACGCCATCGTCCTGTCGCCGTCCGGCTGCACGAGCGACACGACGACTCCCGTGCGCTCGCCGCGCGGGCCACGGACGTCGACGCCGCGGCTCGCGAGCTCGCGCCGCACGATGGTGCCCGCATCGTCGTCCGCTCGCACGGCGACGATGCGGGCGCTCGCCCCGAGCTCGGTCGCCCACGCGGCGACGTTGGCCGCCTGCCCGCCCGGCGCCAGGCTCGTGGCCGCGACGGCATCGTCGCCGGGGGCGAGACGCGTCTCGAGGCGGACGATCACGTCGAGCAGCAGATCTCCGAGCGTGCAGACGAGCACCGTACGATTGTCGCGTGGACGGAGAGGACAGGCGGAGCGAGCGGCTCCGCTCCTTCATGTACGGCGCACTCCTCGGAGCGTCGGCAGCAGTCGCGGCGGCCCGCAGGCGCCGCCCGATGCGCGAGCCTTCCCGTACGACGCCGGCCGGCCTCGCCGCGTTCGAGGACGCTCCTTGTTACGGCGAGACGCTCGCGAAGGAAGCCGAGGCGGAGCGGCGCTAGCGCGCCCCGCCCGCGTCGAGCCCACGCAGTCCCAGCGCCCGCTCGACCGTGAGCAGGTTGATGTCGGAGTCGCCGAGGTAGAGCGACTGACCCAGGAGCTGTACCGCCTGCGTCTGGAGCAGGAACTCGCGGATCGTGCCCGTCGGCTTGCGGCTGCGGACGACGAGGAACGGCCCGAAGACGCGCGCCTCGAAGCTCGACGCAGGACGCGGATAACGCAGCGGGATGTGCAGCCTCGGCGTGAAGTTGTTGTTGTCGCTCGCGTCGAGCACCCAAACGCCGCGGCCGAGCGGCGCCGGATCCTGATAGAGGACGTGCAGCGCGAGCTTCGTGTCCGCACGCGGCACGACGACGTTCGAGAAGGAGCGATTCTGCTCCCACGCGCCGAGGAAGAGCGGGTCGTAGCCGAAGAGGATGTCGCTCGGCTCGCTCGTCGCCGCCAGCCACGTCGACGCCGCGTCGCGCGACAACGTCCGCAACGGCGCCTCGCCGACGTAGAGCGTGCGCGTGTTGTGCATTCCCCAGGCGACCTCGCCGGCGCCGAGAGCGACGAGGACGACGGCGACGACCGCGATTCCGTAGCGGTTGCGTGCGATGCGCGCGAGCGGCAGCGCCACGAGCAGCGCGAAGAAAGGCAGCACGAAGATCAGGTGACGCGACTCGGGCGACGCCATCCCGCTGCCGATGCGCGTCGCGACGAAGAAGAGGAACGGGGTCACGAGGACGCACGCGACGAAGACGGCGCTGCGCCGCCACGTGCGCGCGAGCAGCACGAGTCCCGCGAGCGCGAGTAGCAGCAGGACGATCCGCACCGCAAGCCAGCCGACGGTGAAGTCGCCTGCGACCCGAGCGAGGTACTTCAGGATCGCGAACGGACTCCCGAGTTTCGTCCCGCCGCCGCCGACGCCGACGTCGAAGCGGCTCGCGAGCACCGTGTCGCTGTGCCAGAACGGCAGGGCGAGCACGAACACTGCGGAGAACGGCAGCACCGCCTCGCGCAGCCGTCGCGCGCACAGCACGTAGAGCCCCTGCGACCCCAGCACGAGCGCGCCGTACGGATGCGTCGCGATGCAGACGAGCATCGCGAGCGACCAGAGGATCCAGCCGCGGCGCGTGCGCTGCTCGAGCGCCCGCAGCAGCGCGATATACGAAACCGTCGCCGTGAAGAGGAAGATCGAGTACATCCGGCCGTAGATGCCGTGGAAGAGCAGCATCCAGCTCGGCACGACGATCGCCGTCGCCACGAGCGCGACGGCGCGGTTGGTGAGCCGTGCGACGAGCAGCGCGATCAACGGCACGCTCGCGACGGCGAAGAGCGTCGAGACGAGCCGCAGCTCCACGAGCCCGCCGCCCGTATGGGTAATCACCCAGGCGAAGAGGAAATGGAGCGGCGCGCCGCCGCGCTCGCCGAGCACCGTACGGATGAGCTGGCCGACCGAGCCGCGGCTTGCGAAGAGCGCGAGCGTCTCGTCCTCGTGCGGCGGCCAGACCGTCAGCCGTGCGAAGAGGAACGCCGCCGTCACCGCCGTCAGCGCGCCGACCGCGACGCGGAACAACGTCTCCGGCGACGCCGACAGCGCGAGCGGTCGCGCACGCGGAACCGTCGTCTCGGCGGCTTCGTTCACCGTGGGATTATCGGGAAACGGCCAGGCACGCTGCTAGCCTAGGCCGGTGCCGACGTACGAGTACCGTTGTCCCAACGGGCACCTCTTCGAGCTGTTCAAGTCGATCAACGCGCCGTCGCCCGAGGCCTGCACCGTCTGCGGCGAGGGCCCGCTCGAGATCGTGCTCCATCCGGTCGCGGTGCACTTCAAAGGCTCGGGCTTCTACTCGACCGACTACGGCAAGGGCAACCGGCGCAAGAGCGATGCGTCGAAGGACGGCGGCTCGGACTCCGGCTCCGGCGAGAAGAAGGAGAAGACGGAGAAGAAGGAGTCGAGCGTCGAGAAGAAGGCGGCTGAAGCCTAAGTCGCGCGAAGTCCGAAGACTCGAGCGAAAAACCTCGGCGGCAGCCGGGCTTTGCCCGGCTGCACATCACGCGTCGGCGAAGAGGTCGACCTCTCAACGACAGCCAGTGGACGCGCGCCGAGCGCGCCCGTCCGGTTTCGTCGCACGAAATGCCCAGCATTTCGCGCGAAGCGTTAGCGCGGGAACGAACCGGTGACGCAGCCCGCGCCGTAGCGCTCCTCGCCGGGCCGCGGCGGTAGCGGTGCGGTCTTGCCCTCGACGGCGAGGATCACGCGCTCCTTGTCGTCGCCCTCACTGACGATCACGGACTGACCGTCGGGCAGCGTCTCCGGCGTTCCGCCGAGGCGGCAGTGGAGCGCGTGGCCGCGCTTGTACACCCAGCCGAGCTGCAGGAACTGCGCCGTCGAGAGGTCCGTCGCGAGCGGCTTGACGAGCTTCGAGCCGATGAACGGCATCTTCACGAGGCTCGACACGCTCGTCATCTTCCGCAGCGTCGCCTGGAGCACGTCCTGCTGGCGCTCGGTGCGCGAGATGTCCGTGTCGGCGGGGTTGAGCAGGTTCTTGCGCACACGCGAGTAGATCAGGGCGCGCATGCCGCTCATGTGCTGCTCGCCCTTCGCAAAGCGCCAGCCCTTCCAGGTCGTGCATTCCGCGGACGTCTTCAGGGGACAGTCGAAGTTGGAGAGGATCCTCTCCGGGACGTTGACGGTGATCCCGCCGAGCGCGTCGATCACTTCCCTGAACCTCGGGAAGTCGACGGTGATCACGTGGTTGATCGGCAATCCGGTGTAGGAGGCGACCGTCTTGATCGCGAGCGGCGCCCCGCCCGCCGACATCGCCGCGTTGATCTTCGTGTCGCCCACGCCTTCGATCGGCACGCGGAGGTCGCGCGGGATCGACAGGTAGACGATCCGGTGCCGGGACGGATCGCTGCGGAGGAGCATGATCGAGTCGGAGCGCTCGCCCTCGCGTCCCGGCAGGTTGGCGTGGTCGGAACCGAGGATGAGGATGTTCGTGGGCGTGGAGAGGAGGAGCGAGTTCTGGTGCGCCAGCACCTCGCTCGTTCCGGCCGGCACGCGATCGTTCGCCACCTTGACGCCGCGCTGGAGCGACAGGTAGCTCACGGCCGCCCAGGCGATCACGACCAGCAGGAGGAGAGCCAGGAAGATGCCGATCTTGCGGCCGCGCGACCAGCCGCGCTTGACCTTGACCGGCCCGGGGCCGGGATACGAGTCGTTCGTCCTGTCCACGCGCGCGCGTTCACGCGCCGGTCGCATCTGCAGCGGCACCTTGCCCTTTTGCCTGCCGCCGCGGTAGACGCGGTACGGCTTCTCTTCGCGCGCCATGCGGCGAGTTAGGTTATCCGTCGCCTGTGAACGAACGCGTGATCGGGGTGGACCTCGGCGGGACGAAGATCCTCGCGGGCGTCGTCGAGCCCGACGGCACGGTCGAGCGCCACCGCGAGACGCCGACGCCGGTCACGTCGGAGGCCGACGTCCTCGAGGCCCTGGACGAGGCCGTGCGGGCGCTCCGCGACGACCGGGTGGTCGCCGTGGGCTTCGGGCTTCCGTCGCAAATCGACCAACGCACGGGAACCATTCGCGGCTCCGTGAACATTCCCCTTGGCACGCTCGACTTCCGCGGGCGGATGTCCGACCGCTTCGGATTGCCGGTGGCGATCGACAACGACGCGAACGTGGCCGCGCTGGCGGAGCACCGGGCCGGAGCGGGGCGTGGGTCGCCGACGATGCTCATGTTCACGCTCGGCACGGGTTGCGGCGGCGGGGCAGTCATCGACGGAGCGCTCTATCGCGGCTGGGCCGAGTTCGGGCACATCGTCGTCGAGTTCGACGGCCTGCCGTGCCAGGGGCACTGTCACGGCCGCGGGCACCTCGAGGTGTACGTGACCGGGCTTGCGGCGACCCGGATCGCGCAGGAGCTGTTCGGGCCGGCCGCCGATTCGCACCGCCTCGTGCGGCTCGCGAACGAAGGGGACGCGGAGGCGCGCGAGGCGCTCGCGGGCATCGGCCACAAGCTCGGGGCCGGGATCGCGTCCATGTGCAACGTCTTCGGCGCGGAGCTCGTCGTCGTCGGCGGCGGCTTCGGCGTCGCGGGGTTCGACTGGATCGAGCCGGCCGCGCTCGAGACGGCGAAGCGCGATGCGCTCGACGCCGCGGGCGAGAACCTGCGGATCGCGCGGGCCGAGCTCGGCACGATGGCAGGACTGATCGGCGCCGGCCTGCTCGCATTCGACGCCGCCTGATGCTCAGCGTCTGTGCGACGCCCATCGGGAACCTCGAGGACGTGACGCTCCGCGTGCTGCGCGAGTTACGCGAGGCGGACGTAATTCTCTGTGAGGACACGCGTCGGACGCGGGTGCTGCTGGACAGACACGGCATCCGCGGCACGCTCGTCAGCTACCACGAGCACAACGAGGCGAAGCGGACCGCGGAGCTCGTCCCACGGCTCGTTGCGGGCGAGCGGGTCGCGCTCGTGACCGACGCCGGGATGCCGGGCGTCTCCGATCCGGGCGCGCGGCTGATCGTCGCCGCGCTCGATGCGGGCGCGCCCGTGACGGTGCTGCCGGGACCGTCGGCGGTGGAGACGGCGCTTGTCGCGAGCGGCCTCGTCAGCGAGCGCTATCAGTTCGTGGGGTACCTGCCGCGCGGCGAGAAGGCGCTCGCGACGTTCTGGGACGACGTCTCGCGCTGGACGTGGCCCGTCGTAGCGTTCGAATCGCCGCGACGGCTGCCACGGACGCTGCGTTCCCTAGCGGCCGCGCTGCCGGAGCGCCGCGCGGCCGTCTGCCGCGAGCTGACGAAGGCGTTCGAGGAGGTCGCGCGAGGCACCGCCGAGGAGCTTGCGGCGAAGTTCGCCGAGCCGCCGAAGGGCGAGATCGTGCTCGTCCTCGGAGCGTCCGAAGCGCCCGTGGACACGGCGGCGGGCGTTGACGCGGTCGTGGAGTTGGTCGGCGCCGGCATTCCGCGCCGGCAGGCTGCTGCGGTCGTCGCGCGCCTGACCGGCGCGTCGCGCAACGCGCTCTTCGAAGCGTCCCTGTAAGCCACGTTGACAACGGCCGGAGCCTTCGCTACGTTTGCTCCCATCGTTTACTTCACGGACAACAGGAGGTGGTTGATGCGGTACCTTGCCGTCGCGGTGTTGGTCGCGCTCGCGGTGCCGGGTGCGGCGCTCGCGTGGGCGTGGCCGACGGATGGGCCTGTGTTGCGGCCTTTCTTGTTCGATCGGGCGCAGCCAGAGCTGCCCGGGCAGCATCGCGGGATCGACATCGCGGCCGCGGCCGGCGCCACGGTGGCGTCGCCGGTGGACGGCGTGGTCACGTTCGCAGGATCCACGCCCGGTAACGGGCTCACGCTCAGCATTCGGACTGCGGACGGCTACAGCGTCACGCTGACGCATCTCGGGTCGCTGGAGACGCGTCGCGGCGCAAGCGTGGAGGAGGGAGCCGCGATCGCGCGCGTCGGCGCGAGCGGTCCGGAGGCCGACGAGCCGTACGTCCACCTCGGGATCCGCGTCGCGAGCGAGGAGGACGGCTACCTCGATCCGGTCTCGCTCCTCCCGCCCAGGCCTGCGGCGTCTCCCCCCGCGCCGCCGGCCCCTCCCGCGGCTGTACCGGCCGTGGGCGCGGACACACAGCCGGCGGTGGCGCAGACGGCCGCGGCGGCGGCAGCCGCGCCCGCGCAGGAGCAGCCGGTGTTGGTGCAACCCGCTCCCGCGCCGCCCTCGTCCTCGGGCTCGCCGGGACCGCCGATCGCCGCGCCCCCGTCCGCTCAGCCGAACGAACCCGTCGAGCCGGAGCCGGCTCCTGCTTCGTCGTACCCGACGATCGGAGCTCCGGACGAGGGTCCGTCCGACCGCCCGCAGCCGGCTCATCGCGTAACGCGTGGGCACGTCGAGCCGCGAGCGGTCGCGGCCCTGACGGCGCCGCTGCCGCGCCTCCGGCTGCAGATCGAATCGCCGCAGAGCGTCGGTGGAGCGGTCCCGCCTCCAACCGCTGATCCGCCAGCCGTTGCCCGCACCGCGGTCCTCCGCATGCCCCGGCCGGGCGCGGCGGTTCAAGCGACGGCGACGGCGCCCGTCGCTCGTGCCACGCGCCCGCTGCCTGAGAGCCACGTCAGCCCTGCACGAGCGTCCCGCCGCGGCGTACGCCTTACTCTCGTGTTGCCGCTCGGTGCGTTGCTTCTGGCGCTCGCCGTCCTCCTGCTCCGGCGAATTCGGTTGCTATGGGCACCTACCATTGATGGTGATGCGCTTCTACGTGACGACACCGATCTACTACGTGAACTCGACGCCGACGCTGGGACACGCGTACACGACGATCGCGGCGGACATCCTGACGAGGCATCACCGCCAGCGTGGGGACGAGACCTACTTCTTGACGGGTGTGGACGAGCACGCCGACAAGGTGGCGCGCGTCGCGGCGGAGCAGGGGCTCGAGCCGCAGGAGTACGCAGACAAGATCGTCGGAGCGTGGCAGGGGCTGCCGCGACGCTTGAACGCCGCCAACGACTTCTTCATCCGGACGAGCGATGACGGGCACAAGCGTTTCGTGCAGGACTTCCTGCAGCGGATCTACGACAACGGCGACGTGTATCAGGACGTCTACGCCGGCTGGTACTGCGTCGGCTGCGAGGCCTTCAAGACGGAGGCCGAGCTCGTCGACGGCAGGTGCCCCGACCACGGCACCGAGCCCGAGTGGCTCGAGGAGAAGAACTGGTTCTTCCGGCTCTCCGCGTACCAGGACAGGCTCCTCCAGCTGTACGACGAGCGCTCCGACTTCGTCCTGCCCAGCTACCGCTACAACGAGGCGCGGAGCTTCATCGCCGGTGGCCTGCGCGACTTCTCGATCAGTCGCGCGACACAGACGTGGGGGGTGCCGATCCCGTGGGATCCCGAGCAGGTCGCCTACGTCTGGGCGGATGCACTCGTCAATTACCGCAGCGCACTGAGCTACGCGCCCGGCGAGAACCTCGAGCGTTTCTGGCCGGCGGTCCACTTCCTCGCGAAGGACATCCTGCGCTTCCACTGCGTCTACTGGCCCGCACTGCTGCTCTCGGCGGGCGAGGAACCACCCCGGCAGCTGTTCGTGCACGGATACCTGAACTTCGAGAACCGGAAGATGTCGAAGTCGCTCGGCAACGTGATCAACCCGTTCGAGCTGATCGACGTCTACGGCGCAGACGCCGTGCGCTACTACTCGGCCCGCGCGACGAACTTCGGACAGGACGGCAACGCCTCCGTCGACGACGTCCGGGAGCGCTACGAGCGCGAGCTGGCGAACGACCTCGGGAATCTCGTCTCCCGCACGACCGCGATGTTCGCCCGCTACCGCGACGGGGTTCTGGAGCAGACGAGTGCCGACGCGCCGTGGGACGCCGACGTCCTCCGCGGGAGGCTCGTCGAGCTGTTCGACGTCTACGACATCACCGCTGGGATCGACGAGATCTGGCTCGCCGTTCGCCGCCTGAACCAGTACGTCGAGGAGTCGGCGCCGTGGCAGCTCGCGAAAGACGAAGCACGATCCGACGAGCTCACGGCCGTGCTCTACAACCTCGCAGATGGGCTCACCGCGATTGCCGTCGCGGTCTCGCCGTACTTGCCGGAGAGCGCTCCGCGCATCCTCGCCGCCCTCGGCCAGCCGTCCGACGATCTGTCGCTGGAGCGGGTTCGCCGCGGCACCGCGGTTGCCGCCTCCGGGATCGAGGCGTCCCCGCCGCTCTTCCCGCGCATCGAGCTTGCGGCCGTCGCCGGGTGATCGACACCCACGCGCACCTCGACGCGGCCGCGGATCCGGCGGACGTCCTCGTCGAGCGCGCGCGTGAGGCAGGCGTCGACCGCATCGTCTCGGTCGGTACGAAGGAAAGCTCGTGGCACGAGACGCTGGAGATCGCCGAGCGTCACGACGGCGTCGCCGCGGCGCTCGGCATCCACCCGCACGAGGCGGCCGACGGGGACGTCGCGGCGCTGCGCGACGTGTTGCAACATCCGAAAGCGGTAGCCGTGGGGGAGACGGGCCTCGACTACTTCCGCGATTACGCGCCGCGCGACGCGCAGCGGCGCGTCTTCGACGAGCAGCTGCACCTTGCGGCAGAGGTCGACAAGCCCGTGATCATCCACACGCGTGCGGCCGACGACGACACACTCGAAGCGCTCAAAGATTTCGAGGGCACAGTCGTCTTGCACTGCTTCTCGTCGCTGCCCCTCCTCGAGCCCGCGCTCGAACGCGGCTGGTACGTCTCCTTCGCCGGCAACGTCACGTACAAGAACGCGCACGACCTGCGCTCCGCCGCGTACGCGGTTCCCGCCGAGCGGCTGCTCGCGGAGACCGACTCGCCGTACCTCGCGCCGGTGCCGCGTCGCGGCAAGCCGAACGAGCCCGCGAACGTCGTCCACACCGTCGCTGCACTGGCGCATGCCAGGAACGCCGATCGGGACGAGCTCGCCGCGCAGATCGAGGCGAACGCTGTCCGCTGCTTCGGTCTGTGACCACGCGTCCGAAGAAGGAGCTCGGGCAGCACTTTCTGGTCGACGAGAACATCCTGCGCGTGATCGAGCGGCTCGCGGAACTCTCGAGCGACGACGTCGTGCTCGAGATCGGGCCGGGCCGGGGCATCCTCACCCGGTTTCTCGCGGCCCGGGTCGCGCACGTGCATGCGGTCGAGATCGACCGTTCGCTCGAGGCCGACCTGCCGACGGGGGACAACGTCGAGCTGCACTGGGGCGATGCGCTGGCGCTCGACCTCGCAGCGCTGGAGCCGAAGCCGCGCAAGCTCGTCGCGAACCTCCCGTACAACGTGGCCACACCGATCGTCGTCGAGAGCCTCGACGGGCTGCCGAGCGTCGAGCGGTGGTGCGTGATGGTCCAGCGGGAGGTCGCCGACCGCTTCTTCGCAGTCCCGCGGACCAAGGCGTACGGCGGCGTCTCGGTGCTCGTGCAGCTCGCCACCGAACGCACGGGCTGGCATCCGGTTACGCGCGAGGTCTTCCGCCCGAGGCCGAACGTCGACTCGGCGCTCGTCGCCTTCCGCCGCAAGCCGCTGCCGGTGGAATGGCCGTACCTCAAGCGCGTGGTCGAGGCCGCCTTCGCGCACCGTCGCAAGACGCTGCCGAACTCGCTCGCCCTCAGCGGCGTCGCGACGCGCGAACGTGCCGAGACCGCGGTCCGCGCGCTGGAACGCCGGCCGGACACGCGCGCGGAGGCGCTCGAGCCCGAGGAGTTCGTCGCGCTCATGCGTGCCCTGTGAGGCGCGCGTCGGCCACGGCGAAGATCAACCTCGCGCTCGTCGTCGGGCCGGAACGAGACGACGGCTACCACGAGGTCGCGACCGTGCTCCAGCGTGTCGACCTGACGGACCGCATCGACATCGAGCCGGCGCGACACATCAGCATTGACGGCTTCGCGGAGGACACGCTCGTGCGGCGCGCCCTGGAGCTGCTCGCGTCAGAGACGGGCGGGGCCTGGCACGCGAGGATCGAGAAGCACATCCCCGTCGCAGCGGGTCTCGGCGGCGGGAGCTCGGACGCCGCAACGGCGCTCGCCTTGGCAAATACGACGCTCGACGAGCCGCTGCCGCGCGAGCGCCTCGCAGCGCTAGCAGCCGGCCTCGGCGCCGACGTCCCGTTCTTCCTCAGCGACGGACCGCAGCTCGCAACCGGCATCGGCACGAACCTCGAGCCGCTCGACCTCCCGCAGGACTACTGGGTCGTGATCGTGCTGCCGCACGACGCCGCGAAGTCGTCGACGGCGGACGTCTATGGAGCCTTCGACCGAGGCAGCGGGTTCGCCGAACGGCACGAGGCGCTCCTCTCCGCCCTCGCGGGCGTTCGCCACGCGGCGGACCTCGCCGCGCTGCCGCCGAACGACCTCGCGAGCTCGCCGGTCGCCGACGAGCTCCGCGCTGCGGGCGCCTTCCGCGCCGACGTGAGCGGGGCCGGTCCGGCCGTCTACGGGCTCTTCCTCGCGGAGGAGGAACGTGCCTCCGCAAGCCGCCGAATGCAGCGCCTTGGCCGGGTCTGGATCACGGCACCAGCGTGGTACGGTTGAACGCGATGAGCACCGGCACCGTGATCGAGCACGAGAGCTCGCAGAGCGGGCGCTGGCTCCGCGAGCACCGGGTTCGCACGGCGCTGTGGATCGCGGTCGCCGAGGTCGTCCTTGCAGCGCTCACGGCCAGCATCTCGAAGTACACGATCATCGCGCTCGGCCTGATCACGATCCCCGTGTTCCTGATCTGGGGGAAGGATCAGCGGGGGACGATCCGGCAGGTCTCGTGGATCGCCGCGGCGTCCCAGGCGCTCGCGATCGTCGCCGTCCTCCTGTCGCACTTCATCGGCCTCTTCGTGCTGGTGCTCGCGGGGATCTTCGCAGCCGTCGCGCTGTTCCTGATCTTCGCCGACCGCGGCTAGGCGCCGGCACTACACTTCCGGCCTGTCCCTGGGGCGTAGCCAAGTGGTAAGGCAGCGGGTTTTGGTCCCGCGATCCCAGGTTCGAATCCTGGCGCCCCAGCCACCCTGCCGATGACCGACAACGTCGCAGCCCTCGTCATGGCCGCCGGCCTCGGCACCCGCATGCGTTCCGCGACGCCGAAGCATCTCCACCCGCTGCTCGGCAGGCGCATGGTCGACTGGGTGATCGCGGCCGCGCGCGACACGGGCGCGGAGCCGATCGTCATCGTCGCGTCGCCGAGCACCCGCGACGGCTTCCACGGCCTCGATGTCGCGGTGCAGGAACGGCCGCTCGGCACCGGGGACGCCGTTCGCGCTGCCCGGACGAAGCTCGCCTCGACGAGCGGCGACGTGCTCGTCCTCTCCGGCGACACGCCGCTGCTGACGGCGGACACCCTGCGTGAGCTGCTCGACACGCATCGACGCGAGCGCGCGGCGGCGACCGTTCTTTCGTTCGAGCCGCCCGACCCGCGGCAGTACGGACGCGTCGTCCGCGACGGGAAGGGTCGGCTCGCGCGCATCGTCGAGGCCTCCGACGCCGTGCCCGACGAGCTCGAGCTTCGCGAGGTCAACTCCTCGATCTACGTCTTCGCGGCGGAGAAGCTCTGGCCGGCGCTCGAGCGGCTGCAGCCGAAGAACGCGCAGGGCGAGCTCTACCTCACCGATGCAGTCGGATTCCTCGTGCAGGACGGCGAGCCCGTCGCCGTGCACGTCGCGGAACAGCCGCGCTCCGTGGAGGGTGTCAACACGCGCGCCGAACTCGCGGTCGCCGCCGCCGCGCTGCGCGACCGCATCAACGAGCGGCACATGCTCGCGGGCGTGACGATCGTCGATCCGCAGTCGACGTGGATCGACGGCGACGTCGAGATCGAGAACGACGTCACCATCCATCCCTTCACCGTCATCCGCGGGAGCGTCAAGATCGCGTCGGGCGTCGAGGTCGGTCCGTTCGCGTACGTGCGCCCCGGAACGGAAGTCGGCCGCGACGCAAAGATCGGAACGTTCGTGGAGATCAAGAAGTCCACCATCGGGGCGCGCACGAAGGTCCCGCACCTCTCGTACATCGGCGATGCCGAGATCGGCGAGGATACGAACATCGCCGCCGGCAACATCACTGCCAACTTCAAGCACGAGCCGGGGCAGCCGAAGGCGGTCACGCGGATTGGCAGCAACGTCAGGACCGGGGTCGACAATACGTTCGATGCTCCCGTCGAGATCGGTGACGACGCGTGGCTTGCACCGGGTGCGGTCATCACGGAAGATGTCCCACCCGGCTCGCTCGCGGGGTTCGCGCCCCGGCAGACGACGAAAAAGGGTTGGGTCTATGACAAGCGTGGAAATCGGGACGACTGAGCTGGCCCTGCCGGGCCTCGAGGGAACGGGGAGCGCCGCCGAACAGCGTCCGGGACACTGGATCGAGCGGGGGCCGTGGAAGCGGCTCATGGTGTTCTCCGGCCGCTCGCACCCGGACCTGGCGCAGAAGATCTCCGAGCACCTCGGCGTCGAGCGCGGCGAGGTGATGCTGAAAACGTTCGCGAACGACGAGACGTACTGCCGTTACGAGGAGTCGATCCGCGGCGCCGACGTCTTCCTCGAACAGACCGGGTGCCCGCCGGTTGACAAGAACCTCATGGAGTTGCTGTTGATGATCCAGGCAGCGAAGCTCGCCTCGGCGAAGCGGATCACGGCGGTGATTCCGTGGTTCGCCTACTCCCGCCAGGACCGGAAGGCGAAGCCGCGCGAGCCGATCTCGGCGAGGCTCGTCGCCGACATGCTGCAACTCGCCGGCGTCGACCGTGTCCTCACGATGGACCTCCACGCCGGACAGATCCAGGGCTTCTTCGACGTTCCCGTCGATCACCTGACTGCGCTGCAGCTTTTCGCCCGCCACTTCCGCGATCTCGGGCTTGCCGGGGAGGACGTCGTCGCGGTCGCGCCGGATGCGGGACGTGCGAAGCAGACCGTTCGCTTCGCCGAGATGGTCGACGCGAGCTTCGCGATCATCCACAAGATGCGGCCGGCGCAGGAACAGGTCGAGGTGACCGGCGTCACGGGCCGTGTGCGCGACAAGAGGGCGATCATCGGCGACGACTCCTCGATGACAGGCAGCACGCTCATCGAGGGCGCGAAGGCTCTGGTGGAGCACGGTGCGAAGGAGGTCAACGTCTTCGTCACGCACGCGCTCTTCTCGGACGACGCCCTCGCGGCGCTCGCGAAATGCGATGAAATCGAGCGGATCGTCATCACCGACACCGTGCCGATCGACGCGCGCAAGCAACCGTCGAAGATGGCGGTGCTCAGCGTCGCGCCGCTCCTCGCCGAGGCGATCATGAACGTCTTCGCCGACGAGTCCGTCAGCGGCATCTTCGGCGGCGAAAACCAGCTCTTCTGAGCGAGAAGACCGGGCAGGCGCGCGTGCCCTTCTGCGTCATTGTGGGCGCACTCCTGACGTTCGTCGTCCGTGAGCATCGCGGCCAAGCCGCGATGCCGGCGGGACGTTCATCGGCGGAAAGGTTCTAGCGATTTGGT
>JBJMJE010000066.1:0-4369 GCA_045806505.1 Gaiellaceae bacterium
AATCCCTGAGGTCTAGATGCGAGCGATGTCCGGAACGAGACGCCCGCCGGCCTCGACGTGGGCGTTCCAGCGTGTGTAGCGGTCGTCGATCTCGTCCAGCTCGTGCCCGCGCTCGGCAAGCCTGATCGGCTGCGCCGACTCCGGATTGACGCGGTACTGGTACCACGAAATGTCCCAGGCGATAGTGATCACGAGCTCCGGGTTCACGCCCGAGAACGACAGGATCGACGCCTGAGGCTCGCCGAGGCTCTTCGCCACGCCGCCGATCGTGCGGCGGAACTGGCTCCCGTTGAAAAGATCCGCGGCGTCGACCATCGTCAGCTCCTCATCGGAGAGGCGCCTGAGGATCGGCTCGCTCGCGACCGGTGCGTCGGGCGCGCGGCGCGCGCCGAAGATCGAGCGCAAGTCGAGCGCGCTGCGGCGGCGACGGTCGTCTGCCACGAGCGGCGTTGTCGGCGCGCCCTCCTTGAGCCAGCCCGTCTCGAGCGCCTCCTCCTCGCAGAGCGCGCAGACGTCGACGAGGTCGCCTGCGACGTGCGGCGCGTAGCGCACGACGCGCTCGCCCATCAGCAGCGAGCGCTCGCAGATGGCGCACGAGCGGGCGGCGGCTGTCCGGGTGATGCGCATGGACAGCCGAGGTTAGCGGAGGAAATGTCACGGCTGCTAAGGTCGTTCGACAGCTATATGCGTTTTGCACATAGACATGGCCCGAGGACACGCTGGCGCGACGAACAGGGCCGCTGGCACGTCCGGGGACGTGTTGAGCGTTTCATCGAACCGGCGCTTCTCGTCCTCCTCTCCGAGCAGTCGGCACACGGCTACGAGCTCGTCGACCGCGTTGCAGAGCTCGTGCCGGGCGAGCGGCCGGAGCTCGGGGGTCTCTACCGCGTGCTCCGCGCACTCGAGGAGGACGGGCTGGTGACGTCGAAGTGGGACGCCGCCGCGCCGGGCCCGGCCAAGCGCATGTACGAGCTGACTCCCGCGGGCCGTGACCTCCTGCGCGCCTGGGCCAAGGCCCTGAAGCAGACGCAGGTCGTCGTGGACGCGTTCCTCCAACGCTTCGAAGGGAGGTGAACATGCACGGTCATCACCATCACCGCCACGGCCGCCGCGGGTTCCGCCCGCAGTTCGGCAGCCGCTGGTACTCGACCGAGAACGTTCTCGAGCGGCTCGAGAACTACCAGCGCGACCTCGAGCAGGAGCTCGCGGACGTCGCCGATCTGCTCCGGCGCCTGCACGACAGCGGCGCCGAGCCCGGCACGCCCGAGCAGACCGCGACGGTCTAGTGCCGCAACGTCTCGTCCGGCCATGCCCTGGGGACTGTCCCTGGGACATGGCCGGCAAAGGCGGTTGTTTCTAGGGGGCGCCGCGTCACCGCATGTTCGGTTGTGCGGACGGCCGGGGCATCTCGGTGTACTCCGGTGGGCGGCGCCGGCGCACCGTCTCGTCGAACATTCTGCGCGTGCCGGCCGTGAGCGCCCGCGTTACGCCTGCATCGCCGCTCCGCGTGCAGCGACGGCCGTCCAAACCGCGCGGAAGGCTCGTGCGCTCGGCGTTCGCCCGGAAGCAATTCGCCGGCCCGACGCCGTTCGCGAGCACGAGATCCGCGAGACCGCTACGCGAGACCGTGTTTCGGGCGACCGTGTTCCCGGCCGCGCGCCACGGGGGTCCCGGGTCGTGTGCTGCCGGACTGGCGAACGCGATTCGCCTCGCCGTCGGGAAGACCGCGATCCCGTACTGCTCGCTCGCGCGGACGCTGTTGTCGCGGACGACGTCGTCGCTGCCGCCGCCCACGCCGATGCCGATCCCGATGAAACCCGCGAGCGGCGTGTTGATCGGGACGCGCGCACGACCGCTGCCGGTGACCGTGTTGCGAACGATCGTCGCCCGCCTTTGCGGCGCGTGCGCCTCGTTCGCGTACGTGTTCGGCAGGATGCCTGCGCCGTTGCGGTCCCACACGGAGTCGCGAATGACGACGTCGCTGGCATTCGTGCCCGAGTAGCCGACAGCCGACAGCGCGGCGACCACATGCGCGACCGTCGCGTCACAGTGCTCGCACTCGCCCACGTAGTACGCGGCGTCTCCCGCCCCGGAGACGAAGTCGTGGTCGACCGTGCCGCGCTCGCCGCCCTCGACGTAGATGCCGTACTGGCCGACGTTCCATACGGTGAGATACGAGGCGCGGAAACGATCGGCGTCTTCCCACCGGAACCCGTCCACGGGAAAGTCGTGCGCCGACAGGTTGAGGATCGAGACGCCGTCGGCATGGACGACGATGCCGCTCCGGCGCGTGTTCTCGCCGTCGAGGAGGACGGCGTTTCGGTCGACGCCCCTGATCGTGATGCCGTGCCTGTCGCGGGGGACGACGTACCCGCCGGGATACGTGCCGCGGCCGACGAGGATCGTGTCGCCCGGATCGGCGCGCGCGATCGCTTCGGCAATCGTCGCGGCGTCCTGCGGGACGCGGATCGTCGCCTTCGAGTGGCCGCACGCAAAGCCGAGCGTCGCGAGCGCGAAAACCGCCAGCACCGCGACGCGGAAGGCGCCTACGCCTTGGCCTCCTCCAGCTCCTTCTTCGTGTCGGAGATCACCTTCTGCGCGATGTGCGACGGCACTTCCTCGTAGCGGACGAAGTGCATCGAGTAGTCGCCGCGGCCGCCCGTCAGCGAGGTCAGCGACTGGGAATACGTCAGGATCTCCGCCATCGGGACCTCGGCGCGGATCGTCGTCATCCCGCCGCGCGGCTCCATCCCGTGCAGCCGCCCGCGACGCGAGTTCAGGTCGCCGTTGACCGCGCCGACGGTCTCGTCGGGAACGGTCACGTCGACCTCCATGATCGGCTCGAGCAGGACCGGATCCGCCTGTTCGTACGCCTGCTTGAACGCCATCGAGCCGGCGATCTTGAACGCCATCTCCGACGAGTCGACGTTGTGGTACGAGCCGTCGACGAGCGAGACGCGCACGCCCTGCACGGGCGCGCCGGCCAGCTCGCCGTGCCGCATCGCCTCCTGAATGCCCTTGTCCACCGCGGGACGGAAGCTCTGGGGGATCACGCCTCCGACGATCTTGTCGATGAACTCGTAGCCGTCGCGCTCCTCGAGCGGCTCGACGATGATCTGGCAGTCGCCGTACTGGCCGCGACCGCCCGTCTGCTTCTTGTAGCGGCCGCGCGCACGGGCCTCCTTGCGAATGGTCTCGAGGTACGGAACGCGCGGCTGGTGCAGCTCGACGTCCACGCCGAAGCGCCGCTTCAGACGCTCGACCGCGACCTCGACGTGGATCTGCGACAGACCCGACAGCAACTCCTCGCCGGTCTGCGGGTCGCGCGTGAGGTGAATCGTCGGGTCCTCCTCAGCGAGCCGGCGCAGGCCGGACGCCATCTTCTCCTCCTCGCCCTTCGCCTTCGGCTCGACGGCGAAGCTCATCACGGGCTCGGGGAAGCCGATCGTCGGCAGCTCGATCCCGCGCTCGGCGTCGAGCAGCAGGTCGCCGGTCTGAGTCTCTTTCAGCTTCGGCACCGCACCGATGTCGCCGGCGCCCAGCTCGTTCGTCGGAGTGTGTTCCTTGCCCTGCATCTCGAGCACCTGCCCGATGCGCTCCTTCGCGTGGCCGCGCGCGTTGACGACGTTCGAGTCCGCCTTGATGCTGCCGTGCAGCACGCGGAAGAGGTTGATGCGGCCTGCGAACGGGTCGGCGATCGTCTTGAAGACGAAGGCGGACGTGCCGTCGTCGCCGACGTCGATCGGCGCGCCCTTCTTCGCCGGCGACGGAACACCCTCGACGAGCAGGTCGAGCAACGCCGTGGTGCCGAGGTTCTTCGTCGCGACACCGCACGCGACGGGGAAGAGCTCACCGCGCGTGACGGCGTCCTTGAGCGCATGGGCGACCTCCTCGACCGCGAGCTCCTCGCCGTCGAGGTAGCGCTCCATCAGGCTCTCGTCGGTCTCGACGACGGCGTCGAGCAGCTTCGTGTGGTAGTCGTCGACCTGCGCCTGAAGCTCGGCGGGAATCTCCACCGCCTTGCCCTCGCGCTGACCCTCCGGGCTCATGTAGGCGCACATGTGCAGGAGGTCGACGATGCCCGTCATCTCGTGCTCCGCACCGATCGGCAAGTGGATGGCGACGCAGTGCTCGGACAGTTGCTCCTGCAGCGCGCCGAGGACGCGGAAGAAGTCGGCCCGTTCGCGGTCGAGCATGTTCACGAAGAGGACGCGCGAGAGGTTTCCGTCGGCGGCACGCGTCCAGTTGCGCGAGGTCTGAACCTCGACGCCCATCACACCGCTGACGACGAAGAGCGCGCCTTCGACGACGCGGATGGCCGCCATCGCATCGCCGACGAAGCCCGCGTCGCCCGGCGTGTCGATCAGGT
>JBJMJE010000067.1:0-3291 GCA_045806505.1 Gaiellaceae bacterium
GTGATGAAGAGCACGGTGCCGGTCGGAACCGGCGAGAAGGTGCGGCACGCGCTCGACGCGCGCGGCCTCGAACACGTCGGCTACGTCTCGAACCCGGAGTTCACGGCCGAGGGAACCGCGGTGCGCGACTTCATGGAGCCGGATCGCATCGTCGTCGGCGCGTTCGACGACGCCGATGGCGACGCCGTCGAGGCTCTCCACGCAGGCATCGATGCGCCCGTCGTGCGCGCGGACGTCAATTCTGCAGAGATGATCAAGCTCGCTGCGAACGCGTTCCTCATGACGCGCGTCTCTTTCGTCAACGAGATCGCGAATGTGTGCGAGCTCGTCGGCGCCGACGTGCAACGCGTCGCGGAAGGCGTCGGCCTCGACCACCGGCTCGGGAAGCACTTCCTGCGCGCCGGCATCGGCTGGGGCGGCTCGTGCTTCCCGAAGGACTCGCTCGCGCTCAAACAGCTCGCCGCCAACTCCGGCTACCACTTCCAGCTGCTCTCGGCGGTGATCGAGGTGAACGAGCTGCAGAAGCGGCGCGTCGTGCAGAAGCTGCAGAAGCACCTCGGCAAGCTGCGCGGCAAGCGCGTCGCGCTGCTCGGCCTGGCGTTCAAGCCGAACACCGACGACATGCGCGAGGCGCCCTCGCTCGTGCTCGCGTCGCGTCTGAATGCGGAGGGCGCCGAGGTGCGCGGCTGGGATGCGATCGCCCGCCCCGAGATACCGGGCGTGGAGCTCTACGGCTCGCCGCTCGACGCGGTCACGGGCGCCGACGCCGCGGTAATCGTGACGGAGTGGGCGGAGCTCGCCGACGTGGCGCGCGAGGAGATCCGCGCGGCGATGCGGCACCCGCTGATCATCGACGGCCGCAACCTGCTCGATCCGGCGCGCGTGCGCCGCGCCGGCTTCGCGTACGAGGGCATCGGCCGCGCAGTCTCGCCTGCGGACGTGCTCCCGGAGACGCCCGAGCGCGAACACGACCTGTCGGCGTAGGTGCCCCAGTGGAAGCGCTGATCCTGGCGGGCGGCAAGGCCGAGCGCCTGGGCGACGCCGCGCAGGGTCGTCCGAAGCCGCTCGTCCACGTGGCGGGGAGGCCGCTCGTCGCGTACCAGGTCGCGCGGCTTGCCGACGCGGGCGTCTCACGTGTGGTCGTCGCCGGCAGCGCCGGTTGCGAGGCCCAGTTCGAGGAGGAGCTCGGAGGGCTCGGCCCGGAGATCGTGGCGGTCGGTGAGCCCGAGCCGCTCGGCCGCGGTGGCGGGCTGCGTCTCGCGGCCTCGCACCGGCAGGAGTCCGGGCCGGTGTTCGCACTCAACGGCGACGAGTTGCTCGGCGTCGATCTTCGCGACCTGCTCGAATGCCACCGCTCGCGCCGGCCGGCCGCGACGATCGTCGTCTCTCAGGTCCGCTCGCCGTTCGGCGTCGTCGACGTCGACGGCAGCGACACCGTCACCGGCTTCCGTGAGGCGCCGGTGCTGCCGGAATGGGTCAGCTCGGGCGTCTACGTCCTCGACGACGAGTGCATCGACCGCCTGCCCGAGCGGGGCGACCACGAGGACACGACCTTTCCCGCGCTCGCCGGCGAAGGGAAGATCGCTGCGTACCGCAACACGAGCTACTGGCTCACCGTCAACACGCCGAAGCAGTTGCGCGAGGCCGAGGCGTTCGTGCGGGCGCATCCCGAGGTTGCCGCCGTGTCCGTATGAGCACCGACTCGCCGAACCTCCTCAGCCTGGACGCGTGGGCGGTCGACGCGAGACGGGTCGAGAAGCCGTGGGGCTGGGAGTTGATCTGGGCCGAGACCGACCGGTACGTCGGCAAGGTGCTCTTCGTCCGCGCGGGCGAGTCCCTCAGCCTGCAGTTCCACCGCGTGAAGGACGAGGCGTGGTACCTGCAGTCGGGTCGCGCGAAGATCGAGCTCGGAAAGGCGGGCGAGGCCGTTCTGAACGAAGAGATCGTCGCCGCGCCTGCGTACTTCCGTTTCGAGCCCGGGACCGTCCATCGCGTCACGGCGCTCGACGACACGACGGTCGTCGAGGTGTCCACGCCAGAGCTCGACGACGTGGTGCGGCTCGAGGACCGCTACGGGCGCGAAGGGACGACGGCGCCGTAGCGGACGTCCACGGCTGCCTGGCCTGCGACACGACAGCGGGGCGCGTGCCCGTCCCCGGCGGACCGATCGCGGAGACGTCCACCTGGCGCGCCGAGCATTGCATCGGCCCCTTCGGAACGGGCGCCGTCGTCGTGAAGACAAAGGAGCACCGTGAGTCGCTCTGGGAGCTCGAGCCGGCCGAGGCGGCAGAGCTCGGGCCGTTCCTTCAGCTCGTGTCGCGCGCGATCGTCGACGGCCTCGGCGCCGAGCGGGCGTATCTGACGATGTGGGTCGACAAGCCGCCGCTTCACGTCCACCTCGTCCTCTATCCGCGCTGGCCGACCGACGCAAAGCGAGGCTGGGATCTCGATCTCGAGCGGTGGGCGGCGGGGCCGCCGTCGGACGACGAGGCCGAGGCTGCGGCGGAGAGGCTCCGCGCGTACCTGGCGGCGCAGCCTTGACACGCGTGTGTTAAGGTCGAGCGCGTGGAGGCGACGACCGTCGGCGAAGCGGCACTGCGGACGGGCTGGTCTGCGCGGATGCTGCGGTACCTCGAGCGCACGGGCCTCGTCGTCCCCGCACGGAGCGCCTCCGGCTACCGGCTCTACGGGTTGCGCGAGCTGAACCAGCTCCGCGCGCTCGCCGAGCTCCGGCGGCGGTTCCACGTGGAGATCTCCGATCTCGCGTTCGCGGCGCGGCTGCGGCGTGAGCCGGATCTGAAGGCGGCTGTCGACACGTGGTTCGCCGGCAACGCCGACGCCCTGGAATGGGAACAGCGAAAGCACGAGCGGCTGCTCGCCGCCTAACAGGAAGGACACCGATGGCAACGACGAAGCGGCACGACGTGAAAGATCTCGCGCTCGCGGAAGAGGGAGTACGGAGGATCGAGTGGGCGGACCGGCAGATGCCGGTGCTCGCGGCGATCCGGCGGCGGTTCGAGACGGAGCAGCCGCTGAGCGGCTACCGCGTTGCGGCCTGTCTGCACGTGACGACGGAGACCGCGAACCTGATGCGCACGCTGAAGGCGGGCGGGGCCGATGTCGTCCTCTGCGCCTCGAACCCGCTCTCGACGCAGGACGACGTCGCCGCGGCGCTCGTCGAGGACTTCGACGTCAGCGTCTTCGCGATCAAGGGCGAGGACAACGACACGTACTACTCGCACATCGAGGCGGCCGTCGACCACAAGCCGCACCTGACGATGGACGACGGCG
>JBJMJE010000068.1:0-17006 GCA_045806505.1 Gaiellaceae bacterium
TGTGCTGCTCGCATGCACCTGCATTCGCCGCCGGCTGCTGGTCTTGACACGCGTTTACCAATCCGGCGACCGCATCCTGCTTCTGCGTGCGAGTGGTGGCCACAGCGCGCCGGCGAGCCTCGCTCCCTGCGTCGCTTGATCGCCATACCGGTGCTCGTCCAAAGGCGTTGATTCGTCCGTTTTCGGCGCGCGTTCGTTCGCCAGTTGTTCGCCAGCGAACACCGACGTCGGTGGATTTCAGCGGATTTGGAGGGATGAGCATGGACTGGCCGATGCGGTCGCCGGATTGGTAAACGCGTGTCAAGACCAGCAGCCGGCGGCGAATGCAGGTGCATGCGAGCAGCACAGGAGCGTCTCGCGCGTCATCCCGCGTTCGCTTCCGGTTCACGCGGCGTGTCCGGCCGCACGACCTCGAAGTTCGGGTCGCCACTCTCCATCATGGTGCGGCAGAACGTGGGCATTGTCGGAGGAGAAACGATGAGAACATTAGGGCCATTGGTTCCGACGACGGTCCAAATGGAGCCGAAATTGCGAACCATTTGCTTGCCTTTCGATGAGCGGCCGCGTAGGCGAATGTCGTATTGCTCCACGCGCGCAGTATCGCGCTCAGGCTCAGCCAGCCGGCCACGCTGCATGCCGTGACGTCGGCGTGGCGTGGCGTGGCGTGGCGTGGCTGGTTAAGTTCGCGAATGGTGATCGACCGGCAGTCTCGAGACGTGGAATTGGACGGCGTGACGCGTGACAAGCCATGGCGCGGCGCCACCGTTCGAGACGTGCGCTATCGGCCGGGCAGCGCCCGCCGGCTGATCGTCCGTCCCGTTCGGCTCGAATGCAACGGCTGTCAGAGCCGCTGCGGATTTTCCGTCCCGTTGAGCGCTTCTTGAGCGCCGCCGGTCAGCCTCGCGCGCAGTCACTTTTCTCCAAGAGATGGGAGTGCACGATGGACAAGCGCTTCGTGGTCGCGGCCGCGCTCTTCGCGGTGTTGGTGGTCCCGTCCGCGACGGCCGCGCCGACGAGCCCGTACTCGCTTTCCGTGGAAGCGCTGCTCGGGGGCGGGCATACCGCTGTCTACCTCCGACTCGCAAGCGAGAGCGGTCGGCTCCCCGACACGCTCGACAAGGTTCAGCTCGAGACGTTCTCGGCTCTCGGGCACCACGTGAGCACGGAGAACCTCTTCGATGTGCCCGTCGACGGGGAGGTCGCGGTACTCGGACGCAGCGACCTAGCGCGAGGCGATCTCGTCGAGGTCAAGTCACATGTCAAGGACGGGAGCCAGAACGAGCTCCGTGCGGAGACGCACGTCGTCCTGCGACCGGACCTGAAGGTCGAGCTTGCCGCTCCCGCGAGGGTGGTGCGCAAGCAAACGTTCGGCGCCGACGTGTCCCTGGACGAGGTCGGGGGCGACACCGGGGCGAGCGCCGCGGTCTCCGTCTACGACGGCCTCGAGCTCCTCGCGAGACGCCAGATCGACGTCGCCGCCGGCGGACACGCCGATCTTCCGTTCGCGTTGACGCTGTCTCTCCCGACATGCCCGCATGCGTCGACGAGCGCGATGTGGTGTCGTGCGCACAACCTCGTGGCCGTGGTTTCGGACGCCCGCCCCGGCGAGTTCGACACCGCGAACGACAGCGACAGCGCGCCGGTCGACGTGCGCGTCTATGACGGCGACGGTGTCGTCGTGACGGAGGAGTCACATGCGACTGACGTCGGAGCGGCGATCCTCAGAGCCGGCGGCAACGCGATCGACGCCGCGGCCGCGGTCCAGTTCGCCCTCAGCGTGACCCGTCCGCACACGACCGGTATCGGCGGCGGCTCCACGATGCTGGTGCATCTCGCGGACGGCGAGTCCTTCGCGATCGACGCGCGTGAGAAAGCACCGGCGGCCGCCGACCCGGCGATGTTCGTCGGCAGAACCCCGCTGTCCGTGCGAAACGAGAGCGGCTGCGCCGTCGGTGTTCCCGGAACACTGGCCGCGGTCGACCTCATGCTCAGGCGGTGGGGCACGATGTCGCTGGCCGAGACGCTCGAGAGGCCGATCCAGCTCGCCGCTGACGGCTTTGCGGTCGGCTTCGATCTGGCGAGTGCCACGACGGAGGAGCGCGCGGCCTTCCAGCCCGAAACGCGCGCCGTCTTCCGCCTGCCCAGCGGCGACCCACTCCCCGTCGGCTACCGGCTCGAGCAACCCGATCTGGCGAAGACGTTCCGGCTGATCGCCGAGCAAGGGCCGTCCGTCCTCTACACGGGAGAGATCGCGCCCGCGCTGATCGCCGCCCAGGCGAGAAGCCGAGCCAAGGGCTGTGAGGGCAGGATGACCTCTGCCGATCTCGCCGCCTACACGGTCAAAGTCACGAAGCCGATCTCCATCGGTTATCGCGGCTACGACGTCGTCTCGGCTCCGTCGTCGTCGGCGGGCGGGCTCGTGTTGCTGCAGGCGCTCAAGCTCATGGAGCCCTTCCCCCTCGGCGATTCGAGTCGCGGCTACGGCTTCGGTGCCGGAAAGACGCTGAACGTGATGATCGAAGCGACGCGGCTCGCGCTCGCCGATCGCGACATGTGGATGGGTGACGACGACCCGACGTTCGGTTACCCGGTGCCGACCCAGTGTCTGCTCTCCGACGCCTACGCGGCGGTGCGAAGCCGTCTGATCAGCGACAGCGCCCGGCTGCCGACGGCCGCCCCGGGCGATCCCTGCGCGGCTGGACTCGGCACGCCGGTCGAGTTCGACCAGTCGAACGGCGCACACACGACCCACTTCTCAGTGGTCGACAAGTGGGGGAACATGGTGAGTTTCACCACCACCCTCACGGACGGATTCGGCACGGGTATCACCGTTCCCGGCTACGGATTCGCACTGAACGACGCCCTCATCAACTTCAACCTGTCTCCGACGAAGAACCTCGCCGCCGGCATTCCGGGGGCGAACGATGCCGGGCCGAACAGGCGCGCGAGGGGGAACACGACGCCGGTCCTGATCTTCAAGGACGACGAACCTCTCGTCGCCAGCGGCGCCTGGGGCGGCGGCTGGATCCCGAGCACGGTGCTGCAGGTCGTGTCGAACGTGATCGACCAGCGGATGTCCATCTCGGATGCCGTGAATGCGCCGCGCTTCTGGTTGAACGGGCCCGCGGCGGGGATCGGCTGGAACCCGGAATTTCCGGCAGACAGCATTGCCTACCTACGTGCCCTCGGGCAGCGTCTCGGAGCGCCGGGAGGAGCGACCTTTGCGGCGACCCAGTCGCTTGCAGTCGACCCGCTCACGTTCAAGCTCTACGGCGCGTCGGACAGGCGGAGCCGCGACGGAAGCGCAATCGTCTTGCCGTGACCGCGTGACGATCCGAGTCTTTGCCTGTCTCGAGACGAGAAGCCCCGCTCTGCGGCGGCGGGGCTTCTCCAGCGCGAACGATGAGAAGAAGGAACGGGCTCTTGCGTCGACGCTCGTGGTCGGGTTGTCGACGGCCGTCTGCCTCGGCGGGGCGTCGGCAGCGAGTGCTCCCGCCGCCACGCGCGGTGTTCGATGCGCGTTGCCGCGCGCGGACGGCGCGCACGTCGCAGCGACGCGGCGTGTTCTCCGAGCGCGGCGCGACGTGTGGGGCGAACACTTGCTGCAGGCGCCGGCAGGTCCGACCTACACGGCCGCGCACCGGCTCCTTCCACCGCTTCTGCTCGCGCAGGACGAGGGACGGCCGTTGACGAGGTCGGGCTTTCACTACGTCGCCTTCGCGCCGCCGTTCGGAAACGACGGCGCCGAGACGGCGGCGTTACACGTTGCGGACGGGAGCCAGATCCTCGCCCACCATGCCCACCGAAGGGCGCTGAGCGTCTTCGTTGGGAACGAACGCTTCGGCTCGTGCTTCGGCCGGCTCACGCCCGGCTCTCTCGCTGCCGGCTGGCTGCCGATCCTTCGAACGCGATACTCCGACGCGGCCGGAAATCGGTACGCGCAGGAGTCCTTCGCCTGGCACCTGCCGAGCCGCAGTGAAGTCGCGAGCTTCGTACGCCTGAGCGTCGACGCCCGGCGGCCCGTCGTGCTCCGCATGAAGGTCGACGGTGGCGCGGCCCGGTCGCGCGCGGTGCGCGCCGGCGAACGCGGCACGCTCTACGTCGCCTGGGAGCAGACGCGCGCTCTTCGGACCGTGTCCCGCTCGGCGTACACGACTGCCCGACGCGCAACCGTAAGCGCCTGGAACCGGCGTCTCCGATCCGGTGCGGCGGTGCAGGTTCCAGAGACCGTCGTGATGGACGCCTGGCGTGCAGTGCTCGCCGAGAACCTCATCCTCGGCTGGCGCTACAGCTTCGGCAATCCGTACGAGGAGTTCTCCTACCCGGAGGCTCTCGACGTGGCTCAGGCGATGGCGGAATGGGGGCAGCGCGGCGTCAGCCGCTCGATCATCGAGCTGTCGTTGACGCGACGACTCCGCCCGTACCCGAACTGGAAGCAGGGAGAGAGACTGCTCGCGGCGGCATCCCACTACCGGCTTTACCGCGACCGCGGTGCCCTCGCGCGCATCACGCCTGCTCTGCGTCGATACGTGCGCGACTTCGGGCGGCAGGTGGCGCACGATCCGCACGGTTTGCTCGCGCGCGAGCGCTACTCGTCCGACATCGGCGACGCGGTTTACGGCGTTCATTCGCAATCGGTCGCGTGGCAGGGGATGCGCGCGATCGCCGCCGCGTGGGACGACGCCGGCGAACCGGAACTCGCGCGGTCTGCCGGCACGACCGCGCGAAAGCTCGGGAGAGCGCTCCGGCGAGCCGTCGCGGCGTCCGAGCAGCGCCTCCCCGACGGTTCGCTCTTCGTCCCGGCGTCGCTCCTCGACGGCGAGCGCCCGTACCGCTCCGTGACGGAAGGACGCCTCGGCAGCTACTGGAACCTCGTCATGCCGTATGCCCTTGCCTCGGGCCTGTTCGAGCGGGGTGGCACCCGTGCCGACGGGATCTTGGAGTACACGCTGCTGCACGGGTCGCGCCTGCTCGGCCTGGTACGGGCAGGCGCGTACAGGCTCTACGGCGAGGGCGGATTCCCGCGCGGCGGCACGGACGAGGTGTACGGAAACAGCCTCGCGCGCTTTCTCGCGGACGTCGATGCACCAGACAGTCTCGTCCTCTCGCTCTACGGGCAACTCGCGGTCGCGATGACGCCCGGGACGTTCGTCGGCGGAGAGGCTGCGGCCGTCGCGCCGCACGAGGGGAGCTATTTGCGCACGGCGTACCTGCCGCCGAACTCTGCGAGCAACGCGACGTTCCTGACGAAGCTGCGCCT
This sequence comes from Gaiellaceae bacterium, assembly GCA_045806505.1. Classification (GTDB taxonomy): domain Bacteria; phylum Actinomycetota; class Thermoleophilia; order Gaiellales; family Gaiellaceae; genus DASVFB01. The sequence continues at coordinate 5,261 of JBJMJE010000068.1, forward strand.
GATGCTCGTGCACGAGCGGCGCGGCTCGGACGGCGAGCCCGAGGGCCTCGAGCTCGGCTTCGCGACGCCGAGGGCGTGGCTGCAGGCCGGCAAGCACATCGTCGTCCGCCGCATGCCGACGAGCTTCGGTCTGCTTTCGTACGAGATCCGGGCGCGCGCACGATCGGTCGAGGCGACGATCGTCGTCCCGCGCCGGACGCCGCCGCGCAGATTCGCCTTGCGGCTGCGGCTGCCCGAGAACGTGCGACTCGTCGCGCTGAGCGTCGACGGTCGCCCCGCCGCGCGGTTCGATGCGCGGAGCGGGACGATCGACCTGTCCGGACGTCGCGGCACCGTGCGAGTCACTGCGCGAACGGCGACTCGGTGACTAGGTCGCGACGGGCGTGGCCTTCGTGACCGCGACGCTGCGGGGGAGCATCTTCGTGGCGGCCGGCAGCAGCCCGAGCCTCTGGAGCGCGATCGGCAGGAACGCCGTCGCTCTCATCTCGTGCGAGTGGCGCCAGCTTCCGACGAACTCGGCCACCGGGGCAGCGGCTCCGAGGCGGCGAAGCGCCTGGAACAGCGCGCCGCACTGATGCGCCTGGTCGGTGACGACGCGGTCGTTCTTGCTCCACCAGATCTGGAGCGGCACACCCGAGGACGCGATCCGCTGCGCGAGGCTCAGCGGGCTGCGCGCTTCGTACTGCCGGCGGCTGTCTGCCGGCGTCCCGCCGACCTCGTGCGCCAGGTTCTGCTGCAGGAGCAGCCCGTAGGGCTGTCCGAAGCGGCGGACGCACCGGACGCCGCACGCGAGGTCGGGCATCTGGCGGTAGCGGCGGACGAGGTTGGTCACGGCGTCCATCGCGACGGCGCCGGCGAGCAGGTCGGGGTGCCGCGCGACGAGGAGCAACGTTTCCTGGCCGCCCATGCTGCTTCCGAGCGCATAGATCCGGCTGCGGTCGATGTGAACCCACGGAAGCGCTGCGGACACGATCTCCGGCATCCGCGCGAGGTCGTCGATCTGCCCCGTGTAGCCGAACGAATTCCTCGCGAGCCGCCGACCCTTGCCTTCCGGGTTGACGACCGCAAAACGACCGACCGCCGGGAGCGTCCCCCAGTAGCCGGCGTTCGCGCGGCCCGTGACGTTGCGGCCGTGCGGCGAGATGACCAGCGGGATCGGCGCGTGGTCGGTCGAGCCGTACGACGCCGGCAGGACGACCGTCGCCTCGCGCCGGGCACCGTCGTGGCTGCGGTACGTGATCGTCGTGACGCGGACGGCCGGTGTCGTCGCGTGCGGCGAGCGTTCGGCCCGACCCGACGGCGGAACCCAGCCGGCGAGTGCGGCGGCGACGAGCGCAACTGCGATGCCGGGCACGCGCCCGCGGCCGTGGCTCCCGTGTGTGGTGTCTGTGCCGTCCATCGCACAGCACCGTCGGTCCGAGCCGAAACGGCTCGATCACGCGGGACCAACAGGTCGGTAACGCGGCCGGCGGATCAGCGAACGCGTCGCGAAATCACGGCGCGCCGAGCTTGCACGCGGCACTTCGACCGGAGAGACTTCGTCCGGGAGGCGAGAATGGGGTTGACCCCCGCAGACGTCAGTCGGTCGCGGACGTGACCGTGTTCCGGATTCTGGGCCCGCTCGAGGCGGAGAACGAGAGCGGGCCGATTGCGCTCCGCGGCCAGAAGCAGCGGTCGCTGCTCGCGCTCCTGCTCATCCATGCCGGAGAGACGCTCTCGGGCGACCGGCTCGTCGACGAGCTCTGGGGGGAGCAGCCGCCGCGCACCGCGACGACGTCGCTCCACAACCTCGTGGTCCAGCTTCGGAAGCTTCTCGGACCGGACCTGCTGCTCACGAAGCCTCCCGGCTACGTCCTCCGTATCCCACCTGACGCGCTCGATCTGAAGGTGTTCGAGCGGCTCGTCGGCGAGGCGAGGCGGTCGACGCCGGAGGAGAGCGTGCGCCTGCTTCGCGACGCGCTCGCGCTCTGGCGCGGTCCGCCGCTTGCGGACGTGACGTACGAGCGCTTCGCCGAAGGCGAGATCCAGCGACTCGAGGAACTACGGCTCGAGGCGGTCCAGCAGCTCTTCGAGGCGCAGCTCGCGTCCGGTGCCGGCGCCGAGCTCGTCGCCGAGCTGGAGTCGCTCGTCGCTACACACCCGCTCCGCGAGCGCCTGCGCGGCCAGCTGATGCTCGCGCTCTACCGCGCAGGCCGACAGGCGCAGGCGATGGACGTCTACCACGACGGTCGACGCCGCCTCGTCGACGAGCTCGGCATCGAGCCGAGCCGCGAGCTGCAGATGCTCTACGCGTCGATCCTGCGGCAGGAAGCAACGCTCGACACCGCGACGCCGGAGCCGCAGCTCGAGGACCATTACGGCGAGATCGTCAAAGCTGCCGTCGCCGGACGCCTGGTGATCGTGCTCGGCGCGGGAGCGCGCACCGTCGTGCCGCCGCACGCGGAGCATGCGCCCCTGCCGGGCCCCGCCGAGGTCGCCGCATATCTCGCCGAGTGCTTCGACTACCCGACCGACGCCGATCGCGACCTCGCGAGGGTCTCGCAATACGTCGCGCTGATGAAGGGCGTCGGGCCGCTCTACGACGAGCTCCACGATCTGTTCGACCACGACTACGAGCCGACGCCGCTCGAACGCGAGCTGGCGACGCTCGCTACCGCGTTGCGCGAGCGAGGATCGCGGCCGCCGGTGATCGTCACCGCCGCATTCGACCACGCACTCGAGCGAGCGTTCACAGACAGCGGCGAGGAGTTCGACACCGTTTGCTACATCGGTTCCGGCCGCAACGCCGGCAAGTTCCTGCACGTCTCGGACGACGGCGCGGTCGCGGTGATCGACGTCCCCAATACGTACGTCGATCTCGTTCCGGACCGACGGACGGTGATCCTGAAGATCCACGGGCAGGTCGACCGGTCGCCCGAACGGGAATGGGAGAGCTTCGTCGTCAGCGAAGACGACTACATCGACTTTCTCGCCGCGCCCGAGCTTGCGGGCGTCGTGCCCGTCGGACTCGTCGCAAAGCTTCGACGAAGCCACTTCCTCTTCCTCGGCTATCCGCTCCAGACGTGGCACGTCCGTGTGCTCCTGCACCGCCTGTGGGGCCGTGCGCGCGTCAACTACCGCTCGTGGGCGATCCAGGGGGCCCCGGATCCGGTCGAGCGCGAAGCGTGGCGCGAGCGCGGGATCGACGTGTTCGACGTCGATCCGCAGGACTTCGTGCAGCGGCTTGCGGCCCGGCTCCTGAGGGAGGCCGCTGCATGAGCGTTCAGTCTGCGGCGCGTGTCAAAGCGACGAGCCCGTACAAGGGCCTCGCGGCGTTCGAGGACTCGGAAGCCGACGCGACGTTCTTCTTCGGCCGCGACCGAGAGCAGGAGATCATCGCGGCGAACATCACCGCGGCTCGTCTGACCCTCCTCTACGGCGCGAGCGGCGTCGGCAAGAGCTCGATCCTGCGGGCCGGGGTGGCGCGGCGGCTGCGCGACCTGTCAGGTCCGCTCGCCGTCGTGGTGTTCGACCGCTGGCGCGACGACCCCGGCGCGCGGCTGCGGGAGGCCGTCTCGGCGGCCGTCGGCGGAGACTTCGCCGGGTCGCTTGCGGACACGCTGGAAGCGGCGACCGCTCGCCTCGGCGGCGAGCTCTACGTCATCCTCGACGGCGCCGAGGAGTACTTCGTCTATCACGGTGCCGAAGGCGAGCCGGGAACCTTCGCAGCCGACTTCCCGGATGCGGTCACGCGGGACGGCCTGCGCGCCTACTTCCTGCTCGCGCTCAGAGAGGACTCGCTCGCCGCGCTCGACCGTTTCAAGACGCGGGTCCCGAATCTGTTCGCAAACGCGCTCCGGCTCGAGCACCTGGACCGCTCGGCCGCGCGGGAGGCGATTCTCGGCCCGCTCGACGAGTTCAACAAGCTCACGCCGGAGCACGCCGTCGAGATCGAGCCCGAGCTCGTCGAGGCTGTCCTCGACCAGGTGGCGAGGGGACATGTCGACCTCGGCCGCGCCGGCCGCGGCGTCGCGGACGGCGCCCCGGTCGCGGAATCCGTCGAGACGCCGTTCCTGTCTCTCGTCATGGAGCGCCTCTGGGAGGCTGAACGCAGCGAAGGCTCTCAGATCCTTCGCCTCGGCACGCTCGAGCGACTCGGCGGAGCGGAGCAGATCGTCCGCGACCACCTCGACGACGCGCTCGCCTCCCTCCCGCCCGAAGGCCAGGAGGGCGCGGCCGCGATGTTCGACTACCTCGTCACGCCGTCGGGGACGAAGATCGCCCACCGCGCCTCCGACCTCGCCGAGTACGCCGACGTGGCCGAGACCGAGCTCGAGCCGACGCTGCACACGCTCACTGCCGAGCGAATCCTGCGACCGGTCGCCGCACCCGACGGCTCGACGCAGTACGAGATCTTCCACGACGTCCTCGCCGACGCCGTCCTCGACTGGCGAACTCGATATGGGTCCGAGCGGGAACTCGAAGCCGAGCGCGCCACGGCCGCGCGGCGCCAGCGGCGCACCGTCGTCGCCGCCATCGTCGCTGCGGCCGTCATCGCCGCGCTTGCCGCTGCAACCGTCTATGCGCTCGCGCAACGCGGCGACGCCCGGAGCGCGGCGACGAGGGCGCACGCGCGCGAGCTCGTGGCGCAGGCGCGCGCGGAGCTCATCCCCCGCCCGGTTCGCAGCGTCGAGCTGGCCGCGCGCGCCGCGCGGCTCGAGCCGTCACGCCAGGCGGAGGAAACGCTCCGAGCGGCGCTCCGCGGGCTCTACCTCGACGGGCTCTTCCGAATGGGCGCGCCGGTCGCGACCGTCCAGTTCAGCCCCGACAGCCGCCTGCTCGTAGCGGCGGCAGGCGACGAAGCGCGCATCGTCCGCGTCCGCGACGGCGAAACGATCCAGAGGCTGAAGCACGGCGCGCCGATCACCGGAGCCTGGTTCGCCCCGAACGGACGCTTCGTCCTGACCACGGGTGAGGACGGTGTCGCACGCGCATGGGACGTTGCCACCGGTCGCCCGCTCTACCGCCTTCGCCACGATCGCCGGATCAACTCGGCGGCCTTCTCGCCGGACGGCAGCGTCGTCGCGACTGCAAGCGACGACAAGACGGCGCGTCTCTGGCGAGCCTCCGACGGTCGTCGTCTGAAGGTGCTCAAGCATCCGCATGCGGTCGAGTCGATGTCCTTCAACGGTGCGGGAACGCTCCTTGCCACCGCCGGCATCGACACGCACGCGCGCGTGTTCGACGTGGCGACAGGGCGGCTCGTTCGGCGCCTGAACAAGCGCGGCTTCATCGCCGACGTGGCCTTTGCGCCGCACGGTGTCTTGCTCGCCACCGCCGGTGCCGACCGCACCGCCCGCATCTGGAACGCGCGCACAGGCAAACAACTGATGGTGTTGGAAGGCCATCACGGCCGCGTGCTCGATGTCGAGTTCGACTCCACCGGCGATCGTCTCCTCACGGCCAGCGCCGATGACACCGCACGAGTATGGGACGTGCACACGGGCGTCGTGCTGGACAAGCTGATCGGTAACACGAATCAGGTTCGGCATGCGCACTTCAGTCGCGACGGCAGCTTTGTCGTTGCCGCGAGCTCGGACCGCACGGCCCGCGTGTTCGACCAGGAGGGCCGGCTGCGGACGACGCTCGCCGGACACACGGACGCGGTCAGGGACGCGGTCTTCAGCACAGACGGCGAGAAGGTCGCGACGGCGGGTAGGGACCACACCGTACGCCTCTGGAGCTGGCGTCTGCCGCCGTACTCCCGAACGATGGGCAGTCACCGCGGCCCTGTCGTGGCGACGAGGTTCAGCCGCGACGGCCGCCGGCTGATCAGCGTCGGCGCCGACGGCAAGGTGCGGATCTGGCGGACGGCGGGCGGCTCGATCGAGACGTTCGGCGTGCCGAGCCGGATCACGAGCGCCTCCTTCGCCGCCGCCGGCCGCGTCCTCGTCGTGAACGGCGACGGCGTCGCACGCCTCTGGCAGTTCCCGGGCGGTCTCGTGCGCGCGTTCCGGGAGCCGGCGCCCGTCTCGGCCGCGGCGGTCGCGCCGGGCGGCCACGTCGTCGCGACGGCGGACGCGCGCGGCGACGTTCGCCTGCGGAACGTCGCTACCGGCGGCGTGCTCGATTCGTTCAAGACCGGCGCACGCATCACCGCGCTGACGTTCAGCGCCGACGGCCGCCGCCTCGCCGCTGCAAGTCGAGGCGGGGTCGCGTGGCTCTGGCGCGTCGACGGCGGCAGGCTCCGGTTCCCGCACGAGCTCCGCGGTCACCGCGGCGCGATCGTCGCCGTCTCGTTCAGCCCCGACGGCCGGCGCGTCCTCACGGCGGGCAAAGACAAGAAGGCGCGGATCTGGAACGCCGAGACGGGCGAGCCCGAGCATGTCCTCCGCGGGCACCGGAAGGAGCTGACATCGGCCGCGTTCAGCCCCGACGGCAAACTCGTCGCCACGACGAGCCTCGACCAGGACGCGCGTCTCTGGGACGTCGAGACCGGACACGCGCTCCTCCCCGTGCTCCGTATCCATTACGGCGGTGTCTGGGACGCCGCGTTCACGGCCGACAGCCGCTGGGTCGTCACGGCCGGCGGCGGCGGAGCGGCTGTGTTCAGCACGACGACACGCCGGATCCTGTTCGAGGTCCCCTCGCACGACCGCCTTCCGCTCCACGTCGCGACGTCAGCGACGGGTTGGCGCATCGCGACCGGCGGCACGGATGGTCTCGTCGAGACGTACGACTGCCGCCTGTGCAGCAGCTTGCAGCAGCTTCTCGCCTTCGCGGATCAGCGCCTGACGCAGGTTCGAGCTCGGCCGTAGCGCTTACGCGCCCGATCGCGTAACAGGTACGGCGCACGCTCGCGTTAGCGAGCCGTTAGGACGCCGTTGCCTCCGGATTGTGACTGCGCAGGAGCTTGAGAGGCGCATTCGACAGTCCGGAAGGAGGGCACGATGCGCCGCGTCAAGTACCTGCACCGCACGTTCACGGTGTTCGCGGTCGGCCTGGTCGCTCTTGCGACACCACTCGTCGCACTGGCGGGCAACGGCGGCCCGAACGGCAGCTAGGAAGTACGCGCGAAGGAGACGAAGGGCCCGCCAACGACGGGCCCTTCGTCTTAGGCCGTAACGTGCTGTCCGGCGACGGCGCGGACGTGCGCCGCGCCCACCACGTTTCCCTTCTGCTCGTACAGCTCGATCGCGCGGCCGAACGCGGAAGCTGCGCCGGCGACGTCCTGCGCCGCGCGGAGCACTTCGCCCAGCGCGAGCTCGGCCTTCGCGCGACGGTTCAGCGCGTCGGTCTGCTCGCCGAGCCGCACCGCCTCCGAAGCCAGTGCGGTGGCAACGTCGAGATCGCCGGTCCGGACGTTGATGCGCGCGCGGACGGAACGCCACATCTGCGCGTCCGGGTCATCGGGCGCGGCGTGCCGTTCGGCGACGCGCGTCCAGTCGTCCGCCTCCTCCACGCGCGCGAGTTGCAGGAGCGCCTCGGCGAGATCGCCGGCCCTGCTCGCGAGGTGGCTGAAATCGCCGGCTTTGGCAAGCCGGTCGCACAGGTCGGACAAGATCGTCTCTGCCGCGGATGCGTCGCCGGCGAGCATCTCGATGTCCGCGAGCACCGGCATGCAGTACGTCTGGGCTGCAGCATGCATCCCCAGCTCCTCGAGCGTCGCTCGCGACGAACGCGTCAGCTCTCTCGCGCGCTCGAACTCGTGCCGCTGCGCAACGAGCCCGCCGAGGAACGCGCGGAGATAGGCGGCACCGGGGAGATCGAGGCGCTCGTCGGAGAGCAGCAGCTCGCAGCGGCGGGCGGCGTCGTCGATTGGAGCGGGGCCCCAGTAGAGAGCGGCGGCGATCTCACCCACGCATGTGGATAGCGGCCATCGCGCCGCTTTGTAGTGCGCCAGCGCACGCTCGGCGGCTTCCTGCCACGCCTGGTGATCGCCGCGCTGGCCTCCCTCGACAAACCCTCTGAGCAGCCATGCCCGGCCGAGCGCGCGCCGGTCCCGCGAGCGCTCGAACGTCGGAACGCCGTCGGTGATTGCGTTCAACAGATGGTCGGCAGTCCGCTGAGGCTCGCGACGGAGGCGCACGTACTCCTGCTCGATTCGTGCGCGCATTTCCGTTCGTTCGTCACCCGCGCCACGCGCCTGCGCGACGACGTCGGCGAGCACTCGCCCCGCGCCCTCGAGATCGTCGGCGGCCACGCGCGCGAGCGCAAGCTCGCAAAGCAGCTCACGACGGTGAGCTTGATCGCGTGCAGGAAGCGCCGTGCCCCGCGTGAGGAGGTTCAGGGCGGCGTGCATGTCACCCCGCTGCAGCGCACGGATCCCCGCCGAGCCCAACCGACGGCCGGCTTCCTCGCCGAGGCGCTGTGCGACCTCGTCGACCTGCCGGATTTCCTCCTTCAACCGGTAAGCCTGTTCGAAGTGATAGCCGGCCAGCTCATCGAGCTCGGCCGAGTGGCCCGACTCCTCGACCAGGCGGTCTGCAAAACGTCGGTGAAGCTCGGCCCTCACCTTCTTGGGCGCGGCGCGGTACACCGCCTGCTGCAGGACGACGTGACGGAAGGCGAACGAACTGTCGTTCTGGCGGCGCAGGAACCCGCGCTTCGAAAGGGACTCGAGGTTCGGACGCGCGGTCTCTGCCGCGGCGCCGTCGATGAGCGCGGCGACGTCGTCGACGCTGAAGTGCTTGCCGACCACGGAGGCGCGCTCCAGCACCGCGCGCTCGCCGGGGCCGAGGCGATCGAGCCTCGCGGCGAGCAGAGCCTGGATCGTCTCGGGCAAGCCACGTCCGCCTCGTCCCTCGAGCGCAAGCGCGACGAGTTGTTCGAGGAAGAGCGGGTTTCCCTCTGCGGTCTCGACGATCCTGGCTCGTTGGTCGCTCGCAAGCGCTCCTCCGCCGAGCCCGTCCAGAACCGCGTCGGTCTCGTCCTGCGAAAGGCCGTCGAGAACGATTCGTCGAGCTTCAATGGCGTCGGCGCGCTCCACCAGCAGTTCTTCGCGCGCGAGGAACAGGACGAGGATCCGCGACGCACTCTTCGCCGCCACGCCGACCGCGAGGTCGAGGAAGGCCGGCTCCGCCCACTGAACGTCGTCGAAGACGAGCACGAGCGGCCGTTGTCGCGCGAGCTCGCCGCAGAAGCGCCGGAACTCCAGCGCGATCTCGCCCGCCGGCGACGGTGTGTCCGACTCGAGGGCCTGGAGCAGAGTCCGCCGTTGCTCACTTTGGTCGGCGCTGTCCAACGCCTCGCGCAACGGCAAGTACGTGATGCCGTCGCCGTACGGTAGGCACCGTCCGTAGAGCACAGTGACGCCGCTCGCGCGGCGCGCGAACTCGTCCGCAAGACGCGACTTGCCGACCCCGGCCGGCCCGACGATGAGGGCGGCCTCCGCAGCTTCGTTCGCGATCGCGCTGCGTAACGCGCTACGCAGCGTTGCGAGCTCACGCCTCCGACCGACGAACGGCGCGTCCACCCTGCGCTCGAAGGCGGATGCGGCCGGAGCGATCTCGACGAGGCGATATCCCCGTACGCCGTCGCGTCGCGGCCCGACGTCGAGCTCACCGAGAGGCTCGAGCACGGCCGCATGGTCGACGAGACGTCCGGCGAGCGAACCGACGACGATCTCGTTCGGCGCGGCCGCGTCAGCAAGCTTCGCGGCGACGTTGACCACTTCCCCGGTGAGCAGTTGCCCCCGTGTGTGCTGTGGCGCAGTGACGACTTCGCCTGTTTCCACTCCGATCGACGCCGCAACCGCCGGCGCCTCTGCGCGCGGTCCCGCGTTCAGCGCCGTCAGCTCGGCACGAATATCGAGCGCGGTGCCGACAGCGCGCAATGCGTCATCCTCGTGCGAGGCCGGGATGCCGAACACCGCAGCGATCGCGTCTCCCGTGGCCGGTTGGACGGTGCCGCGGTGCCGTGTTACTGCGCCGGCGGCAGCGTCCAAAGCACGGCGGATCAACGGCGCGGCGGCCTCCGCGTCGACCCCTTCGCCGGACACGGGCGAGACGAACACGTTCGCGACGAGCACCGTGACGAGGCGACGGAACTGCATCGCCGCCGGCGCCGGGCGGTCGGGGAGCAGGGACTCGTCCTGCCGCAGGATCGCGGCCTCGAGCTCGCGCAGCTCCGGCCCGGGTTCGATTCCGAGCTCGGCGACGAGCGCACCGCGCGCCCGACGGTAGGCGGCAAGAGCGTCCACCTGGTGGCCGCAGCGGTAGAGCGCCAGCATCAGCCGGCGCAGCGGCCCTTCGCGCAGCGGGTGAGCTTCGACGAGCGCTTCCAGCTCCGCGACGACCTCGGCATGCCGGCCGAGCGCGAGGTCGGCGTCGATGCGGCATTCGAGCGCGACGAGGCGGAGCTCCTCCAGCCGCGCGATCTCCAGCTGCGCGAAAGGCTCGTAGACGAAGTCCGAGAGTGCCGGGCCACGCCAGAGCTCGAGCGCCTCGCGCAGCGCTCCGTGGGACGTGCGGACGTCTCCGTCCTGGAGTGCCGCGCGTCCTTCGTCTGCGAGATGCTCGAACCGCCGAGCATCGATTTGCTTGCGATCGACGCCGAGCGCGTATCCGGCCGCTCCCCTCTCGATCGCCGCCGACCCAAGAGCAGTGCGCAGCTGCGAGACGTACACCTGAACCGCGTGCGCGGCCGTCTCCGGAGCTCCCGCCGGCCACAGGTCCTCCACGATGCGATCGACGGAGAGGACGGTTCCGGGATCGAGGGCGAGCCTCGCCAGCAGCGCGCGCGGCTTACGCCCCCGAAGGTCGACGGAGACACCAGCGCGCAGCGCAGCGACCGGGCCGAGGAGGCGAATCTCGAGGTGATCGTCCACTCGCTGTGCTTTCGCTGCTCCGGCCTCCGCTTCCGTCGTGCGAAGCTTCGCACGCGGCGTCGAACTGCGCGAACACTCGGCCACGGCGGTTGAGCCTTTCTTGAGCGCCTCGCCCGATGCTGCTCGCCGTGATCGCAATGACGTTCAGTCGTGGCCGAGCCGCGGTTTCGAACCGGGCCGGCGACGGCTTTCGGCCGGACATCCAGGGACTCCGTGGTGTCGCGGTGCTGATCGTCGCGCTCGATCACGCGGACGTCCCGGGCATGGGCGGCGGCTACGTCGGCGTCGACGTCTTCTTCGTGATCTCCGGTTTCCTGATCACCGGGTGGCTCCTGCGCCGCGCCTTCGATTCAGCACACGTGCCCTTCGGCGATTTCTACGCCGCGCGCGCCCGCCGGATCCTGCCTGGCGCCGTCCTGACGCTTGTGGCCACCTGCGCTGCCAGCGTCGTATACCTCAACCCGGTGCGGGCGCTCGCGGTGTTGCATGACGCTCTCTGGGCGGCGTTCTTCGCTGCGAACGTTCACTTCGCCGATGTCGGTGCGGATTACTTCGCACGTGATGACCCGCCGTCTCCGATCCAGCACTTCTGGACGCTCGCCGTCGAAGAACAGTTCTACCTTGCGTGGCCTCTCTTTTTGGCCGCCGCGCTGCTGGTGCTGCGCGTCGGCCGCCGCGGCGGCCGCGTCTCCCGGCGCGGACTCGCGGGCGTCGTCGCAATGGGCGTCGCGGCTTCGCTCACGTGGTCGATTCACCTGACTGCGTCAAACCCGACTGCCGCCTACTTCTCGACGGCTGCGCGGGCATGGGAGCTCGGAGTCGGTGCGCTGATCGCGATCGGACTGCCGTGGATCCTTCGGGTGCCCGCCGCCCTTGGCGCTGCACTGAGCTGGCTCGGTCTGGCCGGTATCCTCGGTGCGGCCGTAGCATTCGGACCCG
>JBJMJE010000069.1:0-6960 GCA_045806505.1 Gaiellaceae bacterium
GGCATCTCCGCGTTCGTCGTCGAGGCAGACACGCCGGGCTTCGAGGTCGGGCGCATCGAGCCGAAGATGGGGATCAAGGGCTCGACGACCGGCGAGATCTTCTTCAACGGCTGCCGCGTGCCCGCCGCGAACCTCCTCGGCGAGGAAGGCGAAGGCTTCCGGATCGCGATGCAGGTGCTCGACCGCTCCCGGCCCGGGATCGGCGCGCAGGGCCTCGGGCTCGCGCTGGGCGCCACCGACTACGCGCTCGAGTACGCTAAGTCGCGCGAGACGATGGGCAAGCCGATCGGCCAGCATCAGCTGATCGCGGCGATGCTCGCGGACATGGAGACGAAGTGCGAAGCGGCGCGCGGGCTCCTCTACAAGTGCGGCCAGCTGATCGACGAGGGCGCCGACGGCGCCGAGCTGACGAAGATCTCCGCGATGGCGAAGCTCTACTGCAGCGACGTTGCGATGGAGGTGACGACCGACGCCGTGCAGGTCCTCGGCGGGTACGGCTACATCCAGGAATACCCGGTCGAGCGGATGATGCGCGACGCGAAGATCACGCAGCTCTACGAGGGCACGAACCAGATCCAGCGTCTGGTGATCGCGCGCGAGATGCTCAAGGAGAACCGTGCGTTTCTCCTTGCGGGAGTCGCCTGATCCAGCAAAACCGGGCGTTCGGTCGCGCGGCGGCCGAGTACGACCGCGGTCGGCCGAGCTATCCACCGGCGCTGCTCGACAAGCTGCCGCTCGAGCACGGCGTCACCGTCCTCGACCTCGGCGCCGGCACGGGAAAGCTCACGCGCGTGCTCGCGGACCGTTACGCGCACGTGATCGCCGTCGAGCCGCTCGACGAGCTGCGCGCCGTCCTCGCCGAGCGCGTTCCGGAGGCGGACGTCCATGCCGGCGCCGCCGAGGCGATCCCGCTCACGAATGCATCTGTCGACGCGGTCTTCGCCGGTCAGGCGTTCCACTGGTTCGCGAACGACGCGGCCGTCGGCGAGATCGTGCGCGTGCTGCGCCCGGGCGGTGTCCTTGCGCTCCTGTGGAACGTTCCGAACGGGCGGCCGTCGGTGCCGAACGCCTACAACGCGCGGCTCGAGGCGCTGCACGACGCGGGACGGCCGGAGCCGCCGGACGAGAACGTCCTCGAGCGTTTCCCGTTCGGCGAGAAGCACGAGGAGGCGGTCGAGCACGAGCAGGTCAGCCGGCGCGACGACGTGCTCGCGCTCGCGGCGAGCGTGAGCTGGATCGCCATGCGCGACGACCGCGAGCAGATCCTCGCCGAGCTCGGCGAGCTCCTGCCGCCCGGTGAGTACGTGTATCCGCTGCGCTGCGAGCTGACGTGGACGATCCGCTCCTCCGACTGAGCTTCGGCAACGTCGCAGAGACGTACCACCGCGTCCGGCCGCCGTACTCGCAGACGTTGCTCGATCACGCGCAGGCGCAGCTCGAGCTGGACTCGACCGCGCGCGTCCTCGACCTCGCTGCCGGGACGGGGCGTTTGACGCACGAGCTCGCGCAGCGGTTCGACCACGTGATCGCCGTCGAGCCGAACGACGCGATGCGCTCGCTGATCACCGACGGCGACGTTCGCGCGGGCACGGCCGAAGCGATTCCGGTCGAGGACGCGAGCGTCGACGCCGTGTTCGTGGGCGAGGCGTTCCACTGGTTCGAGGCAGCCGCGGCGATCGCCGAGATCGCGCGCGTGCTTCGGCCGCGGGGCGGCCTGGCGATCGTGTGGGTGCACTGGTGGGAGACGGAGCCGCCGCTGCCGGATGCGGCGCTGGAGCTGCTCCGCGAGCCGTACCTGCGCTTCAGCGCGCAGCGCGGGCCGCGATGGGACGACGCGTTCGTCGACTCGCCGTTCGAGCCGCTTGCAGTACCGACGGCTCGCGGACGCCATCGAAGTGAATCCGGACGAGCTGCTCGAGCTCTACTCGACGACCAGCTCGCTCGCGGCGTTGCCACACGGCGAGCGGAACGCGCTCTTCACGCGGGTCCGGCCGCTCCTTTCCGGCCGCTACCGGTTGCCGACCAAGTCCGAGCTCACGTGGACGCGGCTCGCACGTTGAAGCACGCGGTCGTCATCGGGTCGGGCCCCAACGGGCTCGCCGCCGCGGTGAAACTCGCGCGCGAGGGCGTCCATGTCACCGTGCACGAGGCGCGCGACACGATCGGCGGCGGCTGCCGCACCGCGGAGCTGACGCTGCCGGGCTTCCGCCACGACATCTGCGCGGCCGTGCTGCCGCTCGCGCGGCGGTCGCCCGCGTTCCGAGGGCTGGACATCGCCTGGATCGACCCTCCGATCCCGGCGGCGCACGCGCTGGACGGCGACGCGGTGACGCTCGAGCGCGGGCTGCAGGAGACGGCGGACGGACTAGGCGCGGACGCGCAGACGTACCGCGCGCTCGTCGAGCCGTTCGTCAGAGCGTGGCCGAAGCGCTGGTCGCGTTGGGATCTCCTTCGGCTGCGACCGTCGCTCGTGCGCGGCCTGCTCAGCGCGCGCGCGATCGCGCGGCTCTTCGAGACCGAGCGCGCAGGCGCGCTGTTCGCCGGGAACGCGGCGCATTCGGTGCTGCCGCTCGAGCGCGCCGCGAGCGCGGGCTTCGGACTGACCCTGTGCGCGGCCGCGCACGTCGACGGCTGGGCGTTCCCGCGCGGCGGCTCGCAGGCGCTCGTCGATGCGCTCGCCGCGCGGCTGGTCGAGCTCGGCGGCGAGATCGTGACCTCGAGCCGAGTGGACGAGCTTCCGCGCGCGGACGCTGTCCTCTGCGACGTCGCGCCGAGCGAGTTCGCGCGTCTTGCGCGCCTCCCGCGCTACGCGCTCGGCTTTCGCCACGGGCCGGCGGCGTTCAAGCTCGACTGGGCGCTCGACGCGCCGATCCCCTGGCGCAGCGAGGTGCTGCGGCGAACCGCGACAGTCCACCTCGGCGGCACGTTCGCCGAGATCGCGGCGTCCGAGCGCGCGCCGTGGGAAGGACGCGGCCCCGGCGCGCGGCCGTTCGTGCTCGTGGTGCAGCAGAGCCTCTTCGACGACTCTCGGGCGCCGGCCGGGAAGCACACCGCGTGGGCGTACTGCCACGTGCCGAACCGCTGGGACGGCGACGCCACCGACGCGATCGAGGGCCAGGTCGAGCGCTTCGCGCCCGGCTTCCGAGAGCTCGTCCTCGCGCGCAACGTCATGCGGCCGCGCGACTTCGAGGAGTACAACGCCAACGACGTCGGCGGCGACATCGTCGGCGGCGCGAACACGCTCTGGCAGCTCGCGGCGCGGCCGAGACTACGTCCGCTGCCGTGGCGAACGCCGCTGCCGAACG
This sequence comes from Gaiellaceae bacterium, assembly GCA_045806505.1. Classification (GTDB taxonomy): domain Bacteria; phylum Actinomycetota; class Thermoleophilia; order Gaiellales; family Gaiellaceae; genus DASVFB01. The sequence goes on from JBJMJE010000069.1 coordinate 3,306, forward strand.
TCTACCTCTGCTCGGCGTCGACGCCGCCGGGCGGAGGCGTGCACGGCCTCTGCGGCCTTGCCGCGGCGCGCGTGGCGCTGCGCGACCTGCGCTAGTAGCCCGAGTTGCTGTTCGTCGTGGTGCCGCCGCCCGGCTTCGACCCGCCGCCGCCGTTGCCGTAGCCGCCGCCGCACCCGACCGCCACGAGCGCGACGAACGCGAGGAGAACGGCGAGAGAGACGCGAATGCTCATTGCCGTTTCCTACGGAACCTCCAGCGGCGCGGTTTGCGCACGCGCACGCGAACGGCAAGCTCGACCGGCGGGTAGCGCACGCGCACCTCGTCGATGAACGTCGCCATCTGATCGGCGATCGCCTTGTCCGCGATCTCGAGCACGTTCTCGGCGTTCGTCTCGCCGGAGTGGGAGAGGTTGAAGCTGCCGACGAAGACCGTGTCGTCGCAGACGGTCACCTTCGCATGCATGTAGTCGTGCACCGAGCCCGGCGCGTACGGCGTCGAGCGCTTGCCGGTGAATGCGGCCGCCGTCAGCGCCGTTCGCAGCGCCGGCGCCTTCCAGGTCTGGATCGGATTTTCCGCCCACTGTGCGAGCACCTGTTGCACCTGCGTCGCGTCGACGACGCCGGCGAGGTCGACGTCGCCGTCCGCCGCGACCTCTGCGAGCGCGCCGAGGATCAACCCGGACGAGATGACCGGCGAAGCGATCCTGACCCGCCGCTCGGCCCGATCGATCGCGTCGGCGATCCGGTGCGTGAGCTTCTCGGCCCGCTTCGGCGTGAACCAGGCGCGGACGCCGTCGGAAGCCGCGGTCGAGACCTTGCCCGAGCGGCGCACGCGCTTCGTCTGCCAGAGCTGCTCGAAGTCCTCGGCGTAGAGCGCCGCGATCGGGGGCGCGTCGACGACGGCGATGACGTTCTCCTCGCGCGACCACGAGTCGTCGGTCCAGTTCGTGGAACCGGTCCAGACGGAAGCCGCGTCCCGCACGATGTACTTGTGGTGCATCAGATCGGGCCAGCCGGGAACGGCGCAGGTCGCGATCGGCAGGGCCTCGATCTCCTCGTACCGCGTCTTCGGCGGCGGCGGCGCGACGGCACCGGGCGGCCGCCGGTCGAGGTTGTAGAGCAGCCGCACGCGCACTCCACGCTCGGCGGCCGAGCGAAGCGTGCCGAGGACGATTTCCTCCGTCTCGTCGTTCAGGTTCACGTCGTAGATCGCGATGTCGAGCGTCCGCTCGGCGCGCTCCAGGAACGATGCGAGGAGCCGCGCGATCTCGAGCGGCGGCTGGCCGCCGTCGGTGAGCGTGCGGACCTGGATCAGGCCGACGCCTGCGCGCGCATCTTCGCCTTGTGCTCGCGCTTCAGCGCCTGGTAGCGCTCGAGCGCCTCGGGCGAATCGACGTCGCCGAGCGTCGGGTGGCTCGGTGCGAGGCCCTGCGCCGCCTTCACTCCGAAGCGCTTGGCGAGCACGGCGCCGAGCGACTTGATCTTCATCTCGCCGAAGCCGGGCAGCGAGGCGATCCGCTGCCGCAGGTCGTCCGCATCCTTCGCATCCGTCCAGACGCGCGCTGCGTCGCCGTCGTACTCGCTGACGATCGTCGCGCAGAGCTCCTGCACGCGGCGCGCCATGTTGCCGGGGAAGCGGTGCACCGCCGGCTTCTCGCGGAAGGCAGCATCGAGCTTCTCGGGATCCATGCCGGCGATCTCCCGGGCGTCGAGGCCGCCGAGACGCTGCTCGAGCTTGAGCGGCCCGGTGAACGCCGTCGGCACGGGCACCTGCTGGTCGAGCGCGAAGCCGATCAGCAGCGCGAGCGGGTTCTGCGCGATGAGCGCGTCGGCCTCGTCGTTGCCGGTGAAGTGGAGGCGCGCGGGCACCTTATGATCCTACGCAATGCGGGTGGGGATTCTCGGCGCCGGGCCGGTGGGACAGACGCTGGCGACGAAGCTGCGCGAGCTCGGCCACGGCGTCACGATCGGGACGCGCACGCCGCGCGACGGCGCGGTCTCGTACGCCGACGCCGCACGTGATGCCGAGCTGCTCATCAACGCCACCGGCGGGACCGCGTCGCTGGAGGCACTCGCCACGGCCGGCGCCGAGAACCTCGCGGGCAAGGTGCTGATCGACGTCTCGAACGCGCTCGACCCGAGCCAGGGGATGCCGCCGCGTGTCGCCGTCGCGAACGACGACAGCATCGGCGAGCAGATCCAGCGCGCGTACCCGGACACGCGGGTCGTCAAGGCGCTGAACACGGTCAACCTGCAGGTGATGGTCGATCCCGACGGCGTGCCGGGCGATCACGTGCTCTTCGTCGCGGGCGACGACGAGGGAGCCAAGGCCGAGGTCGTCGAGCTGCTCGGCTCCTTCGGCTGGCCAGCCGACCGGATCGTCGACCTCGGCGACATCACCGGTGCCCGCGCGACGGAGCAGTACCTCGTTCTCTGGCTGCGCCTGCTCGTGCAGCTCGGCCACGCGCGCTTCAACATCTCGCTGAACCAGGCTTAACCCGCGCGCCGCCCGGGAACGGCGGGTCGTATGAGCACCGATCCTGTTCGCGACTCGGCTCGCGACACCGCCCGCGGCCACGACGACGCGACGCCCGCCCGTGCGCTCACCGGCGTGACGCTTCTCATCGGCGTCGTCGCGGGAACGCTGATCGTCGCGCTCCTGATCGTCTGGTACGTCCTCAAGTAGCGGCGAGCGGAAAAAGTACCCTGGGATCGTGGACGTGCTCGACGTCTTCGCTCCTGCAACGCGCGCCTGGTTCGAGCGCGCGTTCGACGCGCCGACCCCGGCGCAGGTGCTCGGCTGGCCCGCGATCGCGTCCGGCGAGCACACGCTGATCCAGGCGCCGACGGGCTCGGGCAAGACGCTCGCCGCGTTCCTGTACGGGATCGACCGCCTCACCGCCGAGGGCGCGGGAAAGGGGCTGCGGCTCCTTTACGTCTCGCCGCTCAAGGCGCTCAACTACGACATCGAGCGCAACCTGCGCGGGCCACTCGCGGGGCTGGAATCGGACCTGCGCGTGGCCGTCCGCACCGGCGACACGACGCAGCGCGAACGCTCGCAGATGCTCCGCGAGCACCCGGACGTGCTGATCACCACGCCGGAGTCGCTCTTCCTGTTGCTGACGTCGCAGGCGCGCGAGATGCTCCGCGCCGTCCGGACGATCATCGTCGACGAGGTGCATGCCGTCGCCGCGACGAAGCGCGGCGCGCACATGGCGCTGAGCCTCGAGCGGCTCGACCGGCTCACGGGCAACCCGATCCAGCGCATCGGCCTCTCGGCGACGCAGCGGCCGCTCGAGGAGATCGGACGCTTCGTCGCAGGCGGCCGGCCGATCCGCCTTGTCGACGCGGGCGTTTCGAAGCAACTCGACCTCCAGGTCGTCGTCCCGGTAGAGGACATGCGCGAGCCCGGCGCCGGCGCGGAGACCACCGACCTGCTCGGCACCGGCGGCGAGGGCCGCGGCACGTCGATCTGGCCGTCGATCTACCCGGAGGTCCTGCGTCTCGTCCGCGAGCACCGCTCGACGATCGTGTTCGTCAACAACCGCCGTCTGGCCGAGCGGCTCGCGCTGCGGCTCAACGAGCTCGCAGAGGAAGAGATCGCGCGCGCGCATCACGGCTCGATCGCGCGCGAGCAGCGCGCCGAGATCGAGGAG
>JBJMJE010000070.1:0-4702 GCA_045806505.1 Gaiellaceae bacterium
GTTCCACCTTTTGCGGGTGCCTCGCGAGGAGGCGCTCGCGCTCGCGCAGGCGATCGAGGAGGTCAAGGAGCGCGTCCGGTTCTGCAGGGAATGCGGCAACCTGACCGAGGAGGACGTGTGCGCGATCTGCGGCGACGCGCGGCGCGACCATTCGCTGATCTGCGTCGTCGAGCAGCCCGTCGACCTCGTCTCGCTCGAGCGGACGCACGAGTACCGCGGCCTGTACCACGTGCTCGGCGGGTCGCTCTCGCCGCTCGACGGCGTCGAGCCGGAGCACCTGCGCATCGACGAGCTCGTCCGCCGGGTCGAGCGCAACGGCGTGCAGGAGGTCGTCCTCGCTACGAACCCGAACATGACCGGCGAGGCGACTGCCGCGTTTCTCGCCGACCGGCTGCGCGGCCACGTGCGAGTGACGCGCCTCGCGAGCGGCCTGCCGGTCGGCGGCGATCTCGAGTACGCGGACGAGGTGACGCTCGGCCGGGCGCTCTCCGGTCGCCGCGAGATGTCGTGACCCGCACGGCGACTCGTCGACGCACGCGAGGGGGGCAATCGCGTGGTCGGCGTCCTTTCGGCGATGGGCGACACGACCGACGAGCTGCTCGACCTGGCCCGTGAAGTCTCGAGCATCCGGATCCCGGCAAGGCGAAGATCGTCGAGGTGCGCGCGCGAGGGCCGCGGCGGCACGGATCTGACCGCCGTCGCGCTCGCCGCCGCCCTCGGCGCCGAGACGTGCGAGATCTGTTCGGACGTCGAAGGTGTCTTCACCGCGGATCCGCGCATCGCCCCGAACGCGCAGAAGCTCCGCGCGCTCAGCTACGACGAGATGCTGGAGCTGGCGGCTTCCGGCGCGCGCGTCCTGCAGCTACGCTCGGTCGAGTTCGCGCGGAACCACAATGTGAGGCTTCACGTCCGCTCGACGTTTGCCGATGCGGACGGGACGTGGATCACCCAGGAGGAAGATCCAATGCTCGAAAAAGCGATTATCTCCGGCGTCGTGCACACGCGTGAGGAGCTCGTGTACCGCGCGACCGGCATCGGCGCGGCCGACCTCTTCGACGCCCTCGCGCACGCGTCGGGAAGGCCAGCGTCGTGGGAGCCGGAATGAAGAGCCACCCGGTCGCCGCGAAGACGTTCGCGACGCTGCGCGACCAGGGAGTCGAGCCCGCAGTCGTGACCACCTCGTCGATCAAGATCGCGTGCCACGCTCCGACCGGCGACGTCGAGCGGTCCGCGCGTGCGCTCCACGAGGCGTTCGAGCTTGCCTAGGATCGGCGTCCTGGGCGCGACGGGCGCCGTCGGCGGCGTCCTGCGCGAGCTTCTGCGCGACTGGGACGACGTGCGCTACTTCGCCTCGGCGCGCTCGGCCGGTTCGGAGCTCGACGGCCGCGTCGTCGAGGAGGCCACGCCCGAGGCGCTCGAGAGCGGCGACCTCGATTTGTGCTTCTCGGCGATCGGCGCGTCGGCGTCGCTCGAGCTCGTGCCGCACGCCGTCCGCGGCGGCGCCGTCGCGATCGACAAGTCGTCGGCCTGGCGGATGAAGCCGGACGTGCCGCTCGTCGTGCCGGAGGTGAACGGCGACCGCGCGCTCGAGCACAACGGCGTGATCGCGGTGCCGAACTGCTCGACGATCCAGATGCTGGTGGCGCTCAAGCCGCTCCACGATGCGGCGGGCTTGCGCAGCGTCCGCGTCGCGACTTACCAGTCCGTCTCGGGCGCCGGCAAGCAGTCGATGGAACGGCTTCGTGCGGAGTCGGTCGAGGACCACGACCTCCGCGGCGACTGGACGATGGAGGGTGACGAGTTCGAGGAGGAGGCGAAGATCCGCGAGGAGACGCGCAAGATCCTCGAGCTTCCGGATCTGCCCGTGCAGGCGACCTGCGTGCGCGTGCCGGTGCTCGTCGGCCACCTCGAGGCGATCTGGATCGAGACCCAGGACGCGCTCGAGCCGGAGCAGGCGCGCTCGCTCCTAGCGGAAGCGCCGGGGGTCCGTGTGGTGGACTTCCCCAGCCCGAAGCAGGCGGCCGGCGTCGACGACGTGCTGGTCGGTCGTGTTCGCCGCGATCCCGCGACGCCGAACGGCCTCGCACTGATGGTCGCCGGCGACAACCTGCGCAAGGGCGCAGCACTGAACGCCGTTCAGATCGCGCAGCTGCTCGTCGAGCGCAGCGCACTCGCGGCCTGAGCGCCGCGCGCGACATCGCGACGTTCCTGCCGGACTGCGTTGTGCTCCTGACGCGCCTTGTGCGCGATGAGCGCGTTCCCCGACGGGCGAAGTGGCCGCTCTTGCTGCTCCTGCCGTACCTCGCATCCCCGATCGACCTGATCCCGGACTTCATCCCGGTTCTCGGGCAACTCGACGACGCGGCCTTCGTCGCGCTCGCACTTCGGCGCGTCGTTCGCCTTGCCGGGTCGAGCGTCGTGACGGAGCTGTGGCCCGGCTCCGAACGCGGCCTCCGCTTCGTTCTCGCGCTCTAGGGAATCCGCTGCGGCACCGGGGCGGGCGGCGCAAAGGCCTCGCGCAGCTTGCGCAGGACCTCCACGCGCTTGCCCTCGAGCACCGGCTGTAGCCCGCCGAGCTCCAGCCGGCACAGCTCGACGCGTCCCTGCGCGCGCAGCGTCCGGAAGCCGAAGTCCGCGAGGAAGTCGCGCGGGAAGACCGTGCGGTGCACCTCGAACCGTTCGTACGCGGTCTCGCCCTCGCGGTAGCGGTACGCGAAGGCCTCGAGCGCCGGCGCGTGCCGTTCGCGCGCCTCGCCGATCGCCGTCAGGAAGAGCGACTGCATCACCCACGGCGTCGTCGGCTCGGACAGGTACGCGCACGTGACGAGGAACGCATCGTCGCTCGCGGGGCCGGCCGGCAGCTCCTGCGCGCGCGGGAAGAAGCTCGCCGGTCCGAACTGCATCGAGCCGAGCAGCCGCCCGTCGTCATCGTGGTAGACGGCTCCCCAGGATCCCGTCTCGTCCTCGATGCGCTCGATCCAACGACGTTTGTCGGTGTCGCGTCCGAGGCGCGACTGCCACCAGACGCACGTGTGGCAGACGCTCGGCGTCGTCTCGAGCGTCGCTCCCGTCAGACCTACGACCCGCGTGCTCATCGCGATCCACCTTGTAGCACCAGTTCGGTCGCCGCGGGCCTTGCGGCGAAGCGGAACGGCACGAAGGTCGTGCCGAGCCCGGCCGAGACGTGCATCACACCCGCGTCCGTCCGGTAGAGCCCGCGCGTGTACCGCGCGTCCAGGTGCGCAAGCCGCAGCTTGCCGCCCGGGTACGGCACGCAGATCTGGCCGTCGTGCATGTGGCCCGTGAGCACGAGATCGAACGCGCCGGGCGCCACGTCATCGACGAGCTCCGGGTAGTGAACGAGCAGGATCCGAAGGTCCGCCTCGTCCCGCGCGACCACGAGCTCTTGCGGCTGGCGCCGCGACCGCACCCACTTCGACCGCGGATCGGCGCCTGCGATGTAGACGCGCCGGCCGCGAACCTCCAGCGTGACTCCCTCGTCCGAGAGCAGCCGCACCGGCGAGAGGTCCTCGACGAATGTCCGCTCGACGAACGGGTCGCGGCTGATCGCCAGGTCGTGGTTGCCGAGGATCGCGTACGCCCGTGGCAGCCGCGGCAGGATCCGCCGCAGCGTCGCCTCGCCCGATGCGCGCGTGAGCAGGTCGCCCGTGAGGAGAGTGAGGTCCGGCTGCCGCTCCTCGACCCAGTCGACCGCCCTGGCGACCGCGAGCTCGGAACGGCCGGGCATGCCGAGGTGCGGGTCGGAGAGGTGCGCGATGCGCAGCCCTTCGAGCTCGGGCGCCAGCCCCGCCAGCTCGACGTCGAGCGTCTCGAGCCGCACCCAGCCCGCCTCGAACCACGCCCAGGCAAGCGCCGCGCCGGCGGCGCCCGCAAGTCCGGCGAGTGCGTTCAGGCCTGGAGCTTGTCGAGGACAGGCTCGACGGAGACGACGTGCCGCTTGAAGCGCAGCTCCGACTCCTCGAAGCCGGCGGCGACGCCGATCAGCTGCGAGAGATGCAGGATCGGCATGGCGAAGTCACGGCCGGTCGCCGCGCGCAGCTTCGACTGCCACGCGTCGAGCGACAGGTGGCAGAGCGGGCACGGCGTGACCATCGCGTCCGCGCCGCGCTCCATCGCCTGCTCGATCGGCTGGATCAATTCGCCGAGCGCGGTCTCCTCGCGCGCCTGGATGATCGGGAAGCCGCAGCACTTGATCTTCGCCGGATAGTCGATCGGCTCGCCGCCGCAGGCGGTGATGATCCGCTCGAGCGACCACGGCCGGTCGGGGTCCTCGAAGCCGAGGAGCTTCGACGGGCGGAGGATCTGGCACCCGTAGAACGGCGCCACCTTCAGCCCCTTCAGCCCCTTGTGCGCGACCTGCTGCAGCCTTGCGAAGCCCTCTCCCTCGGCGACCATCCAGAGGAAGTGCTTCACCTCGACCTTCCCGTCGTACGGCGGCACACCGACGGACTCGAGGTTCTCGTTCACGCGCGCCCGGAGCTTGTCGTCGAGCTTCAGCTGGTGGTCGGCCTGGCGCAGGTTGAGCGTGCAGACGTTGCAGATCGTCATCAGCGTCTCGGCGCCGGTCGCCTGCGCGTACGCGAGGATCCGCGCGTTCAGGTGCAGGTAGTAGTCGGGCTCGGCCTCGTGGATGTCGCCGGCGCCGCAGCACGTGACCGACTCGAGCTCGAGCAGCTCGAGG
>JBJMJE010000071.1:0-4864 GCA_045806505.1 Gaiellaceae bacterium
ACCGCCCACGGAGTCCCCCGCGACTGCCAGCCGGTCAGGGTCCAGCCCGTTCGAGCCGCCCTCGCGGATGATCCACTGTGCCGTGGCGTAGCCCTGCTCGATCGCGACCGGATAGTGGGCCTCCGGGGAGCGCTCGTACTCGACGAACACAACCGCGGCGTCCGTGCCGACCGCGAGTTCCCGAACCAGTCGGTCGTGGGTACCGGCGTTTCCGAGCACCCAGCCGCCGCCGTGCATGTAGAGGATCGCCGGCAGCGTCCCCTCGGCGCCCGGCGGCCGCACGATGCGAACGCGTACGTCGCCCACGCTGGCAGGGACGGTGATCCAGCGCTCGTCGACTGGCAGCTTGTCGATCGGCTGGGCCTGGACGTCGTCGAGCACCTTGCGGGCCTCGTCGGGCGTGAGCTCGAAGATGAACGGAGGCGTCGACGTCGCGTCGACGAACTCCTGCGACGCCGCCTCGAGCACGACGGGTCGTGTGCGGGTGGTGATGGCCATGAGGATCTCCTTGTGCGTTGCGACGTTGGGTTACGCGGCTAGGGACCGGCTGAGCCAGTCCTCGAAGCGGGTCGGGGCGATGCGTGCGTTGCTTGCGGGGGTGAGTGAGTGGTCGTCGAGCGTTGCGCCGAAGTAGCGTGCGCGGGCGTCTGCGGTCACGCGGCGCGGGTCGTTGTGCGCGCTGAGCACACGTCGGGCGAGTGCGTCGAGCCGGAACTGTTCGGGGCCGGCGAGCTCGACGGTGCCGTTCACGGGCTCGTTCACTGCGACATCCGCGAGTGCGGCGGCGACGTCGTCCGCCGCCTCCGGCTGAACCAGCACGGGCGGCAGATGAACGCTCTCGCCGATCATGCTCGAATCGGCGAGACGGCCGATGAACTCGAAGAACTGCGAGGCGCGCACGATCGTGTACGGCACCGGGTCGGCTTTCACCGCTTCCTCCTGGGCGATCTTCGCGCGGAAGTAGCCGCTGTCCGGGAGCCGGTCGGCGCCGACGATCGACAGCACGACATGGTGTGTCACGCCGGCGGCCGCTTCCGCGGCCAGGATGTTGCGAGACGAACGCTGGAAGAAATCGAGTACCGCGTCGTCGTCCGTCGCCGGCGCGTTCGACACGTCGACGACGACGCGGGCGCCGTCGAGCGCCTCGGCCAATCCCTCGCCGGTGAGCGTGTTGACGCCCGTGTCGAGCGCTGCCGCGAGCGGCTCGTGGCCGGCCTCGCGCAGCTTGTCGACGAGCTTCGACCCGATGAGGCCGGTCCCGCCGATGACAACGATCTTCATTTTTCCCCTTTCGCTCGATCCGATCCGAGTCGCCGGTTGGCGCCGATCGGAGTTCTGGTCTCAGGTGAGAATCGCGTCGGTGCGGGCGTACTCGAATCCGCCAACAGGCCAGCCTGAATCGCCGGTCGCATGAGCTACGTGGCTGCTGGAAGGTGCGACGCTGCTTCGACGATCGCGAACATGAGCAGTCCGAGGGATGCGAAGAACAGGATCAGGCCGGCCAGCGCGATCCACGGCGTCCATTCGCTCTCGCCCGCGTGCTCGAGTTGGTGAAGGTGTCTCACCTCTTGAGCGGCAGCACGAATCGGCGCAGACGGCCGGATGAGCTGATGAGGTCTCGGCGCACTCATGAAGTGGTCTTCCTCTCGTTCCGAAGGCAGGAGGTCATCACGAAGGCGACGCTGTCGGTGGATCACGTAGTCGCGTCGACCGCGGAGAGGATCACCTTCGTCACGGGAGCAGGGTGTGTGATGAGCGAGAGGTGGCCGGCCTTGATGGTGGTGATCTGAGCGTCGGCGCGGTTGGACATCATTTGCTGCAGCGGGAGCGGGATCACGTGGTCCTCGGTTCCAATCAGTGACCAGGAGGGGATCGTCTTCCACGCAGGCGGCCCCGAGGCCACGGAGAACTGAGCGGCGGCTGCGGGCCGCTGCTCCGCGAACAGCGCCGCGGCTTCTTTCGGCTCGACCCCGTTCGCGAAGCACGAAGTGAAGCCGTCGTAGGACGAGTTCGCTTCCCAACGCAGATACAGGTCGAGCCCTCCGTCATACGGCACGGGATTGAGGGCGCTCTCGTTGACGCAGGAGCCCCAGGTCGTGACGAGCGCGCCGGCGATCTCGCCCTCCTCGGGCAGAAAGCTGTCGATGTAGACGAGCGCCTTGACGTTCGCGTTGCCGGTCGCCGCGTTCGTGATCACGAAGCCGCCGTAGGAGTGAGCGACCAGCACGATCGGACCCGTGATCGTCTTCAGGTAGTCCGCCAGGTACGCCGAATCGATCGCCGGCCCGCGCAGCAGGTTCGGCGGAGCGGCCACGGTGAATCCCTTGTCTTGCAGGCGCCCGATGACGCTGGTCCAGGACGATGCGTCGGCCCAGTCGCCGTGCACGAGCACGATCGTCGGCCGAGGTGTCGCGTCGGCCTTCGACTTGGCGCCGGCGGGCGCACCGGCACTGAGCGAGAACAGCGCGACGAGAACCGGCACAAACGCGAAGACGAGAGCGCGCCGACGAGGCCGTGCTGATTTCCGAGTGAACATCGAAGCCTCCTATCGGAGTAGTTGTCGCGACGAGCGTCGCGCCTGCGGAGGCGTCTTCGAATCCGCCGGCACGCTAGTTCGCGTGACCAGTCGTGCCGAGCTCGTCCGTTTCTCCGAAGTGCTCGATCAAGTGACCGGTCACGGAAACACGGTCGTCTTGGTGGTCTGCGAAACGGCGACGGTGTACCGCCGCGAAGCGCGACCGATGCCGCTCGTCGAGGTGAGCGAAGATCTCCCTCGTGCCGCGATAGAAACTGCCGTCCTCGGCCACCAGGACGGGGATGTGATCCGCTCGACGCGAAGAAAGCGCGTGGCTTCGGCCTGACACGATTCGCCTCACCGATCTTTGAACCTGTGTGTTTGCAAAACGCTTACGAAGCGGGAGACAAAAAAGGCGCGAGCGGGGGATCTCTCTTAATAGACGTCCACGAGACATGCAAACAGAACGGAAGGGGTCACCCTGATGCAACGATCCATGCTCGCATTGACCGCGGCGCTCGTCGCTCTCGCAGCGGCGACGGCAGGTACAGCCGTCGCGAAGCAGCAGCCCGCGAACGTCAAGAAGACAAACATCTGCCACTTCACCGGCAAGAAGTACGTCGCGATTACCGTCAGCACGAAGGCCGCGATGCAGACGCACGTCCAGCACCACCAGGACATGATCGGCGCACCCGTGCCGCAGGGAACGACCAAGTCCAAGACCGCAGCCGCACGCGCCTTCTGTGCCAAGCTGCCCGTCCTCACCGCGACCCACGGCGGCAATCCGCTGTCCGCGAAGCTGACCTCGACCACCGCCGGCCTCAGCGGCTCAATCGATACCGCTGCGCGCGTCGGACAGGGTCAGATCTGCCTGAAGCTGAGCATCACCAGCACAACGACGCCGATCACCGTCAGCGGGATCAAGATCCTGCAGGCAACAACGACGCTGGCTGCGCTCGATCTCTCGACAGTGACGTCGCTCACGAGCACCACCTCGCCGCTGCAGGTAAGCGGCTGCGTCAATCTCAACCGCAGCCTCGTCAAGCAGCTCCTGCAAACGCCCGGCCTCACCATCCAGGTCGCGACCTCCAGCCCAACCGGCGGACTGCTCACCGGCACGCTCAGCTAACCGAGCAACCGAACAACGATCACCTCTGGGAGAGCCGGGCTGCACGCCTGGCTCTCTTTCGTCCGGACGAATCGCGCCGAGCGGACCACTCCGCTACTGATGTTGCGGTGCGGCGTTGCCTTCGGCTCGATGACGGCTTGAAGGACATGTGACGCTCCCCTGTGGCGCAACGTGCCGGGTGCGAGAATTGCGCGGTGCTCGAGTTCGAGGTTCGGCCGGTGCGCCGTGAAGACGGGCGGCGGATGGCCGAGCTCCTGGCGGCGGTCGCGGAGGAGCGCGACGGCATTGCGACAGAGCCGCCCGTTGACATCGATGCCCGTACGCACGAGTTCGCGCAGTCGGCGGCCGGCTCGCTCGTCGCCGAGGCGGACCGCGCGATCATCGGGATGATCCACGTCGGCGACGGCCGCTTCGGGGTCGGCGAGCTCGCGATGCTCGTCGCTCGGGGGTGGCGCGGCCGTGGCGTGGGGTCCGCCCTCCTAGCCGAGGCGATCGAGGGGGCACGCGTCAGGGGTTTGCACAAGCTCAGCCTTGATGTGTTCGCCCACAACGCCGCCGCGATTGCGCTCTACCGCAAGTTCGGTTTCGTCGAGGAGGGGCGGCGTGTCGCGCAGTACCGTCGCGCAAGCGGGGAGCTGTGGGACTCGATCGTGATGCGACTCCTGCTCTGACTTCCACGCCTCAACGCAGCCGACTCGTGGCGAGCGTCGTGTGACTCGATGTACGCGCTCCACTGCCGGTTGCGCAATAACCCTCGGCGAGGCGACGCTAGGACGGCTTGCGCCCTACGAGCAGTGCACGGTTGCCGTACAAGTGCAAGCAGCAGGCGTCGAGGCCAGCGGCCTTCATCCAAACGAGTTGATCCTCGAGACCAACCGGTCGCTGAGCGAACGTTCTCGACGCCGTCGGATCGACGCGATGCCACACGACGAGCCAATCTTCGAACAGCGATTCCTGACGCTCACGCGGTCGACGATCGCGACTAATCCTCCGGCGTCCACAAGCTGCGCCGTCCATGCGAACGCAGCTGCCTTCTCCCGATCGCCGAGGTGATGCATCGTTTGGATCGAGAACGCCGCCTTGTAGCGACGATGCGGAACCTCGATCGCATCCGGTTCGGCGAGATCGCCCTCGCAGAGGAGGACGCGCGAACCGAAGCGGCTGAGCCGCTTGCGAGCGAGGTCGAGCATCGGACGTGAGAAGTCGACTCCCATACCGTC
>JBJMJE010000072.1:0-6906 GCA_045806505.1 Gaiellaceae bacterium
AACTCGGCTGACGCGGCGGCTACCCTCTCCGGCCGTGTCCAACACCGGCCAACTCGCCCACCGTGACGACCTTCGCAACGTCGCTATCGTCGCCCACGTCGACCACGGCAAGACGACGCTCGTCGACGCGATGCTCTGGCAGGCGGGGTCGTTCCGCGCCAACCAGGACGTCGCCGAGCGCGTCATGGACTCGACCGATCTCGAGCGCGAGAAGGGGATCACGATCCTCGCCAAGAACACGGCCGTGCGGATCGGCGACACGAAGATCAACATCGTCGACACGCCCGGCCATGCCGACTTCGGCGGCGAGGTGGAGCGCGGCCTGACGATGGTCGACGGCGTGCTGCTGCTCGTCGACGCGTCGGAAGGCCCGCTGCCGCAGACGCGGTTCGTGCTGCGAAAGGCGCTCGAGCAGCGGCTGCCCGTCGTGCTCGTCGTCAACAAGGTCGACCGGCCGGACGCGCGGGCCCAGGAGGTCGTGAACGAGGTCTACGAGCTCTTCCTCGACCTCGATGCCGACGAGTCTCAGATCGAGTTTCCGATCGTCTACGCCAACGCACGCGCCGGTCACGCCGGGCTTGCTCCGGACGAGCTGGCGCCGGGCCTCGAGCCGCTCTTCGACGTGCTGCTCGCGACGATCCCGCCGCCGGCGTACGACCCCGAGCATCCGCTGCAGGCGCTCGTCACGAACCTCGACGCGAGCCCGTACGTCGGTCGGCTCGCGCTGCTCAGGATCCACCACGGCACGCTGCGCAAGGGCGAGCAGATCGCGTGGTGCCGTGCGGACGGAACGATCGAGCGAGCGCGCGTGACCGAGCTCTACGTGTCGGAGGCGCTCGAGCGCGTTCCGGCGGAGGAGGCCGGACCGGGGGAGATCGTCGCGCTCGCGGGCCTTCCGGAAGTCACGATCGGGGAGACGATCGCCGATCCCGACGACCCGCGCCCGCTGCCGGTGACGACGGTCGACGAGCCGAGCCTCTCGGTCACGATCGGCATCAACACGAGCGTCCTGGCGGGCACCGAGGGCGACAAGGTGACCGCGACGCAGATCAAGAACCGGCTCGACCAGGAGCTCGTCGGCAACGTCTCGCTGCGCGTGCTGCCGACGTCGCAGCCGGACGCGTGGGAGGTGCAGGGCCGGGGCGAGCTCCAGCTCGCGGTGCTCGTCGAGCTCATGCGCCGCGAGGGCTTCGAGCTCACCGTCGGCAAGCCCGAGGTGCTGACGAAGCAGGTCGAAGGCAAGCGCTGCGAGCCCGTCGAGCGCGTCGCGATCGACGTGCCTGAGGCGTACGTCGGCGTCGTCACGCAACTGCTCGCGCTCCGCAAGGGACGGCTGCAGCAGATGGTCAACCATGGCACGGGCTGGGCGCGCATGGAATACCTCGTGGCGGCCCGCGGCCTGATCGGGTTCAGGACGGAGTTTCTGACCGAGACGCGCGGCACCGGCATCCTCCACCACGTCTTCGAGGGCTGGGAGCCGTGGCACGGCGAGTTGCGGACGCGCCCGTCCGGGAGCCTCGTCGCAGATCGCCGCGGCCAGGCCACCGGCTACGCGATCCAGGCGCTGCAAGAACGCGGCTCGCTGTTCGTCAAGCCGGGCGACGAGCTCTACGAAGGGATGGTCGTCGGCGAGAACGCGCGCTCGGAAGACCTCGACGTGAACGCGTCGAAGCCGAAGCGGCTGACGAACATGCGCGCGTCGTCCGCCGACGAGCTTGTCCGCCTGATCCCGCCACGGATCCTCTCGCTCGAGCAGGCGCTCGAGTTCATCCGCGACGACGAGGCGATCGAGGTAACGCCGCAGTCGATCCGGCTGCGGAAGGTCGAGCTCTCCGCGTCGAAGCGCCAGTCGATCGCGTCGCGGAGCAAGCGCGAGCGGCTCGCGTCGCAGCCCGCGTGACCGCCAACGACGTCGTCGTCCGTCCCGAGCGCGACGACGACCATGCCGTCATCGCAGATGTCGTCCGCGCCGCATTCGTCGGACACCCCGACGAGGTCGCGTCGTTCGTCGAGCGTATCCGGGCGTCGGAGCAGTTCATTCCGGAGCTGGCGCTGGTCGCCGAGGACTCCTCCGGTGTGATCGCGCACGTGATGCTGAGCTGGGTCGGCGTCGAGGGCGGATCCCGTACGAGGATCCTCAACCTCACGCCGATGTCGGTTCGGCCCGACCGCCAGCGCGTCGGCGTGGGGACGCGGCTGATCCGGGACGCGCTCGGCCGCGCCGAAGAAGCAGGCGAGCCTGCCGTCATGGTCGAGGGCATCGCGGCGTACTACCCACGTTTCGGCTTCGAGCGGGCGAGCGCGCTGGGCTTCATCTCGCCGCACCCGAAGATCCCCGACGAGGCGTTCATGGTCAAGCGGCTCGCCGGATACGGCCCCGAGATCGCCGGCCGGATCGTCTATCCGGCCGCGTTCGACGCTCTCGGGT
Organism: Gaiellaceae bacterium; assembly: GCA_045806505.1. Taxonomy (GTDB): domain Bacteria; phylum Actinomycetota; class Thermoleophilia; order Gaiellales; family Gaiellaceae; genus DASVFB01. The sequence continues at coordinate 2,429 of JBJMJE010000072.1, forward strand.
ACTAGCGATCAGCTGAGCCGGAGGCCTACGCCGGAACCGCCTCCCGCTCCATCTCCGGCGCGTACATGCCGGTGCGCGCGGCGCCGTTCATCTTGGCGCGGTGGAAGTACGCCCGCTGCGCGGCCGCAACGTTCTCGGACCTGCCGACCCACGCCTTCAACGCCGGCGCCTGCAGCGCACGGCCGTACGAGAAGGACAGCTGCCACGGATGCGGCCCGCGCCTGTTCATCGCGCTCAGGTGCGCGGTCGCGTCCTCGTCGGTCTGGCCGCCGGAGAGGAAGACGATGCCCGGCACCGCCGCGGGCACGTGCTTGTACAGGATCTCGAGCGTCGCCTCCGCGACCGCCTCGACGTCCGCACGCTCCGACGCCGAGTATCCGGAGAGAACCATGTTCGGCTTGAGCAGCGTGCCGCGGTAGTCGACGCGCTGATCGTGCAGCTCCGTATACACGGCCTGCAGCACGCGGCCGGTCGCCCGCGCGCTCTGCTCGAGCGAATGCGTACCGTCCTGCAGCACCTCGGGCTCGACGATCGGGACGATTCGGGCCTCCTGGCAGAGCGCCGCGTACCGCGCCAGCGCGTGCGCGTTCGTCCAGACGCAGTACTCGCTCGGCCTGTCGGAGTCGATCGAGTACGTCGCGCGCCACTTCGCGAAGCGCGCGCCGAGCTCGCGGTACTCCTCGAGCCTTGCACGCAGCCCGTCGAGGCCTTCGGTGACCGTCTCGCCGTTCGCGAGCGCGAGCGGCTTGGCACCCTCGTCGACCTTGATTCCCGGGATGACGCCCTTCGATTCGAGCAGCTTCGGGAACGGCGTCCCGTCGTGGCCCGACTGGCGGATCGTCTCGTCGAAGAAGATGACGCCGCTGATGTACTCCTCGACGCCTTCCGTCGTGAACAACAGGTCGCGGTAGGCGCGCCGGTTGTCCTCCGTCGACTCGACGCCGATCGAGTCGAAACGCTTCTTGATCGTGCCTGTGCTCTCGTCTGCGGCGAGGATCCCTTTCCCCTCGGCGACGAGCGCGCGTGCCGTGTTCTCCAAGTCAGCCATCGCTCACCTCCTGGCCCTGAGTATCCCGCAGCAGCGCTTCTGCCCGCGCCACTTCGGCAGTACTCGCGGGAACGATGCGGCCGGAGGAGATCCACCACGCGGGATGGATCTCGGCCCAGCCGTGAGAGGTGTCCCACACCTTCGGCCCGACGACGGTGACACGGGAGCCGGTCTCGGGAACCGGCACTGCGGCGCGGTCCTGCGGGATCACCTCGACGACCAGCTCGCCGTCACCGGTTCGCAGCGTGACGTGGACGTCGCCGTCGAACTCCTCGAACTTCACCCTCGTCACGACGCCCGTTGCGACGGCACAACGCTTCTTCACCTCGAGCCGCTGCGGGTGATAGACGCCCGCGAGCGGCGCGCCGCTGCGGCAGTACGGCGACGGCGGCGGCGCGGCGTGCGGCCGGACGACGAGCAGGAGCAGCGCGCACGTAGCCGCTGCGACGACCAGCGCGTACTCGAGGCCGGACATGGATGCAGCGTCGCAGTGCGCAGCGACGCGCGAAAGGCGCTGTTCGGGACGCGTCTCCGTTTACCGCGACGTGAACGCGGCGATCCTCGAATAGTGGAACGTCGATTCGCGCATCCGTCCGAGGAGGAGTACGCGCGGCTGCTCGACGAGTACGGCATTCCGTGGGAGTACGAGCCGCACACGTTCCTGCTCGAGACGGGCGAGGACGGACGCGTGATCGAGGCCGTGACGCCGGACTTCTACCTGCCGACGATCGGCGCGTACGTCGAGTGCACCACGGCGAAGCCGAGGCTCATCTCGCGCAAGCGGCGGAAGGCGCGGAAGCTGCGCGACAAGTACGGCCACATCGTCACGCTGCTCGAGCGCGACGACCTCGAGCGACTGCTCGCCGAGCGGCGTCGCGGCCGCGCGGCCTAAGGGGCCAGATAGACGACGGTCGCGCCGTCGGCCGAGTCGTTCTCCCGCCGCTCGACGAGTGGATGCCGGTCGAGCTCCTCACGAACGGCCGCTCGCACCGCGCCGGTGCCGCGGCCGTGGACGACGCGCACCTGGCCGAGCCCGGCGAGGGCGGCGTCGTCGACGAACGAGCGGACCGCCTCTCGCGCCTCCTGCGCCCGCGTGCCGCGGACGTCGAGCTCGTCGGAGACGTCGCCTCGCGCGCTCGCGAGCACCTTCACCGCCGGCTCCGGCGCGTCCCGCGGGCGGTCGCTCTGCGTATCGGGTTGCAGGCGCGCGAGCGCGATGCGGACGCGTTGGCCGCTCCCGCCGATCACCTCCGCCTCGTCGCCGTCGATCGACCCGATCGTGCCGCGGAGGCCGAGCGCCGGGGCCGCGACGGGATCGCCGACGGCGAGCGGGCCCGTCGGCGGTAGCGGCTCGTGGAGCGCGCGCAGCGCATCCTCGGTCCGCGCCGCACGCGTCGATGCGGCGCCGAGACGACGGTCGCGCTCGCTCTCGGCGCGAACGGCTGCGGTGGACGCATGATGCACCGACTCGCGCTGGCGGCGGCGCGCGACGCGGATCTCCTCCCGAAGTCCTTCCAGCTCGGCGCGCGCGTCCGCGAGGTCGCGCTCGGCTTGGGCGATCGCCTGCTCGCGCGCCTGCGCGGCGGACGCACGCACCTCCTGCAGGCGCGTCTCGAGAGCGTCAGCGCGCCGCTGCGCCTGCTCGCCGAGCCGGCGCACGTGCTCGCGTTCCTGCCCGGCAGCTTCGCGGCTTTCGACGGCAGCCCGTTCGGCCGCCGCCGCCTCGGCGAGCAACTCGGCGATCCGCAGGCGCTCGGGCGCGACGCGCGCACGGGCGTCCGCCACCACGGGCTCGTCGAGGCCGAGCCGCTCGGCGGTCTGCAGCGCGTACGACGTCCCCGGGCGTCCGAGAACGATGCGATACAGCGGCTCGTGCGTCTCCGCGTCGATGCCCGTTCCCGCGTTTGCCGCTCCCTCGGTGGCGCTCGCCCACTCCTTCAGCTCCGGGTAGTGGGTCGTGACGACGGTCAGCCGCGCCTGGCGCGCGAGCTGCGTCAGCACGGCCTGCGACAGGGCTGCGCCTTCGGCGGGATCCGTCCCGGAAGCGAGCTCGTCGACGAGCACGAGCGAACGCGCCGTCGCCGTCCGGAGGATCGCGACGACGTTCGCGATGTGCGCCGAGAACGTCGAGAGGCTCATCGCGATCGACTGCTGATCGCCGATGTCGGCGAGGAGGCGATCGAACACCGGGAGAACTGCCCGTGCCGCGGGCGGGCGCAGGCCCGACTGGTGGAGGAGCGCTGCGACGCCCAGCGTCTTCAGCGCGACCGTCTTACCGCCGGTGTTCGGGCCGCTGATGACGAGCGCGCGCAGGTCGCCGAGGTCGAGGTCGATCGGCACCGCCGTCGCAGGGTCGAGCAGAGGATGTCTCGCGCCGAGCAGCCGCACCTCGTCGGACGGCTCCACGGGCGCTCCGCGCCAGCGTCGTGACAGCGTCCCGCGCGCAAGCGCGAGATCGAGCTCGCCCGCCGCTTCGACCAGCGCCGTCAACGCCTGCGCCTTTGCGCCGGCCGAGGCGGAGAGATCGCCGAGGATCCGCTCCGCTTCCTCGCGCTCGGCGCCCGCGGCCTCGGACTGGCGGTTGCTGAGCTCGACGATCTCGAACGGCTCGACGAAGAGCGTCTGCCCGGAGCCGGAGGAGTCGTGCACGATCCCTTGCACGTTGCGACGGGCACTCGCCTTGAGCGCGAGCACCGGCCGGCCGCCGCGTTGGGTGACGAAATCCTCCTGGAGGTACTCGCGCACCCCCGGCGCGCGCGCGAGCCGCCGCAGCTCCTCGACGACGGTATGACGCAGGCCGCGCAGCTCCTTGCGCAGGCGCCGGAGGAGCGGAGAGGCGCCGTCGCGCAGATCCGAGCCGTCGTCCTCGATGCAGCGGTCGATCTCCTTCGCGAGCGGCGCGAGCTCGCGATCGATCGCCCCGGCGATCTCGTGCAGGAGCGGCGCCTGGTCGGCCGATTCGTCGAGGGCTGCGCGTGCCCGGAGGCCGCCGGTGATCGTCGCCGCGATCCGGCGCAGCGCCTCCGGCGCGAGCACGCCGCCGCGCGCCGTGTGCTCGGCCGCCGAGCGAACGTCGTGAATCCCCTCGAGCGGCGGTTCCGCCGAGACGTCGATGAGCGAGATCGCCTCGGCCGTCAGCGCCTGGCGCCGCGCGACCTCGTCGGCGTCGGCGGACGGAACGAGTGCCTGCGCGAGCTCCTCGCCGTACGGAGTGGCGGTTACGTTTGCAAGCCGTGCGACGAGCGCCGGGAACTCGAGCGCGTCGAGGGCGCGTTCGTCCACACCGCGAGTGTACGAGCACCGCGCGGGCGGGTTGACGCGGGCGCCTGTGACGCGCGAGGATCGGCGGAATGCGCCGTCTCAGAATCCGACGGCCGTCGCCGGCCACGGTGCTCGCCGCCGCTGCGCTCTTCGTCGCGCTCGGCGGGAC
>JBJMJE010000073.1:0-11315 GCA_045806505.1 Gaiellaceae bacterium
ACCACGCCCTGCGCGTCGCCGCCGCCGCCGAGGTCGCAGAAGTTTGCCGGCCGTCCGCCCGCGACGACTACGACGTCCACGGTCGACATGGAGAGGCCGGCGCCGTTGCCGAGGATGCCGACCGAGCCGTCGAGCTTCACGTATGTCACGCCCTTCTCGCGCGCGAACGCCTCGAGCGGGTCGGCGGCGGAAATGTCCCGCATCTCGGCGATGTCGGCGTGCCGGTAGAGCGCGCTGTCGTCGATCGTGACCTTCGCGTCGAGCGCCTTCACGACTCCGTCGGGCGTCACGATCAGCGGGTTGATCTCGCAGAGCATCGCGTCCGACTGCTCGAAGCAGGCGTAGAGCTTGCCGACGATGTCGAGCACCTGCTTCTGCTCGCCGGGGTCGTCGATCGCTGCGCCGTAGATCAGGCGCCTGCCCTGGTACGGCTGAAACCCTTCGAGCGCGTTCGCGTGCAGGCGCGCGAGCGCGTCCGGCTTCGTCGCGGCGACGTCCTCGATCTCGACGCCGCCGTCGGTCGTGAGCATGAAGAGCGGCGCCTTCTCCGACCGATCGAACGTGACGGAGAGGTAGTACTCCTTCGCGATGTCGGACGCGCGCTCGATCCAAATCTTGCGTACGACGTGGCCGCGGATGTCGAGCCCGAGGATTGCGCGCGCCTTCTGCTCGGCGTCCGCCGCGTCGTCCGCGAGCTTCACGCCGCCGGCCTTGCCTCTCCCGCCGGTGAGCACCTGCGCCTTGACGACGACCGGGCCTCCGAGCTCCACCGCCGCAGCCCGCGCCTCCTCCGGCGAGGTCGCGAGCCGGCCGTCGGAGACGGGGATGCCGAAGCGGCGAAACAGCTGCTTCCCGTGATACTCGTGCAGATCCACCGGCCGCGACTCTAGTGGGCGCTCACGCCTCGACGGTGCAGATGACCTGCCCCGTCGTCACCGGCTCGCCGACGGCCACGGACAGTTGACGCACCGTTCCGGCGCGGTGCGCGTGCACCTCGTTCTCCATCTTCATCGCCTCCACGATGCAGATGAGCTGCCCGGCCGAGACACCGTCTCCCTCGGCGACGTGCACGGCGAGCACGGTGCCTTGCATCGGGCTCGTCAGCGCCTCGCGCCCGCCCGCCGTCGATTCGTCGCCACGGCGGCGCCGCTGTCGCGCCAGCTCCGCCCACGGCGGCTCCGGCTCGAGCACCGTCACGGCGAAGCGCCGCCCTTCAACCTCGACGGCACGTGTGCGCGGACGGACGGCGCCGTCCGGGGACGCGGCTACCGTTGTTTGCTTACTTGACAACGCTAGGGCGCGTTCGGCCAGCAGCTCCGACTCCACGACTCCGTGGCACGTCGCCCCCTCGACGAAGCACGGATGGGAAAGGAGCGCCTTGTGAAAGCCCAGCAGTGTCGGCAGCCCTTCGATCACGAACTCGTCGAGCGCACGGAGCATCCGCCGTCGTGCGTGCTCGCGATCCTGCCCGTGGACGACCACCTTCGCGATCATCGGGTCGTAGAGCGCCGAGATCTCCGAGCCGGCGACGACGCCCGAATCGACACGCACGCCCGGGCCTGCCGGCTCCCGGTAGGCCGTGATCCGCCCCGGCGCCGGGCGGAAGGCGTGCGCGACCTCCTCGGCATTGATCCGGCACTCGATCGAATGGCCGTAGAAGCGGATGTCCTCCTGCTTCAGCGATAGCGGCTCTCCGGCCGCGATCAGCAGCTGCTCGCGAACGAGATCGAGGCCCGTCACCAGCTCGGTGACCGTGTGCTCCACCTGGATGCGGGTGTTCATCTCCAGGAAGAACCACTCGCCTTCAGGTGACAGCAGTCCCTCGATCGTGCCCGCGCTGCGGTAGTCCACGGCGCGCGCCGCGGCGACGGCGATCTCCCCGATGCGCTCGCGGAGCTCGGGCCCGACCGCCGGCGACGGCGTCTCCTCGACGAGCTTCTGGTGTCTGCGCTGGATCGTGCAGTCGCGTTCGCCCAGGAAGAGGACGTTGCCGTGCGCGTCCGCGAGCACCTGCGCCTCGACGTGGCGCGGATCCTCGAGGTAGCGCTCGATGTAGACCGTGTCGTCGGAGAAGTACGCCTCGCCCTCGCGTCGGGCCGACTCGAACGCGCGCTCCGCCTCGCCGGCGTTGCGAACCACCTTGAGGCCCTTGCCGCCGCCGCCTGCCGAGGCCTTGATCGCGAGCGGCCAGCCGAGCTCCTCCCCGAGCCGCGTCAACTGCTCGGCCGATTCGAGCGGCTCGGTCGTGCCCGGCACGATCGGCACCCCCGCCGCGCGCACCCGCTCGCGCGCCGCGATCTTCGAGCCCATCGCCTCGATCGCAGCCGCCGGCGGTCCTACCCAGACGAGCCCGGCGTCCTCGACGAGTGACGCGAACCGTGCGTTCTCCGCCAAAAAGCCGTAGCCGGGATGGATCGCCTCCGCGCCCGCACGGCTCGCGATGTCGACGATCCGCTCCGCTGCGAGGTACGTCTCCGCAGGCGAGCCGCCGCGCAGTGCGTACGCCTCGTCCGCGTACGTCACGTGCGGCGAGGCGCGATCGCTGTCCGAGTAGATCGCGACGGCGCCGACGCCGAGCTCCCGCAACGTTCGGAAGATGCGCACGGCGATCTCGCCGCGGTTCGCGACCAGAACCTTGGAGAACGGCACGGCCGTATTCTCTCCGAGCAGGTGACTCTCCCGGATCAGCTCACCGTCGCTCGGGCGCTCTCGGTCCCCGTGGTCGTCGTCCTGTACGAGTGGAACTTCCCGAACCACGACTACTGGGCGACCGGCGTGTTCATCGCCGCGATGACGACCGACTGGCTCGACGGGCAGATCGCGCGCCGCCGCGGGCACTCGTCGTCGCTCGGAACGCTGCTCGATCCCGTGGCCGACAAGCTGCTCGTCCTCTCGGTGCTCATCACGTTGATCGACCAGCACGTCTTTCCTGCGTGGATGGTGGTCGCCATCGTCGCGCGCGAGTTCCTGGTGTCCGGCCTCCGCCTTGCCGCGCTCGAACGGGGCGTCGTCATCGCAGCCCGCGACCTCGGCAAGCTGAAGACCTGGTCGCAGGCCGTCGCGGCAGCAGTCGGCGGCCTCGCCGCCGCGGGTGTCTGGTCGGATCGCGTCGCCTGGTGGGCGCTGCTCGTCGCGGTCGTTCTGACGTGGGTGTCAGGCCTCGACTACGCCCGCGTCGCTCCCGCTCTCCTCCGCAAGCGCGCCGTCGCGTAGATCCGTGAGCGCCGCTGCGCGCCACCGGCTCGTGTAGGCGGCCGGCACGGGTCGAGCGGCCGCGAGTGCCGCGAGAATCGCACGGCGCTCGTCGTCGTTCGGCTCCGGTGCGATCTCGATCGCCACGCAGCCAGCCTAAAGACTTCGCGCGCGACGGCCGATTGCCCGAAAGATGCGGCGGCACGTCCTCCTGACGCTCGTTTGCCTGACGCTCGCGGCGCCCGCCGTCGCGGCGTCGCAGAAGACATCGTGGGCGCAGCGCGAGATCCGCGCCGTCACTCTGCGCGGGCTGATGGGCGGCAAGACCGCGACCTTCCAGCCCGACGCCCCGCTCACGCAGGCGGCGCTCGCCGACCTCGCCGCCGGCCTCACCGAACGTCCGGCCGTCGCGCCCGCCGATCCGGCAGCACCGGTCACGATGGCGAAGCTCGACTCCGGGCTCGTCGCAACACTCGGTCTTCGCACCGAGGCCGCGGCCTTCGCAACCGCCGCGAAGGCCGCCGGGCTCGCGCCGCCGAGCCGCTTCGGCACAGAAGTCGTCGCGCGCCTCATCGGGCTGCGGACGAACCACCCGGCGGGACAGGACGCGCTCGAGTTGCTCCCGAACGACACGGCGACGCGGGCCGAAGCCGCGTTCTCGGCGGCTCAGATCCTCGGTCTCGGCGACTGGGAACTGCAGAGCGTCGACGACGCGGCGCAGACGTTCGAGGTACCGGATCTGACGTCCTGGCAGCGTCGCATCCTGCGTGTCGCCGTCTCGTTCATCGGCTACCCGTATGTCTGGGGCGGCACGAGCGAGAACGCTCAGACGCCGCTCGGCGTCTCGACTCCCGGAGGCTTCGACTGCTCGGGCTTCGTCTGGCGCGTCTACAAGCTGCAGTCCTACGCCGGCGCATCACAGCTGAGCGGCGTCCTGCGCGGGCGCACGACGATGACGATGAGCGGCGAAGTCACGAAGTCCGCGCGCATCGGCAGCGTCGACCTCGAACCCGCCGACGTCCTCTTCTTCGGCTCGCGCGGCCCGAAGTCGAAGCCGGCTCAGATCGATCACACCGGAATCTACGTCGGCAACGGCTGGTTCATCCACTCGTCGGGATACGGCGTCGCACTCGCGCGACTCGACGGCTGGTACGCGTCGAGCTTTGCCTGGGCGCGGCGTCCCTTGACCGAGGCAAAGCTCTCGTAGGCCCCAGATCCCCCGTTGTGGTGATTTCCACAACGGCAACGAGGAAGCACAATCGTGACGTCTCGATTGTTCCTCGTCCTCAGCGGAAGGGCTCAAATGCTTCAGTGGAAACCACGCTTCTACGCAGTGCTCACCCTTGCGGCTCTCGCGGTGGCAGCGTTCGGCGGCTACGCCGATGCCGGAGACACGCTCCGGCAGTTCGGCTGGTAGAACACGCGACGTGAGCGCGCGGGCGGGCCAACCGCCACGGCTGCTCGCCGTGCTGGTGCCCGTCATCACGGCGGGTGCGCTCACTTTTGCGTCCGCGGCGGTCTCGTTCGCGCGTCAGGACTACTCGACGGGAACGCTCCTCGGCCTCGCCGCGCTGCTTGCGGCGTCGATGTTCGCGGAGCGGTTCCCGGTGCCCGTCGAGGGAGCCGACGCCGGCGGCGTCTCCCTCCTTTACGTCTTCGTCGTCGCGACAACCGTTCTCTACGGCTGGGAGGCGGGCGCGCTGCTCGCCGCGATCGGGACGTTCACGCAGCTTCTTCAGCACCGCCCCGCGATCCGCGTCATCTACAACGCGTCGGTCTTCGGCGGCGCTGCCGCGCTCGCCGGCCTCTCGATCCAGTGGCTCGACACGCAGGCCGTCGGCGGCCTCGTGCTCGCGGTCGGCATCGCCGCATTCGTCGACTACTGGATCAACCTGCTTCTCATCACGCTCGTCGTAGCCGTGCATTCGCGGCGCTCGTTCACGCTGCTCGTTCGGACGAACACGGCGGGAACGATCATCCCGTTCGCGCTGATGGCGTCCGCGTCGCTGATCCTGGTCGTGCTCTGGCAGCGCTCCGCGATCCTCGCGGCCGCACTCGTCGGGCCGCTGCTCGCGATCTCGCTCTACCAGCGATCGACGTATCGCGCGCTGCGCGCGATGCGGCTCGCGCTCACGGACCCGCTGACCGGTTTGGGCAACCACCGGCACTTTCACGAGCGGCTTCAGCGTGAGCTCGTCGCGGCGGAAGAGGCGCACGGCTTTCTCAGCCTCTGCCTCGTCGACCTCGACGACTTCAAGCACGTCAACGACGTCTACGGCCATCCCGTCGGCGACCGCGTCCTGTCCGAGGTAGCGGCGCGGCTGCGACAGGGTGGCGAAGCGTTCCGGCTCGGCGGCGACGAGTTCGCCGTGCTGCTGCCCGGGCACGCGGAGGAAGAGGCATTGGCGACGGCCACGTCGATCGTCGAGCGCCTGCGTGGCATGAAGCTCGAGTTCGCGGAGCCGGTAACGGTGAGCGCAGGCGTGGCCACCTACCCGGTGCAGGCCGTCCGGCGCGACGAGCTGATCCGGCTGGCCGACAGCGCGCTCTACTGGGCGAAGGAGCACGGCAAGAACCGCGTCCACTCGTACCGCGCGGAGGTCGTCGAACGCGCAGACCTGAAGAAGCTCGCACGAGGAGCCGACCGCACGGCGCGCATCGAAGCGGCGGAAAGCGTGGCGCGAGCCGTCGACGCGCGTGACGCGTACGCGGAGGGTCACGCCGCGCGGGTCGCAGAGCTCGCGGAGCGGATCGCGATGCGGCTCAGCCTCGACCCGGAGGACGTCGAGGTCGTACGCGTCGCCGGCGGACTTCACGACGTCGGCAAGCTCGCCGTGCCGGACGAGATCCTCCGCAAAGCGCACCCTTTGACGGAAGACGAGCGTCAGTTGCTCGAGCGCCATCCGCAGGTCGGCTACCGCATGCTCGAGAGCCTCGGCGCCGATCCGATCGCGGATTGCGTGCTCCACCATCACGAGCGTTGGGACGGCATGGGCTACCCGGACGGTCTCCACGGCGACGACATCCCGGTGGGCTCGCGAATCATCCTCGTCGCCGAGGCGTTCGACGCGCTCACGAGCGACTGCTCGTACCGCGAGAAGCTGACCGTCGAGGCTGCGCTGGTCGAGCTCGAGGAGTCGGCGGGGAGGCAGTTCGACCCGCACGCGGTCGCCGCGCTCACGGCCGAGGTCAGCAGCGTCGCAGCGGGCGTTGCGACGTAGTTTCGTCGGCGGGCTGGATGCGCAAAACGGGCGCATGAGCGAGAAGCCAAAGCCCGAAGTCCCGAAGAAGATCGACAAGCAGGCGTCCCAGAACGTCGCGAGCACCCGCGCCAAGGGCAGCGGGCACAAGAAGAAGACCGCAGACAAGTGGAATCAGTAGAGCCGCCGCGAGGTCTAACCTCGCGGCGGTGTTCTCTCGCGACCTGATCGACGCTTCCGGCTACGACCGCGAGGGATTCGCCTCGCGGTACGACCGGTACCGGCCTCGGCCGCCGCGGGTGCTGCTCGACGTCCTCTGCCGGTATGCCCGGGTCGAGCGGCCGGCGCTCGTCGTCGACCTCGGCTGCGGGACCGGCCTCTCGACGCGTGCATGGTCGGGCGTCGCCGTGCGCGCGGTCGGCGTCGAGCCCAATCCCGCGATGCTCGCGGCCGCGCCGCCGGCGCCGGGCGTCGAGTACCGCGAGGCGTTCGCTCAGGAGACCGGCCTCGACGACGGCTGCGCCGACGTCGTGACGTGCTCGCAGTCGCTCCACTGGATGGAGCCCGAGCCGACGTTCGCGGAGGCGGCACGCATCCTGCGGCCCGGCGGCGTCTTCGCCGCCTACGACTACGACTGGCCGCCGATCGTCGATCCCGAGCTCGACGCTGCGTACGTCGAGTACCAGCGCCGGCGTGCCGGCTTTCGGCGGGCACACGGGATCCAGCGCGGCGGCGACCGCTGGCCGAAGCACGAGCACCTCGAGCGCATGCGCGCGAGCGGCCGCATCGCCTTCTGCCGCGAGCTGCTGTTGCACTCCGTGGAGGAAGGCGACGCCGACCGCGTGGTCGGGTTCACGCGCAGCCTGGGACTACCCGTCGCCGAGCTGTCGTACGAGGACGCAGACGACGAGCTCGGAGTGCACGAGCTCGCGGCTGTGGCGAAGCGCGTGCTCGGCGACCGCACGGTCCCGTTCGTCTTCGGCTATCGCATCCGCGTCGGCGTCCGCTAGACGCTAGAGAGGAATGTTTCCGTGCTTGCGCCGTGGGCGCGGCTCGCGCTTGGTCAGCGTCGTCTCGAGCGCGTTGATCAAAACGGGCCGCGTCCGCCGCGGCTCGATCACGTCGTCGACGTAGCCACGCTCCGCCGCCGACCAGGGATTCGCGAACCGCTCCTTGTAGTCGGCGATCAGCTCCGCGCGGCGCGCCTCGGGATCGTCCGCCTCCTCGAGATCCTTGCGGAAGATGATGTTCACCGCGCCCTCCGGCCCCATCACCGCGACCTCCGCGCTCGGCCACGCGAAGTTGAAGTCGGCGCGGATGTGCTTCGAGCTCATGACGTCGTACGCGCCGCCGTACGCCTTGCGCGTGATGACGGCGAGCTTCGGGACCGTCGCCTCCGCGTAGGCGTAGAGAAGCTTGGCGCCGTGGCGGATGATGCCGCCCCACTCCTGCGCCGTCCCCGGCAGAAACCCGGGCACGTCGACGAACGTCACGAGCGGGATGCCGAATGCATCGCACGTGCGAACGAAGCGTCCGGCCTTCGTCGACGAGTCGATGTCGAGCACGCCCGCAAGTGCGCGCGGCTGATTGCCGATCACGCCGACGGAGTGGCCGCCCAGGCGCGCAAAGCCGCAGACGATGTTCTCGGCGTAGCGTTCGTGCACCTCGAGGAAGTCGCCGTCGTCGACGACCGCAGCGATCACCTGCTTCATGTCGTACGGCTTGTTCGGGTTGTCGGGGACGAACGTGTCGAGCTCCGTGCTCTCACGGTCGCGCGGGTCGACCGGCTCCGCGTACGGCGGCGGGTCGAGGTTGTTCTGGGGCAGGAACGAGAGGAGATAGCGCGCGTCGTCGAGGCACGCCTGCTCGTCGGGCGCGACGAAGTGCGCGACGCCGCTTCGCGAAGCGTGCGTCGCCGCGCCGCCGAGCTCCTCGAACGTCACCTCTTCTCCGGTGACCGTCTTGACCACGTCGGGGCCGGTGATGAACATGTACGAGGAGCCTTCGACCATGAAGACGAAGTCGGTCATCGCCGGCGAGTAGACGGCGCCGCCGGCGCACGGCCCCATCACGAGCGAGATCTGCGGGATGACGCCGGAGCACTGCACGTTGCGCCAGAAGATCTCGGCGTAGCCCGCGAGCGAGACGACGCCTTCCTGGATGCGCGCGCCGCCCGAGTCGTTGATGCCGATCAGCGGGCAGCCGAGCTTGGCGGCGAGGTCCATGACCTTGCAGATCTTCTCCGCGAAGACCTCGCTCAGCGAGCCGCCGAACACGGTGAAGTCCTGCGAGAAGACGAACACCTTGCGGCCGAAGATCGTCCCGTAGCCGGTGACGACGGCGTCGCCGTACGGGCGCCGCGAGAGCATCCCGAAGTTCGATTCGCGATGGCGGACGTAGCGGTCGAGCTCGACGAACGAGCCCGGGTCGCACAGGCGCTCGACGCGCTCCCGCGCAAGCAGCTTTCCCTCCGAGCGGTGGCGCTCCACGGCGCGCTCGCTGCCCGCGTGAAGCGCGTCTTCGCGCACCTGCTCGAGCCAGGCGAGCTTCTCCTCGGTCGAGTCGTGCGTCCGCTTTTCCTCGGCCTTGGCCATCGCGCGGAGCCTAACCCTGCGCTACCGGATGCGGCGTGTGGTCTTCGAAGCTCGGCCGCGAGCCGATGATCCACTCCCCGACTGCCAGATCGCTGCTCGAGCATTCCTCGTGGACGATGCGTGCGGGTGCGTAATCGAGCGCTCGGATGCTGATGTCGAACCCGTCCGCGTCGAACGGCAGGTTCGCGAAGACGAACGACCCCGTCCGGTCGGCGGTCGTCGTGATCGCGTCCGCCGGCCACGCCCTCGCGCCGCCGTCGGAGATGCCCGACCACGGATGCGACGGCGTCACGGCGAGCTGCGCGGACGGCACCGCCCTCGTCTGCGCCGCGTTCTCGACGCGACCGGCGAAACCGCACGTGGCCGGCGCGACACGGGCGGGAGCTTCCAGCGAGGGGCCGACGAGGAAGAACGCGTCGTTCGGCAGCACGTCGGCGGCATACGTCACGCGCGGGAGCGGGCCGAAGGGCGTCATCGGCTGCGGATGCGGCAACGCCGGCCGCGGCTCCTCGTCCCCGGCGAGCTGATCGCGGGAAGCGAAGCCGTGGGCGAAGACGAAGCGCACGCACCGCTCGTGCATCGTTTCCGGTGCGTGTCCGAACGCGACGGACTGAACTTCGTCGAAGTGCGGGCCGTCCTCGTCGCGCCGGGCCCAGATGCACGCCTGGTCCGGGTCGTTCACCTGCGGCTTGAACAGGCGGAACACCGTCAGCCAGGCGTCGTCGCCGGCAGCGTTCCGGCTCCTGAACGTGCCGAGCGGCCGCGCCGTCATCGGCGACGCGAAGTCGTTCGTCAGCGCCTCGACGTTCGTCATCGTCGAGGCGGCGACGACGGATCCGCGGCGCGCCTCCTCGCGCGTCATGCCTCCAAAGCGATGCGAGCCGCAGCCGGCGAGCACGAACACGAGCGCGAGAGACGCAACCGCGCGGCGCACGCCGCCGATTCTGCCGCGTACGATCGGCCGGTGGACACGCTCGACCGCTCGACGACCTGGCCGTACGACGAGCGCGGTGAGCCGCGTGACTTCTACTACCAGCGTTACGCGCATCCCGCCGGCGTCGCGGCGGAGCAGGCGCTCGGGGAGCTCGACGGCGGTCACGCGTTGCTCTTCCCGTCGGGAAGCGCCGCCGCTGCGGCGCTCGCGCTCGCGCTGCTCGAGCCGGGCGCCACGATCGCCCTCGCGGCCGGCGCCTACTTCGGCACCGGCCGGCTGTTCCACATGCTCGCGCGCTGGGGCGTGAGCTTCATGGAGTTCGACCAGACGGCCGCGCCGCCCGACGACGTGCAGCTCGTGTGGCTCGAGGCGCCGTCGAATCCGTTTCTGACGATGCCCGACCTCGCTGCTGCCGCCGCGCATCCCGCGCCGGTCGTCGTCGACTCGACTGCAGCGACGCCGATCCACCTTCGCCCGCTCGAGCACGGCGCCGACTTCGTGCTCCACAGCGTCACGAAATACCTCGCCGGCCACGACGACGTGCTCCTCGGCGCGGTCGTGTGCAAGCGTGAGGAGGACGCCGTGCGGCTGCACGAGTTCCGCGGCGAGACGGGTATCGTCGCAGCGCCCGATCCGTGCTGGCTGCTGCTGCGCAGCCTCCCGACGCTGAGGGTTCGCGTCGAGCGCCAGACGGAGACCGCGCGGGAGCTCGCGCGCCGGCTCGACGAGCACGCCGGCGTCTCGATCGTGCGCTATCCGGGCTTTGGCGGGCTCATGTCGTTCGACGTCGTGGACGGCGCGACCGCGCGACGTGTCGAAACGTCGACGCGCGTCATCACGAACGCGACGAGCCTCGGCGGCGTTCGCTCGCTGATCGAGACGCGCCACCGCTGGGAAGGCGACCGCGTTCCGGAGGGATTGCTCCGCCTGTCTGTCGGCCTCGAGGACGCAGATGCGCTCTGGTCCGACCTGGAAAATGCGCTGAACCAGGTTTAGAAACCATGCGGAGTGGTTTCCAAGGATCGTGTTCCGGGCAGAGGGAGCCGCGAGGGCCAGCGCGTTGGAGACCCCGACCAACCCGGGCCTGGGAACTCCAACTGCGGAAGAAGGAGCGAAGGTGGCAGCTAGCAAGCCGTCCGGCCAGAAGGGCACACGAACCAAGGTCGCAACGGTGAAGCCGAACGGGAGCGCGAACGGCGGGAACGGCACCGTCGACGAGGCGACGCTGCGCGAGTTGCTCGCGGCTCTGCGCGCCGCCAGCGGCGGGGACTTCGACTTCCGGCTGAGCGAGGGCCACGGCGGCCTGGGAGGCGAGCTCGCGAAGGCATACAACGACCTCGCCGAGCGGCGCTCGAACCTGGCCGATGAACTGCAACGCGTCGCGCGCGTCGTCCG
>JBJMJE010000074.1:0-13050 GCA_045806505.1 Gaiellaceae bacterium
TGTCGTCCGAGGGCGTCAACGGCTTCGGCGCCGCGGAGGCCTTCGCCGTCTCGTAGACGTACGCGGCGGTGGAACGCCCGGTCGGGTTCGGGTTCGCCAGGAAGTTGTGGAACTGCAGCTCGCGCGCGACCGTGAGTCGCGCACGTGCGACGAGCGACAGGGCACGCTCGACGTTCCGCGGTCGCGTCTGGAGGAGCCGTTGCGGCGGCACCGGTGTCACGACCAGGCGCACCTTCGCGTCCTTCCGTGCGTGCGCGACGCGCCGTTCGAACCGAAGCGGCCGGCCGTCGCCGAGCACGTAGTGGAAGCGCTCGCCGCCGACCTGTCCTTGCACGTCGAGCGGCGCGATGATCCGCTCCGATCTCGAGAGCGGCGTCGCGCGCACCGTCGCGTAGATGTCGGGCGCGGCGGCGCCGAGCGCCAGATATCGACGCGTCTGTCGCAACGCCTTCGCGGCCTCGCGCAACGACAGGGGCCCGACGAGGACGGGCGCGCGCGCGACGGCGACGTTCTCGCCACGCACGACGAGCGTGTCTCCGTCGCGCGCGATCGACACGCGCAACGGCAGGCGCGACGCCGCAGCGCCGGGACGAAGCGTCGCGCGCGCGGCGAGCGTCTTCTTGCCGGCGGAGAAGCCCGACCAGAGAATCGCGTCGCGCCGCAGCCCGGGCTGAGAGTCCGAGCCAGGCGCGGCTTCGACGTCCGAGATCGGCCCCGGCACGGTGAAGCTGTAGTCGCCGAGCTTCGGCAACTCGAGCCGTTGGAGAACGTGCAGCGAAAGCGGCTTACCCGCAGCGTCCATGCCGACCAGCACCTTCTGGTCGCTCGTCATCCCGGGTGGATAGAGCACCTCTCCCGACACGTTCGCCGCCGTCAGCGGCGGCCCCGGCG
Source organism: Gaiellaceae bacterium (assembly GCA_045806505.1). Lineage (GTDB taxonomy): Bacteria > Actinomycetota > Thermoleophilia > Gaiellales > Gaiellaceae > DASVFB01. The sequence goes on from JBJMJE010000074.1 coordinate 892, forward strand.
TCAGCGTCGTGCGCACCGACGGCAGCAGGATCGGCGTCCCCGCGGCCGACGCAGCCGGCGCGAAAGCACACGCCGCCACGCAGCAGCCGAGCAAACGCCCGGTTCGGGTCACCTCGTCTGCTTGATCGTCGGAAGCGTCGACGACAGCGGGTCGTCCGCGACGGGCGCATAGGTCATGTCGTGGAAACGCGCGAAGAAGACGTCGTCGTCGACGACGCCTTCGTGGTTGTGCTGGTTGAACCCGCGCTCGTCGCCGTTCGCACCCCGCGCCGTCACCTGCTCGAGCCCTTTCACGACGTCTTTGACGCCGAACTGCTTGAGCGCCTGCGTCAGCACGTTGACGAAGTCGTAGGAGTACATTGCGTAGTCGGGGGGCGCGATCACAGCGTCGCCGTCGCGCGTTCGCACGCCGACGTTCTGCACGCCGTACGCGTTCTCGAACTTCGACTCGAAGGCATAGAAGAAATCAGGCCCCAGCTCGGCGGTCATGCGTCCGGTCGCGAACGTCAGCCCGTCGAGCCACTGCGGGCGGTCTGCGAGCTGCTGCCGCAGCACCGGATCCTCGGCGGACGGCGTCGCATAGATCGGCACGTCCCAGCCGGCGCTGCGTGCGGCGATGACGACCTTCGCGATCGTCGACGCCTGGCCCCACACGAGCAGCGCCGTCGCACCCGCACGCCGGGCGCGCAAGACCTGCGGCGAGAGGTCGCTGTCGCCCGCGGGCACCGTCAGCTTCGTCGCCATCGATTCCGGATTGCGCGAGAAGGCCTCGTCGAGCGACGCTCCTCCCTGCTGTCCGTAGGTCGTGTCGTCGTGGATGAGCGCGAGCTTCAGGCCCTTCGGGATCGTGTATTCGGCGAGGCGGAACGCGATGCCGCGATTCGTCGGGGCGATGCGGTAGACGTTCGGCCGCTGCTCGAGGTCGACGAGGCCCCCGCCGCCGTCGTACGTGATGCCGATCGGGACGTGCGCGTCGTTCGCGGCCTGCCAGCCGGCATCGACGCCGGTGCCGTCGTCCACGATCGCGACGGCGCCGTCGGAGATCGCACGTCGGATGTTCGACAGCGCCTTGCGCGGCGACAGCGCGTTGTCGTACCGCTTCACCTCGATCGTGTAGTTGCCGTCGGGCGTCGGGACGCCGCCGACGTTCACCTCGCTCGCGGCGAGCTCGACACCGCGCGCGATCGTCTGGCCGATGTACTGGCTCCGCGAGAAGGGCGCATCGACCGCGATGACGAGCTTCCCCGCCGACTCCTTGTCGCCGCCGCCGCAGCCGGCCAGCGCGAGCACGACGAGGAGCAGCGCGGCACGTCTCACAGCGCGGCGCGGCCGAGATAGGCGGCACGCACGTCGGCGTCTCCCGCAACGTCCGCAGGCGTGCCCGTCGCGATCACGGCGCCCGCGGCCATCACGATCACCCTATCCGCGACGGAGCGCACCAGCCGCAGGTTGTGCTCGACCAGCAGGATCGACAGTCCCTGCGCGCGCAGACGCGACAGCAGGGCATCGAGCCTCCGGACGTCCTCGAGCGACGATCCCGCAGAAGGCTCGTCGAGCAGCAGCACTCTCGGCCCTGCGGCGAGCGCTGCCGCGACCGCGACGAGACGCTGCTCGGGGCCCGCGAGCTCCCGGGCGCGCACGTGGGCGGCCCAGCCGAGGCCGACGTCGGCGAGCAGGGAACGCGCGTCCGCGCGCAGGCGCTCGTCCTCGTCTCGCGCGAGCGGTGTCGCGAACGCCGTGCGCAACGCGCCGCCGTAGGTGCGCCGCAGTCCCATCCCGACCAGGAGGTTCTCGAGCGCGGTCAGGTCGCCGAACGCGGCAGACGTCTGGAGCGTGCGAACGACGCCTCGCGCCGCCCGCTCGCGCGGCGGCGCGTCGCCGAGGTCCGTGCCGTCCACCAGCACACGGCCGTCGTCGGGGCGGTAGACGCCTGCCAGGAGCCGGAGGATCGTCGTCTTGCCCGAGCCGTTCGGGCCGACCAGCGCGCACACCTCGCCCGCAACGAGCTCGAGCGACACCGAGTCAGCCGCGACGAGCGAGCCGAAGCGCTTCGTCAGCGAGTCCGCGACGAGGATCGGCGGCTCGGTACCCGGTTGCCGCTCGGCGGGAACGGCGACCAGCGTCGGCGCGCGCCGGACCGGCGGCTCGGAGTCTCGCGCGACGAGTCGCCGCACCAGCGGGACGATCCCCTCGCCGCCGAGCGCGAGCACGGCGAGGAGGAGCAGCGCCGCGAGCATCGGGTCGAAACGGGCCGACTCGACGCCTTCCAGCGAGCCGAGCACGCCCGCCGCACCGGTGACGAGCGCGAGCCCGGCGATTCCGGCGGAAGGCCCGAGCGCCGACGCCACACCGCCGAGCAGCACCGCGACGAAGAGCTTGAACGAGAGGTAAGCGCCGTACTCGCCCGCGTCCGCGACGCCCGCAAGTTGCACCGCCAACCCGCCGGCGAGACCGCCGATCGCCGCCGAGGCGACGAACGCGCCGAGCCTGCGCCGTGCGGTCGGAACGCCCAGTGCGGCAGCCGCGGCCGGCGCCTGCCGCGCACCGCGAAGCTCGATCCCCGGTCCGCCGCGCGCGAGCGACGCGGCGACGAGCACGGCAGCGGCGAGCAGCGCGAGGCCGAGCTCGTAGTGCGCGGTCACGGAAATGCCCGAGGGCAGCACGAGCCCCTGCGCGCCGCCCGACACCGAGCGGAACGCCAGCAGGAAAATCGTCACCGTCCACGTCAGGATCCATGTAGTCACGGCGATGAACACGGGCCGCAGGCGGACGACGCCGGCGCCTGCGAGCACGCCGCCCGTAGCCGCGGCGACGACCGCGAGGAGCGTTGCCGGGAGCGCCGGCCAACCGGCCTTGGCGGTCAGCAGCGCCACGGTGAACGCGCCGATCGCCATGAACGCGCCCTGCCCGAGCGACGGCATCCCGCCGAGCGCGACCGTGAGCCAGAGGCCGGTCGCCGCGAGCGCGAGATAGAAGCCGTTCGCGACCGAGTCGACGTGCACCCACGAGGGCGCGATTGGAGGGACGAGCGCGGCGAGCGCAACGAGAGCCGCGGCCGCGGTGTGCCGTCCGGTCCACGCGGTGCGCGCGTCGCGGGCCGCCCCGGCGAGCGCACCGCCGGTGCGCTCGACCAGCGCCGTCACTCGAGCTCCTCGACGGCTTCCAACTGGGGCCACAGCGCGACGACGAGCAGCACGATCGCCAGCGGCAGCACCTCTCGATACGAGGCACCGAGCTGGAACGAGCCGATGTGCACGTTTGCGATCGCCGCCTCGGCGAGGCCGAGGGCGAGGCCCGCGGCCATCGCGCGCAGCGGCGAGCCGAACCGCACGATGAGCGCCGCAACGAGACCCTTCAGCCCGAGCAGGGCACCCGTCTCGACGTCGACGGCACCGCTGGGCGCCGCGACGACCGCCGCGATTGCGGCCATCCCCCCCGCCGCGCCGAACGCCAGCGCGACGAGCGTGTCCACCGGGATGCCGACGATCCTCGCGCCCTCGGCGTCCGAGGCGATTGCTTGCAACGCGCGACCGACGCGCGTCCGCTCGAGCGTCCAGCCGGCCGCCGCAGCGAGCGCGAGCGCGACCGCGATCACGAAGAACGCGCGCACCTGGATCGACGCGCCGCCGACGGTGACGAACCCGTCGTGCCCGACGCGGCGGAACGGCAGCGGATCCGGAAAGACATAGCTCGGCCGCGTGAAGATCGCGGCGAGCATCGCCTGGATCGCGAAGGCGACTGCCGTGATCGCCGCGACCCAGCCGATCGTCGAGCCGCGGACGAGGTACGGCTGCACTGCGAAGAGGTAGCTCCCCGCGCCGGCGACGACGCAGACGCCGACGCCGACGACGAGCGCGACGACGAAGCGAGCCGTGCCGGCGGTCTGCTGCGTCACCGGCCCCGTGCCGGCGGCGACGAGGAGCGTCACGAAGACGCCGAGCGCGATCAGCTCGCCGTACGCGAAGTGGACGATCCCGGTCAGCCGGTAGATCACGGAATAGCCGACCGCGACGAGGCCGTAGACCCCGCCCGCCGCCAGACCCGTGACTATCACCTGGAGCGCAAGGCTCACCGCGCGCAATAGTGTCGGACGTCGTGGATCCGCGCGAGCTTCACCAGGACGCCGTGGTCATCGATGCGCACAACGACCTGCCCGTCCTGCTCCTGCTTCGAAACAGCGAGCTGGGCGACCAGGGGTTCGGCCGCTACTGGAGCGAGCACTGGGTGCCGGAGGCGCGCGCGGGCGGGGTCGACGTGCAGGTGCTGCCGATCTACGTCGGTCCGGAGGTCGCGGAAGCGTCGTTGCGGTCGACGCTGCTGCAACTCGAGGCGCTCGAGCGCGAGGCCGCGCGGACGCCGGAGGTGGCGCTCTGCCGCACCGGCGCCGAAATCGACGCCGCGCTCAGCGCCGGCCGGATCGCGCTGCTCGTCGCCCTCGAAGGCACTCCCGGCATCGGTGCCGACGTCGAGCTCTTCTCCGTGTTCCACCGGCTCGGCGTGCGCATGGTGTCGTTCACGCACTGGTCGCGCGCGCTGCTGGCCGAGGGGTCGGCGGACGAGGACACGGGAAGCCGGCTGCCGGTCGCGGGCGTGCGCGCTGTCGCAGAGCTCGAGCGGCTCGGCATGTTGCTCGACGTCTCGCACCTAGCCGCGGCGTCGGTCGATCACGTCCTCGACCTCGCGACCGGAGTCGTGGTCGCGACGCACTCCTGCGCCAGGGCGTTGCGCGACCACCACCGCAACCTGAGCGACGAGCATCTACGCGGCATCGCCGCGACCGGCGGCGTCATCGGCATGAACGTCCTGCCGACGTTCGTGGACGCCGAGGCGCCGACGCTCGACCGCGTCGTCGACCACATCGAGCACATCGCGGAGGCCGCCGGCATCGACCACGTCGGCCTCGGCCCGGACTTCCTGCGCGAGTACATGGACGCGCTGTATCCGCAGTACGAAGCGTTCCATCGCTTCGGCGGCGTCGACCTGAAGCAGGTCGTTCCGGGCCTTGCGCGGGAACGCGACCTGCCGAACCTCACCGAGCGCCTCGTCGAGCGCGGCTGGGCGGAGGAGGACGTCCGCAAGGTGCTCGGTGAGAACTGGCTGCGCGTCTTCCGTACGCTCTGAGATGGGCGCGGTCGGCGTCATGCTTCTCGCCGGGGCCGTCAGCGTCCCGATGGCCGTATCTGCGTGCGGTGGCCGCGAGGCGGCTGCGCCGACGACGACACGTGCTGCCACGTCCGGCGCCTGCAAAACGGCGCCGCGGGCGCTCGTCACCGTGATCGCAACTCGCCTGACCGAGCACGAGACGCTGCGAGACGCACGGGCGGTGAGATCGGAAACGAAGCGCGTGTGGTTCGTCTCGGCCGAGATCGACGGACCCGGCCTGGAGGGAGACGGCGAGATCGGCACGTGGGCGAAGGCCGGTCCGCTGGCGCCGGCCGGTGGAGCGATCCTGGCCGTCGACACGGTGTTCGCGCAGGTGCTCTCGGGGTGGGAACCCGGCGACAGGACCTATTCGGACGTCACCATGGAAGATGCGGGCGCCGAGGAGTCACGTGCCTGCGTTCGAAATCGCTAGACGGATGGCCCCGGGTGGAATCGAACCACCGCTCGCAGCTTCGAAGGCTGCCGCTCTGTCCGCTGAGCTACGGGGCCGTTGCGGTTTTCAGGGTACTAGTGAGCCGGCTCGGGAACGGCTTCGGGCGCCTCGGACCGGCGCCGGACGAGTACGGCCGCGGCGACGGATCCCGAGAGCACGACGAGGAAGCCGATCACGAAGACGAGGCGCAGCCCGCTCACGAACGCGGCGGTGGCGACGTTCGCGAGCGCGTCGTTCCCTCCGGCCGCGCGAAGACCAGATGAGCTGACCGCTGACGCGAGCTCCTTGCCGGGATAACCCGCGGACGTAAGGTGATGCTCGACGCGCACCTGCAGCACCGCGCCGAGCACTGCGACGCCCATCGCCAGGCCGCCGAGCCGGCACGTGTTGCTGATGCCCGAAGCCATCCCGGTCCGCGCCGGATCGACGACGCGAAGCGCGGCGGCCGCGATCGTCGGGTTCGCGAGCCCGATGCCGAGCCCGGCGACGATGAAGCCGGGACGCAGCGCGAGCCAGCTCGAGTCGGGGGAGATCTCCGCCATCAACAGCCCCCCCAGCGCCACGACCGCGAGGCTCCCCGACAGCAGCGCCCACATCGGCACGCGCGCCGCCCACTTCCGCGTCGCGATCGGGACGAAGAAGACGAACACCGTGATCGGCAGGAAGCGGAGGCCGGCACCGAGCGCCGAGTAGCCCAGGACGTCCTGCAGGTAGATCGACAGGAACGGGAACAAGGCGAACATCCCGGCCCCGAGTGCGAACGTCGCCGCCTGGACGCCGAGGAACGCGGGCCGCTTGAAGAGCGACACGTCGAGCATGGGCCGCTCCTGCCGTACCTCGATCACGACGAACGCGGCGAGCAGGAGGACGCCGAAAACGAGCGAGCCGACGATCTGCGCGCTCGACCAGCCGGCGTCGTTGCCGCGCAGGAGCGCCTGCACGATCAGGAACAGCGCGAGCGAGAACGAGAGGAGCCCGGCGACGTCCGTGCGCGTCGCTCCCGGGTCGCGCGACTCCCGCAGCTTCCGCAGCGCGACGACGAATGCGAAGACGCCGACGGGGACGTTGACGAAGAAGACCCAGCGCCAGCTGAGCGAGTCGGTGAGGATGCCGCCGAGCAGCGGCCCGGACGCCACGGCGACGCCGATCGTCGCGCCCCAGATCGCGATCGCGCTCCCACGTGCAGCGCCCTGGTACTCCGCGCCGATCAGCGCGAGCGCGGTGGCGAAGAGCGCGGCGCCGCCGACGCCCTGGCCGACGCGCGCGACGTCGAGCGCAACGACGTTCCAGGCCGCGCCGCACACGAACGAGGCCACCGTGAAGATCACGACGCCGGCCGCGAAGACGAGTCGCCGCCCGAAGCGATCCGCGAGCGCGCCGGCCGTGAGAATCAACGCGGCGAGCGTGACGGCGTACGCGTCGACGACCCACTGCAGCCCCGTGAGGCTCGCGTCGAGTTGCCGCTGAACGCTCGGCAGAGCGACGTTCACGATCGTGATGTCCACGAGCAGCATGAACGTCGTCGCACACACGGCGACGAGCGTCCACCTCCGCCCCTGAACGACCCCCTCCATCCGGCGGGATGCTAGGACGGCCCTACCTGCGGCGCAAGGGGGTTAGCCGTACCGCGCGCGCCTAATCGAAAGGGTGGCGGACGGGACTCGAACCCGCGACCACCGGGACCACAACCCGGGGCTCTACCAACTGAGCTACCGCCACCGCGGCCGCGACATCGTAGCCGCGTGCTAGCGCAGGGGCGTCTCGTCCAGCTGCTCGAGCAGCTGCGGCAGCGAGTCGAAGACGGCCGCGGCGCCGTGGTCTCGGAGCTCCTGCTCCGACCAGCCGCCCGTGATGACGCAGATCGTCTCGAGCCCCGCGTTCGCGGCCGCTTCGATGTCCCACCGCGAGTCGCCGACCATGACCGCGTCGCGCGTGCCGGCTTTCTCGAGCGCCGACTCGACCGAGTCCGGGTGCGGCTTCGTCCGCTCGATGTCGTCCTTGCTCGTCCACGCGTCGATGCAGTCGCGCGCGTCGAGTTGCTCGACGAAGAACTCGAGGTCCTCCTCGGACGACGAGCTGGCGAGCACGATCTCGAGGTCGCGGCGCTTCAACTCGCGGAGGAGATCGGACGCGCCCTCCAGCGGCGCGCACTCGTCGCGCAGCTTCTGGAACTCCTCCGAGTGCGCGTCTCGCAGATCGTCGCCCGACTTGCGTTCCACGTCGTCGCCGGCGACCGCCGCGACGTACTGGTCGCCGCCCATCCCGATGTGGCGGTGGAGACGCCACACCGGGAGGACGATGTCGAAGCGGCGAAACGCGCGGTACCAGGCGAGCGCGTGCTGGTAGTTGGCATCGATCAGCGTGCCGTCGAGGTCCAGCAGCGCCGCCGCGGCCACTACGCGGACGCCGTGGTCTTCTCGCGCTGGCCCGAGTGCACGCCTTCGCAGAACTCCTCGACCATCTTCTTGCAGAACGCGGGCAGATCGTCCGGCTTCCGCGACGTGACGAGTCCCTGGTCGACGACGACCTCCTCGTCGACCCAGTTGCCGCCGGCGTTGCGGATGTCCGTTTCGAGCGACGGCCACGACGTGACCTTGCGGCCGCGCACGACGTCGGCCTCGACGAGCATCCACGGGCCGTGACAGATCACGGCGACCGGCTTGCCCGCCTCGAAGAACGAGCGCACGAACTCGACGGCGTCGTCGTCCGCGCGCAGCGTGTCGGGGTTGCCGACACCGCCCGGAATGACGAGGCCGTCGTAGTCGCCGACGCGCGCGGACGAGAAGTCCTTGTCGACCTTGTACGTGTTGGACTTGTCGTAGTGGTTGAACGCCTGGATCTCGCCGGTCTCCATGGAGATCAGCTCGGGCTGTCCGCCGGCCTCCTTGACGGCCTCCCACGGTTTCGTCAGCTCGACCTCTTCGACCATGTCCGTCGCGATGAACGCGATCTTCTTGCCCTGCAGCTTCTGGTCGGCCATTCGACCCCCTTCGTCGTCGTTTCCCAAGGAGATTCCAGCCGGGCCAGGCTCCAAACGCTACGTCCGAGACGTCTCGACGAACGGTTGACTCCGGCCTGATGTCTGAACTACCGCGAGCGGCGAGCAGGGCGCCTGCGGTGGCGCCCGCCTAAGAAGAGGGGAGACGAACGATGCGCGTGTTTGCGATTGCGCTCTGCGCGGCCGCCATGATGGCTCTGGGAACGACCGCGGCCTTCGCCGGCGAGATCACCGGTAACGGCACTCTGAAGATGGTGCACGGGAATTCCCCCTGCGCGTTCTCGGGCCAGGAGGACCTGCAGTGGTACACGAACGACGGGGATGGGACGTTGAAGACGAACCCGACCAAGGGCGACCCGGCGCACTCGCAGAACTGGGGTCAGATCGTGCGCGCTGCCGGCGGCGGCATCGGAGGCGCGAACTCCACGATGACTCCCGACGGTCCGTGGGGCTGCAATGCCCACGAGTTCGGGCTCAAGTAGGTGGTAGCGGAGCCTCGGGCGGAGCTGCGGCTCCGCCCGAGGCTTTGGCGTCGGTTCGTGCTCCTCAGGAGCGCCGAGATGCGACGCGCAACCTGTTGCCGTCCGGGTCTTCCAGATCGCACTCGCGCCCGGCAAGGCCGTCTTCGTCGACGGGGATGCCGAACTCCTGCGAGACCGCATCGATGTCCCCGACGTACAGGTGGATCAGCGTGTTGGGACGGGCATCGCCCGTGTGTTCCGACAGGTAGAGCCGAACGTTGCCGCGGGCGACCGACACGAACCAGGGGAAGCCAGGCTCGAATTGGTGCTCCCACTCCTTGCGGAACCCGAGGCGCTCGTACCACCCGACAGCACGACCGGCATCCTCGACGTACAGGACCGGCACGACCTCCTCGTCCACGCGGGCGACCCTAAACGACATGACGAGGCCGCGACGCGCCGGGCAGGATTCGAACCTGCGACCCGCGGCTTAGAAGGCCGCCGCTCTGTCCGCTGAGCTACCGGCGCTCGCCTGGCATGGTAGAGCCGCCCGCCGCCGGCGAGTCAGCCGCCGCGGGTGTCGAGCCGTTCGGCGACGTCGCCCGCCGTGCCGAACTTCTCCACCACGAAGAAGCCGTCGTGCCGCTCGACGACCCTTTCGAGCGAGGGATCCTCGTGGCCGGGCGCGACGAGGAAGCGCGTTGAGTCCGCGCGCGCGGCGGTGTAGAGGTCAGGCGGGACGGACAGGCGCACGACGCACTTGTCGTCCGCGCACTCGCAGATGAACGAGCTCGCTCTCACGCCGAAGCGCCGGTCGACGTCGCGGATCTCCTCGTTCACGGCCCGGAAGAGCGCTTCGTTGCGTGCTGCCCGCTCCTCCCAGATGCTCACATGAGGTTTATACGCAACCCGGAGGCGGGGAACAGCGTTTCGACAGAGGTGGGCAATGTCTGCGATCGAGGATTCTGGACAGCACCGTGACCTTTTGAGCCGGACGACCGCCGTCCGTGCCTCGAACGAGCACATCGCGCGCCGCGCGAAGGCGCTCCACTTCATCTCGCGTGTCCCGCTGCTTTGCGAGTGCGACGACGAAGGGTGCCGCGAGCTCGTCCTCGTCTCCCTCGACGAGTTCCGCCGTCTGCGCCGGACGGGCGATGCGGTCGTCACACCCGATCACGCGCCGTTCGACGGTGCCGCGTAACCCCTAGCGCGCGCCGCTCGTTCTCACAGAACAACGCGGACACGGGAGGTACTCGGACATGGCCGTACAGCCATATGCACGGCGCGGCGTGGGCGTCAGCTGGATCGTCGTCATCTATCTCGTCGCCGGCGGCATCATCGCGGCGACGCACAACTACTGGTCGAATCCCAACACGATCAAGGCAATCGTCTCGGCTCTGCTCGCGACGGTGGCCTGGCCGTTGATCCTGCTCGGCGTCGACCTGCACATCCACTGAGCCCGCCGCAGCGGGCTCAGGTGATCGCCGGCTTCTCGATCGCGCGCTCGCGGCGTTCGCGGAGGTAGTCGACGACGAGTACCTGGATCGTCCCGGCGATCGGAATCGCGCCGAGAGCGCCGAGCACGCCGGCGATCTCGGCGCCGATCAGCACGGAGATCAGGATCACGAGCGGAGAGAGCGCGACCGTCCGGTTGTAGACGATCGGCTGGAGGAGGTGGTTCTCCAGCTGCTGGTACAGGATGAAAAAGGCGATCACGACGATGCCGGCGACGATCGAGTGGATGAACGCGACGGCGCCGATGATGATCGCGGCGATCGTCGCGCCGGCGAGCGGGATCAGGTCGAGGATCGCGACGATCAGGCCGAGGGCGACCGCGTACGGAACTCCGAGCACGAGCAGCACCAGCGTGGTCAGCACGCCCGCGATCAGGCTGATCAGCAGGTTGCCCGTCACGTAGCCGCCCACCGTGCTGTAGATGTCGTGCCCGACCTTTCGCCAGCGCGGCTGCGACTCGGGAGATAGGAGCGAATAGGCCCTGTCGACCCACGCTGGGCCTTCCATCACCATGAAGAACGTCAGGAACACGATCGTGACGATCCCGATGACGATGTTGACGACTCCCTTCGTCACCGACACGGCGGCGCCGGACAGGCCGAGCAGCTTCTTCGCGCCTCCGTTGTCGATCTGCTCGCGCACCTTCTCGACGACGTGGTACTTCGTCTCGAGGAAACCGAACCGGCCCTTGCCCTTCGTGAGGTCGTCGACGTAGCCCGGGACGGCGTCGGTGAACTTGTTCACGTTGTCGACGAGCGTCGGAATGAAGATCGCCCCGATGCCTGCGATGACGAGGATCACGAGCAGGAACGCCGTGCCGGCGGCGAGGCCTCGCCGCTTGATGCCGCGGCGCTGCAGCAACTCGACGAGCGGGTTCATGGCGAGTGCGAGGAAGATCGAGACAGCGACCCAGACGAGCACGTGGCGGGCGACCGAGATGACGTGCAACACCGTCCAGACCGCAATCGCGAGCGCGAAGACCGCGAGGATGGTCCGCACCCGGAAACGGATGACGCGATCTGCCATCGCGCAGAGAATCACGTACGGGCCGGACGTCTCCTTCGCGTTTCGTGAAGAATCCAGCGTCCATGTCCCTCCACGGCTCTTCGATCGAGCAGGATCTGACGCTCCCGGACGGGCGAACGGCCCAGCTCCGGATCGGCATGGCGCACGACAGCTACCTCCCGGAGCGTGAGGAAGAGACGGTGATCCTCGAGCTGCGGATCGACGGCCACGTTGCGGCCACGGTCAATACCGTGCTCGACCCGGAGCAGGACGACGAGGCCAACGAGCTCGCGCGCGAGGTGATCGAGGCCCTCGGCTCCGGCCATATCCAGCCGACGGCGTCGGCGCTCGAGCAGTACGCTGACCGACTTCGATGAGCGCCGCGACACTCCATACGAACAAGGGCGCCATCGCCGTCGAGCTCTTCGACGACGACGCGCCGAAGACGGTCGAGAACTTCAAGAAGCTCGCGCGCGACGGGTTCTATGACGGCGTCATCTTCCATCGCGTCATCCCGGATTTCATGATCCAGGGCGGCGATCCGACGGGGACCGGCAGCGGCGGACCGGGATACAAGTTCGAGG
>JBJMJE010000075.1:0-14763 GCA_045806505.1 Gaiellaceae bacterium
GCCGAGGCCGAGGGCGTGGAGGGCCTGATCGCGCCCGGGATCGACTGGCCCGTCGCGGTCGCCGCGCGCGTGGCGGAGCGGCGCGGGCTCCCGCACCCGCTCTCGGGAGCGCAGGCGGTGCTCGCGACGTCGAAGCTGAAGCAGCGAGAGCGCTTCCGCGAGGCGGGCGTGCCGCAGCCGCCGTGGGAGCTTTCGCGAAGCCCGGACGAGGTGCGCGCGGCGGCCGCGCGGCTCGGGCTGCCCGTCGTGGTGAAGGCGCCGGACCGTCAGGGGCAGCGGGGGCTCGGCCTCGTTCGCCGCGAGGAGCAGATCGGGCCGGCGGCCGAGGAGGCGCTCGGGGCCGCCCGCGCGGGCACCGCGATCGTCGAGCGCTATGCCCCCGGCCGCGAGCTGACGGTGAACGCGTTCCTCCGCGAGGGCGAGTTCCATCCGCTCACGATCACCGACCGGCAGCTCGCGGAGCCCCCCGCGTTCGGTGTCGCGCTCGCGCACGTGTGGCCGAGCTCGCTGGAGCCCGGCGTCGTCGAGGAGGCGTGCCGCGCCGCGCAGAGCGCCGCGGCCGCGCTCGGGATCGAGAACGGCCCGGTCTACGTGCAGGTGCTCGCCGGCGACGATGGGCCGCAGGTGATCGAGCTGGCGGCGCGCCTCGGCGGCGGGCACGACGCGGAGCTCTGCCGGCTGGCGCTCGGCGTCGACCTCAACGCGCTCGCGCTCTCGGCCGCCCTCGGGGAGACGGTCGACGACGGAGGGCTCGTGGCGTCGCCTCGCGTCGGCGCCGCGCTCGTCCGGTTCCTCGTCCCACCACCGGGACCCCTCGCGGAGGTGCGCGGCGTGGAGGAGGCACGCGCGCTGCCCGGAATCGAGCTGGTGCGTGTCTACCGGCGTCCCGGCTTCGTCTTCGGGCCCCTGCGCCGCGGGGCCGACCGGGCCGGTGCCGTGCTCGCCGTCGGCGACTCGCGGGAGCAGGCGCTCGAGCGCGCTGCCGCCGCCGCCGACGCCATACGCTTCGAGATCGCCGATGCAGAAGCTCTCGTCTGACCGCCGCCGCACCACGACGCTCGGCTTCCAGCCGCCCGCGATCGGTGAGGAGGAGATCGCCGCCGTCGCCGCGACGCTGCGCTCCGGCTGGCTGACGACCGGCCCGTCGGCGGCCGAGCTCGAGCGGCGCGCGGCCGAGTACCTCGAGGCGGAGCACGTCCTCGCGCTCGCGTCGGGCACGGCCGCGCTGCACCTCGCGCTCGTGGCGCTCGACGTCGGGCCCGGCGACGAGGTGATCACGACGCCGATCACCTGGCCCGCGACGGCGAACGTGATCGTCCACACGGGCGCGACGCCGGTCTTCGTGGACGTGCAGGACGACACGCTCAACATCGACCCTGCCGGCGTCTCCGCGGCGGTCACGGAGCGGACGAAGGCCGTCATGCCGGTGCATCTCTATGGCCAGCCGGCGGACATGGACCCGCTCTGGGCGCTCGGCATCCCGGTCGTCGAGGACGCGGCGCACGCATTCGAGTCGGCGTACCGCGGACGCAAGCTCGGGGGACTCTCGGCGGCGACCTGCTTCTCGCTGTACGCGACGAAGAACGTCGCTGCCGGCGAGGGCGGGCTGCTCGCGACCAACGATCCGCGCGTCGCCGAGGCCGTGCAGGACCTGCGCCTGATGCGTCGCGGCCACGGCTCGCTCTACGACATCCCGGTGCCGGGCTACAAGGCGAATCTCTCGGACGTCCTGGCCGCGATCGCGCTCGTCCAGCTCGACAAGCTCGAGCGCCACCGCGAACTGCGCGCACGCCAGTTCGCTCTCTACGACGGCGCCGTCGCCGATCTGGACGGGATCACGCCGCTGGCCCGCGACGCTCGCGACGTGCACGCACTCCATCTGTACGTGGTTCGCGTGGACGCCGACCGCGCGGGCGCGACACGGGACGACTACCAGCGCGCGCTCTCGGACGAGCTCGTGTCGACGAGCATCCACTTCCTGCCGGTGCACCGGCTCGCCTGGTACCGCGAACGCTTCACCGCCGACTGTCCCGTTGCCGAGCACGCGGGCGGCGAGGTTCTCTCGCTGCCGCTGTCGCCGGCGCATTCCGACGAGGACATCGGCGATGCGATCGACGCCCTACGGCGCGTACACGCGCGGTTCAGCGGACTACGCTGAGTCGGGATGCGCCGCGCGACCCGCTTCGCCCTGACGCTCGTCATCACGGGACTCGCGCTCGCCTACCTCCTCTCGAAGATCGACCTGTCCGAGACGTGGGACGTCCTGTCGCACGCGAGCCTCGGCTGGTACCTCCTCGCCGTCGCGATCATGGCCGGCACGGTCTGGCCGATGGCCTGGCGATGGCAGCGCCTGCTGCTGGCGCAATCGATCCCGGACCGGCTCGCCTGGCTCGTGCGCGCGTATTTCGTCGCGTATACCGCGGGGCAGATCCTGCCGACGTCGATCGGCGGCGACGCGATGAGGATCTTCGAGACGTCGCGCCGCCATCCCGGCAAGACGGGGCCGGTGACCGGGACGGTGCTGCTCGAACGGGCGCTCGGCGGCGCAGCAACCGTCACGCTCGCGGCCGTCGGCTTCGCACTGGCCGTCGGCAGCTACGACATCGGCCCCTACATCTGGGTCGAGCTCGGCTTCGTGCTCGCGACGATCGTGCTCGCGATCCTGCTGTTCTCGCGGCGCGCGCGGCGCCTTCTCGCGTGGTTCGTCCCGCTGTTGCGCAAGGTGCGACTCGAGCGGATCACCCGCTCCGTCTACGAGGCGATCCACGCGTATCGCGACAGGCCGCGGTTGCTCGTCGGCGTCTTCGCGCTCACCATCGTCGTGCAGGCCGTGCGCGTGCTCGCGATCTGGGCTGCGGCAAAGGCCGTCGGCGTCGATCTCTCGCCGCGCGTCTACTACGTGATGGGGCCGCTGCTCTTCCTCGTGCTGCTCGTCCCGTTCACGATCAACGGCATCGCGGTGCGCGAGTCGTTCTTCGTCAGCTTCCTCGGCGGGCTCGGCGTCGACGCCGACCGAGCCTTCGCGACCGGCTTCCTGTTCTTCGTCGTGACGATCACCATCTCGATCCCGGGCGCGCTGATCCTCGGCTGGGAGAGCGTCCGCCGCCGAGCGCCGCGGCCGACCGAAGCGAGCACGTGACGATCGACCCCGAGCTCGCGGCGATACTCGCCGCGCTCGTGGCAGCGGCAGTCGTCGGCGCGCCACGCTTCCAGCGGTTGCTTCGGCAGCGTCGCCGCGCCCTGCGCGAGTGCCTCGAGTGCGGCCGCAGCATCGTCTTCGGCGAGCGGACGTGCGACTGCAAGGTTGCGGAATGAAGCGGCCGGACCGGCGTCAGTTCGTCACGCTGCTCGGCTACGCCGGTGCTGCTGCGATCTACATCACGATCGGCGTGCTGACGACGGACTTCCTCCTCTCGGTGTTCGTCGCGTGCGCGTTCCTGCTCCTCGCGGTGTGGCTCGTCCCGGCGATCCTGCGGAGGATCATCTGAGCTGGGCGGCCCATGATCTCGAGCCGTACGCCATCCAGCGGCATTCGCGCCTGAAGATCGCGTTCGTGCCGCTGCTGCTCGGCTCCTACGCACCGGACCTGATGACGAAGTGGTACGTCTACGGCATTCACCTGGGCCCGTGGAAGCTGAAGGCCACGGACCCTGCGCAGTTCCACCGCGGGTGGCCCGGTCTCGGCTTCACGCACTCGTTCCTCTACGGCGCCGTCGTCTGCCTCATCTTCTGGAAGGTCCTCGGCAGCAAGAACTGGGGCGTCAGCTTCATGATCGGGCAGTGGGCGCACGCGCTCACGGATGCCGGCGACACCGTCGGGACGATGTTGTTCTTCCCGTGGACGTACCACTTCTCGGTCGGGGCGTGGGCCTACGCGGGGCAGACGGGACGCAACACGGACGCCGCCGCGTACTTCAGCGGGCTCGGCGGCATGTGGGATCTCGTCTGGATCGTGTACGGCTTCTACAGCTGGCAGGTGCTGACGCGCTCGTACTTCGAGCAGCGTGTCTTCACGGCGGACGGCTTCTGGCGGATCGCCAACAAAGCGGTCCCGATGGCCGCGTTGCTCATCCTCTACCGCGCCGCCTTCTTCTACGGGACGAGCCGCTGGATCGCGTGGACGATCTGGGCGCACGTCGTCCACCACTATCCGTACGACCTCTCGTGGGGCGGTCCGCACTGGGTGCACGCGGCGCATTCGTGACGCGCGACGACGTCTCGGTCGTCATCGTCACGTACAACGCGATGCCGTGGATCGAACGCTGTCTCGAATCGGTCGCCGGCTATGACGTCGTCGTCGTCGACCACGGCTCGAGCGACGGGACGCTCGAGTTCCTGCGCGCGCGGTTTCCCGATGTACGGGTGTTCGAGCAGCAGAATCTCGGGCTCGGCGCCGGTTGGAACCGCGGCATCCGCGAGACAGAACGTGACTACGTCCTGATCCTCAACGCCGACGCGTGGGCGAGCGACGGCGCCGTCGAACGCCTTGCCGCTTTTGCCGACGCGCGTCCCCGCGCCGCCGTCGTCGGCCCTCGACTGCGCCATCCGGATGGGCGGCTGCAGCCGTCGGTGCGCGCCTTCCCGACGCCGTGGCGCATCGCGACCGAGTACCTCTTCCTGCGCAAGCTCGCACCGCGGTCACGCGCGCTGAACGCGTTCTATGCGGAAGGCTTCGAGCACGACGAGGCGCGCACCGCCGAGTTCGTCATGGGCGCGGTGATGCTCGTGCGGCGCGCGGCGATCGACGAGGTCGGGCCGCTCGACGAGGACTTCTTCCTCTTCAGCGAGGAGACGGACTGGTGCTTCCGCTTCCGCGAAGCCGGCTGGCAGGTGTGGTTCACGCCCGAAGCCGAGTTCGTGCACGTCTACGGCGCCGCGCACGGCGGCCGCCTGTTCCGCGAGAACGTGCGAGGGCACTTGCGCTTCCTCGCGAAGCACCAGGGACTCCACGCGGCCGAAAGCGCGCGCTGGATCATGTTCGTCGGCTGTCTGCTCCGCGCGCCGCGCGACCGGCAGTACCTGCGCGTTGCGCGTTGGCTTGCATCGAGCCCGGTGCCGGAGCTCTTGCGTTCGACGTGATCCGCCGCGCCGCATACGTGGCGGCGGTGCTCCTCGCGCTCGGCCTCTCGCGGCTCCTGCCGGCCGACGGCGCCGGCCTCTTCGTGCGCCTCGGCGCGGCGACGCTCGCTGTCCTCGTGCCGGGAGGATTGATCGCGCGCGCGCTCGGCCTGCGGACAATCGCGGCGGCGCTCGCCTGGACGCTCGCGGTGGTCGGCGCCGCGGTGGGCGTCGTCTTCCTCGTGCACACGTCGTTCGCGCTCGTCCTGTGGCTGCTGCTCGGCGTTACGGTGGTCGCGCCGGTCGTGCCGGCGCGCGAGCTCGAGCCGGAGATCCCACGGCGCTGGCTCGCAGCCGGCGCGGGACTCGTGCTCGGCGTCCTCCTCTGGCACGTGGCGCCGACGGTGCTCGCAGGGGACAGCCCGTTCCACCTCGCGCGCGTGCGCAAGCTCGTGGATCTCGGGTCGCTGTCGCTGTGGCGGATGGACGAGCTCGTGCACGGTGGACTCCATCCGGGATACGCGTTTCCGCTCTGGCATGCGTTCCTCGCCGCCGTGTCGAAGCTGGCGGGTGTCGACCCCGCCCTCGTCGTCCAGCACGAGAGCGCACTGCTGCTGCCGCTCGCGGTCGTGATCGCGTACGAGGCCGGCTACGCGTTGTTCGACTCAGCGGCGCTCGCCGGCGCGGCGGCCGCTGCGCAGATCGCGCTCGTCGGCTTCGCAGCGGGTCACGGCGGCACGTATCCGCTGCTCGTGCGGCCGGCGCCGACGGCGCGACAGCTGCTCGTGCCGGCCGTCCTCGCGCTCGTCTTCGCGTACGTGCGCGCGCCCGCCGTGCCGCTGCTCGCGAGCGCGGTGGTCGCCTCGGCGGCGCTCGCGCTCGTCCATCCGACCTACGCCGCGTTCCTGTGCATTCCGCTCGCGGGCTGGCTCGTCGCGGAGCTGCTCGCGGAGCCGCGTACGGCCTGGCGGATCGCAGCCGCGCTCGCAGCCGTCGGCCTCCCGACGGCGGCCGTTTCACTCGCACTGCTTCCGATCGCGCGCGACACGGTGTCGCACGCGCCGTCGTCGGTCGAGCTTCGGCGAGCGCTCGGGCATTACCGGGACCAGCTCGTCGTGAACGGCTCCAGCTACCACCTCGCGCCGGGAGTCTTCGCGCGGAGCGGCGCCGTTGCCGTTGCCGGCCTCGTCCTCTTACCGCTCGCGGTGCTCGCGTGGCGGCGCCGCTGGGCGCAGCTCGTCCTCGGCGGGTCGGTCGCCGTGCTCGCCGTGATGCTCGTGCCGTTTCTGTTCGAGCACCTGTCCGACGCGTTGTCGCTGTCCCAATCGCGTCGCGCCGCGGGGTTCCTGCCGTTTGCGTTCGCGTTCGCGGGAGGTGTCTCGGTTCTGAGCTTCCTGCTCGGGATCTTCGTGCTGCCGCTCGCGCTCGCGGCGGGCGTCGTCTTCCAGACGCTCTGGCCGGGGGACTTCGGCTTCCGGCTCGAGAACGGTGGCCCGGGCGAGGTGGTGTGGTTCGCGGCGGCGGCAGGTCTGGTCGCGCTCGTCGTGTCGCCGCTCGCGCGGCGCCTGTCGCTCGATCGGGAGGGCTGGCTACCCGGCCTTGCGGCCGCGCTGTTTCTGCTGCCGGTCGCCGTTCACGGCTTCACGCGCTGGGACCCCGTGGCGTCGGTCGATCCGCGCGCGTTGACGCCGGGGCTCGTGCGCGCGCTGCGCGACGACGTCCCGCCGCGCGGCGTCGTCTTCTCGGATCCAGCGACGAGCTACCGCATCGCGGCCGCGGCGCCGGTGCTGATCGTCGCCGCGCCTCCCGCGCATGTCGCGGATACGACGCAGAACCGTCCGTACGAGCGGCGCCGGGACGTGATCGCCTTCTACCGCAGCGGCGACCTCGCGATCCCGCGGCGCTACGGCGCGCGCTGGCTCGTCATCGCGCGTACGGAGCCGCACCCGGCGGTCGGCTTGCGCCCGGTATACAGGGACGCGCGGTTCGCGCTCTACCGCCTCTCATGACCACCTCTTCATGACAAAAGTCCTGCTCGTGACCCTCTACTTCCCGCCGGCGGGCGGCGGCGGCGTGCAGCGTCCGCTCAAGTTCGCGACACATCTGCCGTCGCTCGGGATCGAGACGCACGTCCTCGCACCCGACAACCCGCGCTGGGTGCACATGGATCCCGAGCTGCTGCCGCCGACGCAGGCGTGGGTGCACCGCGTTCGGTACCTCGGGCCACGCGGGCGGCTGCCGTCGGAGGAGCTGCACGGGAAGACGGGGCTGGAGCGCATCGCGACCCAGGCTCGACTCCTGCCGCGGCGGCTGATCGTCCCCGACGAGGCCGCGACCTGGAACCTGACTGCGATCCCGGCGGCGCTGAAGATCGCGCGCACCGAGGGCATCGACGTCGTGATCACGACGTCGCCGCCCGGCTCGGTGCACCTCGTCGGCGCAGCCGTGCGGCGCGCGACCGGCGCGCGCTGGATCGCGGACCTCCGCGACTCGCTGCTCGCGCACCAGGACAGACGCTCCGACACCGCCGCCGTGCGCCTGAAGGGGCAGACCGTCCGGGCCGTCGGCGGCGTCGTCGCGCGACACGCCGACGCGATCGTCACGGCGTTCGACGCGATCTCCGAGGAGATGCTCGCGCTCTCGCCCGCAGGCCGTCTCGTGACGATCCGAAACGGCAGCGACTTCGACGACTTCGAAGGCATGGAGTTCACGCCGGGCGAGCGCTTCCGGATCACGCACACCGGCGCATTCTTCGGCAAGCGCGATCCTAAGCCGTTTCTGCGCGCGCTCGCCGAGTCCGGGCTCGAAGACGTCGTCGCGCGCTTCGTCGGCGGGTTCCGTGCGGCCGACCGCGAATTCGCCGACTCGCTCGGGCTCGGCGAGCGGATCGAGGTGATGCCCTTCGTGCCGCGCCGCCGCTCGCTCGAGCTGCAGCGCGACTCCGAGGCGTTGCTCCTGATCGCGGCCGACGCGGGCGGACGCGGCACGGGCGTCATCCCCGGCAAGGTGTTCGAGTACGTCGCCGCCGGGCGTCCCATCCTCGCCGCGGTTCCTCCGGACGGTGCTGCGGGGCGCCTGATCGAGGAGATCGGCGCGGGCATCGTCGCGCCGGCCGAGGACGTCGATGCGCTTCGCACGGCGCTCGTCCAGCTGCACGACCGCTGGAAGCGTGGCGAGCTCAGCGTCGAGCTCGGCGACGAGGCGCGTGAGCGGGTAGACCGGCGCGCGCGCGTCGCCGAGCTTGCGGCGCTCGTGCACGAGCTCGCGTGAAGGTCGCCGTTCTGACGACGTCGTACCCGCGGTTCGCGGGCGACGCCGCCGGGCGGTTCGTGGCCGACGGTGTCGAGAGGCTGCGCGAGCGCGGCGTCGTGGTGGAGGTCGTGTCGCCGGTGTCGTTCCGCCACTTCGGTGTCGCATACGGTGCGGGCGTCGCCGGGAATCTGCGCAGGCGTCCGTGGCTCGTACTCGCGCTGCCGCTCTTTTTCGCCTCGTTCGTGCGCGCCGCCCGGCCCGCGGCGCGGGACGCGGACGTCGTCCACGCGCACTGGCTTCCGGCGGGCGCGGTGGCGCTCGCGACGCGCCGCCCCGTCGTGCTGACGGTGCACGGGACGGACGTGGAGCTCGCGCGCCGCGCGCGTCCGCTCGCACGCGCGATCGTCGGCCGGATGAACGTCGTCCTGGCGGTGTCGAACGCGCTCGCGGACGAGTTGCGCGCCCTCGGCGCGCACGACGTCCGCGTCGTCCCGAACGGCGTCGAGCTGCCCGACTCGGTGGGCGAGGAGGCGGAGCCGCCGGAGATCCTCTTCGCGGGACGACTGTCGCGGGAGAAAGGAATCCTCGAGCTCGTCGAGGCTGCGCGCGGCCACAAGCTCGTCGTCGCCGGCGACGGGCCGCTGCGCGCTCGGGTCCCGGAAACGCTCGGGTGGTTGCCGCCGGACGAGCTCGCGTCGCTGTATGCGCGCGCGGCGGTGGTCGCGTGCCCGTCGCACCGCGAGGGCTTCGGCGTGGCGTGCGCCGAGGCGATGGCGCACGGCCGCGCCGTCGTCGCGAGCGACGTCGGCGGCCTGCGCGACCTCGTGCTTGACGGCGAGACGGGCCTGGCGGTGCCGGCGGGCGATGTCGAGGCGCTCCGCAGCGCGCTCGAACGGCTGCTCGCCGACCGCGAGGTCCGGCGCCGGCTGGGAACGAACGCACGGGAGCGCGTGCGCGAGCTCTGCTCCTGGCCGCGCGTGATCGACGCGACGCTCGCGGCCTACGAGGACGCGCGAAGCTAGCGGTTGCGGATGCCGACCGCGGCCATCGTCGCGGTGACGAGCACGAGCACGACGCCGAGGCCGGCCATGCTGCTGTCCCCGCTGCCGTTCGTGACGGCCGCGGTCGCGGGCGCCGCGGATCTCGCGCCGGAGCCGTTCCGGGCTGCGCGCTGTTCCGGACGATGCTTTCGGTAGACGCGATGCCTCGGCGCCAGGTGGAGCGTCGACTGCGGCGCGCCGAACTGAGACGAGGTCGCGACCGTCTCGAGTGCGGCGGCCGCTGCGGGCGGGGCTTGCTTCTCGATCTGCTCGACGATCGGCTTCGGGAGCTGGCGGACGTGCGTCTTCCCGTACCCCGTGACGGTCGCGCCGCCGGCGGCCGGAGCGGTCTCCACGTACTGCGCGATCGCGGGCGGCGGCGGCCCTCCTGCGAGCGCAACAGGTGCCGCGACGCAGGCGACGATCGTTGCACCGACCACGTGGATGAGCCTCCTGCCCTTCATCCGGCGACCACGCTAGCAGCGTCGGCCGCGCCGCCCCTCGGCTAGCCTCGGCGTCAGTGACCGACGTCCTCTCGCCGGACACGAGCGCCGTCACGCGTGAGCGCCGTGTCGTCCGCAGGCGCCGGACCGGACCGGTTGTCGCGATCGCAGTCGCGGCGGCGCTCGCCTGGATCGCCTACGACAACGGCACGTACGCGCTCGAGAAGCGGACGGGCCTCGCGATCGTCGTGTGGTGGATCCTCGGCGTCGGCGCCCTGGTGCGCCTGTGGCCGCGCCGGCTACCGACACGCGCGACGCTCGGCGTCGGCGCACTGCTCGCCGCGTACGCGGGGTGGACGGCGCTCTCGATTGCCTGGTCGCACGACGCCGAGGCGGCGTACGGCGAGTTCGTGCGCGTGCTCCTGTACCTCGGCGTCTTCGCGCTCGCCGTAGCGTTCATGGCATACGTCAGCCGAAGGCACGTGGCCGACGGCATCGCTCTCGCCGCCGTCGCCGTCGCGGTGATCGCGCTGACCACGCGCTTCTTTCCGAGCGTCGTCTCGTCGGGTTCGCAGTACCGGTTCCTGCCGGTTGCGGACACGCGGCTGAGCTTCCCGGTCGGCTACTGGAACGCCCTCGCGATCTTCGTGGCGCTCGCGTGTCCGCTTCTGCTGCGGAGCGCGACCCGCGCCGCATCGCCGCTCGCCCGCGCGTTTGCCGTCGCGCCCTTTCCGCTGCTGACCGTCACGGTGTACCTCGCGTCGTCGCGCGGCGGCGCCGTCACCTTCGCCGTGGGCATCGTGGCGTTCCTCGTGCTCGCGCGCGACCGCCTCCTGACGCTTGCGGCGCTCGCGGTGGCCGGAGTCGCGAGCGCCGTCGCAGTCTCGTTCGTGCACGCACGCTCGCAGCTCGTGAACGTTCCAACCGCTCCCGCCGCGACGGGTCAGGGACACGCAGCCGCGTTCGTCGTCGTCGTATGCGCGGTCGGCGCGGCCGGCGTCTACGTGCTCGCCGACCGTTTCGTGCTCCCGCGCCGGCCGCGCTCGGAGCGCGTCGATCGCACGCTGCTGATCGGCATCGTCGCGGTCGTCGTCATCGGCGTGATCGCGAGCAACCCGAAGCAGCGCTTCGAGAGCTTCAAGCAGTCGCCGTCCGCCGGGGCGACGGTTCAGGCGAGCGACTACGTCACGGCGCACCTGCTGTCGGGAAGCGGCAACGGGCGCTGGCAGTACTGGACCGTTGCCGCGGACGAGTTCAAGGCGCACCCGCTCGTCGGCGGCGGTGCCGGGTCGTATCGCGAGTGGTGGGAGCGCGACCGCCCCGTCGGCAACTTCGCGCTCGACGCGCACTCGCTGTACATCGAAACGCTCGGGGAACTCGGCATCGTCGGCTTCGCGCTCGTCGTCGGAATGCTCTTGCTGGGGATAGTCGCCGGTGTTCGTCGCGCCTGGCGAATCCCGGGAAGCGGAGCCGAGGCTCCCGCGCTCGCGGCCGTGGTCATCGCTCTCGCCGTCGCGCTCGGCGTCGACTGGATGTGGGAGCTCACGGCCGTGGCCGTGATCGGCTTCGTCGCCCTCGCCGCGCTGCTCGAGCGCGACACGTCCGAGCCCGCGCCGGCGATCTCCGCACCGCTGCCGTGGCGAGGAGTCGCCGCGGCTGTCGCGCTGGTCGTCGTGGTACTTCAGGCGCTCCCTTACGTCGCGCAGATTCGCCTCGACGAAAGCCAGGCCGCCGTGCGGCGTGAGGACGCGAACACCGCCGTCGATCGTGCGCGAAGCGCGAAGGATCTGATGCCGTGGGCGGCGTCGCCGTACGTTCAGCTCGCGCTCGTGTACGAGCAGGCCGGGCAAATCGAAGCGGCGCGCGCCGCCGTTCGCGACGCGATCGACCGCGACTCGCGCGACTGGTCGCTCTGGCTCATCCGTTCGCGCCTCGAGACGAAGGCGGGAGCGATCGACGAGGCGCTGCGAAGCCTCGAGCGGGCGCAGCGGCTGAACCCGCTCGCGCCGCTGCCGAGCATTTGACGCAGGTCGAAGCGGTGCGTTGTTAGCATCCGCGATCCAGATCGGGCCGTACGAGGAGGCAGCGCTTCGACGAGGCTGTCGCGGCGATAGGACATGGTCTCATGACCCAGGGGAGCAACATGATCGGCTTTGGACGTTCGCAGGGCGACCACGGGGCGCGCGAATGAGGTTTGCCTTGGCGGGGCTCGGCTACTGGGGCCAGAACTACGTGCGGCTCGTCACCGGGCTGAAGGACGTCGATCTCGCCGTCGTGTGCGATGCGTCCGAGGAGATGGTCGCCTACACGTGCGAGGTCGCACCAGAGGCGCGCGGGTCGACCGATGCGCTCGAGGCCGTTCGCGCCGACGACGTGGACGCCGTCGTAGTGGCGACTCCCGCGACGACGCACTACGAGCTGGTACTCGCGGCGCTCCAGGCCGGCAAACACGTGCTGTGCGAGAAACCGCTGACGATGAGCGCGGCCGGCTGCGAGCACCTGATCTCGGTCGCGGACGCCGCAGGTCGCACGCTGTTCGTCGGCCACACGTTCGTCTACAACGCCGCCGTCCGGGCGATGCGCGAGCTCGCGGCGGTGGAGGAACTCGGTCCGAGTGTGCACGCGCACGCAGTCTGGGCCGCGCCGGGGCCCGTCCGGCGCGACGTGAGCGCGCTCTGGGATCTCGCGCCGCACCCGATCTCGATCCTCCAGTACGTTCTGCGCAGGACGCCGATCGCAGTCAGCGCCGGCGGCCAATCCATCCTGGTCCGGGGCCGCGAGGACATCACGTTCCTGCGACTCTTCTACGACGACACGCTCTCGGCAGACGTCCAGCTCTCGTGGCTCGCGCCGCGGAAGGTTAGGTCGCTGACGCTGACCGGCGGCCGGCGCGTCGCGGTGTTCGACGACACCGTGCCCGCGCAGAAGCTCGAGATCTTCGACACCGCGTCGCTCAGCACGAACGGCACGCACGACGCGGGGCCGGACAAGCGCAAGGCGATGCTGCCGCCGATCCCTGTGCACGTCCCGCAGATCGCAGGAGTCGAGCCCCTGCGTGCGCAGCTCGACCACTTCCTCGAGTGCTGCCGCCGTGGCCTGACGCCCGAGAGCGACGGGAAGGCCGGCACGAATGTCGTGCGCGTGCTGGAGGCGGCCGACGAGTCGTTGCGCGACGGAGGCCGCGTCGTGGCGCTCGAAGAGCTCGCGCTCGTCCGCTGATCCCGTTCGTCGATCTCCGGGCGCAGTACGCGTCCCTGCAGGACGAGCTCGAGCGCGCACTGCTGGATGCCGCGGCGCGGGGCGACTACATCCTCGGTGACGACGTCGCGCGGTTCGAGGAGGAGTTCGCCTCATACGTGGGCGCGCGCACCTGCGTCGGAGTCAACTCGGGCACGGCCGCGATCCAGCTCGGGCTGGAGGCGCTCGGCATCGGCCCGGGGGACGAGGTCATCGCGCCGGCGAGCACGTTCGTCGCATCCGTGTCGCCGGCGGTGAAGCTGGGCGCGACCATCGTCCTCGTCGATTGCGACGAGACGACGGGGCTCATCGACGTCGACGCCGCCGCCTCCGCTGTGACCGAGCGGACGCGCGCGCTCGTCGCCGTCCACCTGTACGGACAGCCCGCCAACCTGCGGCCGCTCGGCGAGCTGTGCGACGCTCGCGGGATCGCGCTCGTCGAGGACGCGTGCCAGGCGCACGGCGCGCGGTATGAAGGGCGTCGAGTGGGGACGTTCGGGCGCTTCGCCGCCTTCAGCTTCTATCCCAGCAAGAACCTCGGCGCGCTGGGCGACGGCGGTGCCGTGACGACCGACGACGAGGAACTCGCAGCGCGCATCCGCCTGCTCGCCCGCCTGGGCGAGGAGACGAAGGGCGTCCACGTCGTCGCGGGCTGGAACGAGCGCCTCGACACCTTGCAGGCTGCGGCGCTGCGCGTGAAGCTGCGGCACCTCGACTCGTGGAACGAGCGGCGGCGTGAGGTCGCCGCGTGGTACACCGAGATGCTGGCAGGCGTCGAGCTGCCAACCGTGGCGCCGTGGGCCGAGCACGTCTGGCACCTGTACGTCGTGCGGTCGGGTCGGCGCGACGAGCTTCGTGCGGCGCTCGCGGAGCGCGAGATCGGCACCGGCGTCCACTACCCGCTGCCGTTGCATCTCCAGCCTGCGCTGCGCGATCGTCTCGGCTACCGCGAGGCGGCCTTTCCGGGCGCGGAGGCGCGCGCTCGCACGCAGCTTTCACTGCCGATGTATCCCGAGCTCGAGCGCGCGCAGGTCGAGCAGGTCGTGGCTGCGGTCGCGGACTTTGCGGCCTAGTTCACTCCTCTCCGACGCAGCACGATCGGCAGCGTGTGGATCAGCAACCGCACGTCCTGCCACAGCGACCAGTTCGTCACGTAGAGGTAGTCCAGCTTCACCATCTCCTCGAACGGGATCGTCGTTCGGCCGAGCACCTGCCACAACCCGGTAATCCCCGGCGTGAGGTCCAGGCGCCGACGGCCCCAGCCGCTGATGCGCTCGTCCTCGGCCACCGGGAGCGGCCGCGGACCCACGAGGCTCATGTCGCCGCGCACGACGTTCCAGAGCTGCGGCAGCTCGTCGATCGATGTGTGCCGGAGGACGCGGCCGACCGGTGTGATCCGCGGGTCGTCGTCGAGGAGTAGCCAGGCCGGGTGGCGGCTGAGCTCGCGCAGGGAGTCCGCCTGACTCTCCGCATCGGCGACCATCGTGCGCAGCTTCACGATCCGGAAGCGCCGGCCCTTGCGTCCGATGCGCTCCTGGCGGAACAGCGCCGGTCCGCGCGAGGTCGTCCTCACCGCCAGCGCCGCAAGCAGGAGGATCGGCAGCGTCAGCACGAGGACGAACGACGCGATCGAGATGTCCATCGTCCGCTTCAGGAACCGCGACGACGGCGTCAGCGCCGGCGGGTTGATCCCGAGAATGGTGATTCCCTCGACGTCGTCGATCTCGACGGAC
>JBJMJE010000076.1:0-2607 GCA_045806505.1 Gaiellaceae bacterium
CGCTCAGCCCGCAGAATCTCTGGGCGACGAACGTCATCGCGGCCGCACTCGGGATCGCGTTCTTCCTCGTCATCGTCATCGCGGAGAAGCTCGTCGTGACGCGGGCGCCGGAGCACGTGGCTTGAGCGTCGTCGAAATTCGGAAGCTGACGAAGCGGTTCGAGCGCGGCGATGTCGTCGCGCTGCAGGACATCGACCTCGCGATCGAGCCGGGCGAGTTCGTCTCGCTGATCGGCCCGTCCGGTTGCGGGAAGTCGACGCTGCTTCGCATCATCGGCGACCTGATTCCGCCGACGAGCGGCACCGTCACGGTGAACGGCAAGCCGGCGCCGCGCGCGCGGGCCGACCACGACTACGGGATCGTGTTCCAGGACTCGGTCCTCTTCGACTGGCGGACGGTTGCGAAGAACGTCGCGCTGCCGCTCGAGATGCTCGGCTGGGACCGCGCGCGGCGCAAGAGCCGCGTGGACGACATGCTCGAGCTCGTCGAGCTGCAGGGCTTCGGCGACCATCATCCGTGGCAGCTGTCGGGCGGCATGCAGATGCGCGTCGCGATCGCGCGCGCGCTCGCGTTCTCGCCCGCGCTCCTGCTCATGGACGAGCCGTTCGGCGCGCTCGACGAGATGACGCGCGAGCGGCTGAACATGGAGCTGCTCCGGATCTGGGAGGCGAGCCTCAGCACCGTCGTCTTCGTGACGCACTCGATCGCAGAGGCGGTGTTCCTCTCGACGCGCGTCGTTGTGATGTCCCCGCGCCCCGGCCGTATCGCGAACATCGTCGACATCGACCTGCCGTACCCGCGTGCCGCTCAGACGCGCGAGGAGCCGCGGTACTTCGAGCTCGTCACGCGCGTGCGCGAGGCGCTCCACCTCGGCTCGGACCTCGACGCGGTCGCGCAATGAGCGCACAGCCGGTCGCGGTTCAGCCGATCCCGCGCGGCGCGCTCTCGCAGCGCGTCGGGCGCAGAGCGCTCGACTGGCTACCGGCGGCGGTCGTGCTCGTCCTCGTGCTCGTCATCTGGGAGACGACGATTGCGGTGTTCGACATCAAGCGGTTCCTCGCGCCGCCGCCCACGGCGATCGCGGGCAACTTCTGGGACAACCGCGGCGAGCTCCTCCACGGCGGCTGGTTCACGTTCCAGGAGGCGTTCGGCGGCTGGCTGATCGGCTGCGGGCTCGGGATCCTCGTCGCGATCGTGCTCGCGCGCTGGCGCCGGCTCGGCCGCGCGCTCCAGCCCTACGCGATCGCCGCGAGCGCGATTCCGATCATCGCCTTCGCGCCGATCACGAACGCGTGGTTCGGCCCGTTCGGCAAGACGTCGAAGATGGCGATCGCCGCCGTGCTCTGCTTCTTCCCCGTCTTCGTCAACACGATCCGCGGCCTGACGTCCGTCCGCCCCTCGTCGATCGAGCTGATGCGTTCCTACGCTGCCGGCGAGATCGACATCTTCCGGCGCGTCCGCTTTCCGACGGCGCTTCCCTTCATCTTCACGGCGCTGAAGATCGCGACTGTGCTCGCGATGATCGGCGCGATCGTCGGCGAGTACTTCGGTGGCGCGCCGGAAGCCCTCGGTGTCCTGATCAACAGCCGCAACGCGACCTTCGACTTCGAGGAGGCGTGGGCCGGCATCGGTGTCGCCTGCGCCTTCGGGATCGCCTTCTATCTCGCCGTCGCCGCCCTCGAGCGCCTGGCGTTGCGGGGCGCGCCATCGACAGAGGAGTGAAAGATGGGGCACAATCGACGGGTATCGGGTCGAAGCACTAAAGGAGGGCGGATGAGTCGCAAGTTGTGGGTCTGGGCCGTTGGCATGCTCGTGATCGCCGGCATGCTGGCCTCTGCGGCGGGAGCGTCGACGCGGGTGGACAACTCGCGGAAGCTGACGAAGGTCACGCTGCAGTTGAAGTGGGTGACGCAGGCGCAGTTCGCGGGCTACTACGCCGCGAAGGCGAAGGGCTACTACGAGAAGGCCGGCCTCGACGTCACGATCAAGCCCGGCGGGCCGAACATCGTCCCCGAGCAGGTCGTCGCGGGCGGACAGGCGCAGTTCGGCATCGACTGGCTGTCGAGCCTGATGCTGTCGCGAGCGAAGAACGTCCCGCTCGTCAGCATCTCGCAGGTGTTCAACAAGAGCGGCCTGACGCTGTTGACCTGGAAGGACACGGGCATCAACACCGTCGCCAAGATGAAGAACAAGAAGGTCGGCAACTGGCTGTTCGGCAACGAGTTCGAAGTCTTCGCCGCGTTGGCCAAGTACGGGATGGATCCCGTGCACAACAAGGGCGTGACGATCTTCCAGCAGCCGTTCGACATGAACGCGTTCCTGAAGCGGCAGATCGACGCGGCATCGGCGATGACGTACAACGAGCTCGCGCAGGTGCTCGAGGCGAAGAATCCGAAGACTGGCAAGCTGTACACGCTCAAGGACCTGAACGTCTTCAAGATGTCTACCCTCGGCACGGGCATGCTGCAGGACGACATCTTCGTCAAGGGCAGCTACCTGAAGGACAAGGCCCATCAGGCCACGGCGGTCAAGTTCTTGCAGGCGTCGTTCAAGGGCTGGATCTACTGCGCCAGCCACGTCAGCGAGTGCGCGAACATCGTCGTCTCC
>JBJMJE010000077.1:0-10683 GCA_045806505.1 Gaiellaceae bacterium
GACCCCGCGAACTCCTGTCCGAGCGTGACCGGCACCGCGTCCATCCAGTGCGTGCGACCGGACTTGACGACGTCGTCGAACTCACGCGCCTTCGCCTCGAGCGACTCGCCGAGCCGGTCGAGCGCAGGCAAGAGATCGTTGACGATCTCACCGAGTGCGGCTAGGTGCACCGCCGAGGGGAAGACGTCGTTCGACGACTGTCCCATGTTCACGTCGTCGTTCACGTGCACGTCCTCGCCCGCGAGCGCCGCTATGACCTCGTTCGCGTTCATGTTCGACGACGTTCCGGAGCCCGTCTGGAAGACGTCGATCGGGAACTGGTCGTCGAGCTCTCCGTTCGCGATGCGCGTGCCCGCGTCGGCGATGCGCTCCGCCTTGTCCTCGTCGAGCAGTCCGAGCTCCGCGTTCACGAGCGCGGCCGCGGCCTTGATCCGTCCCAGCCAGCGCGCGACGGGAGCCGGAATCGGCTCGCCCGAGACAGGAAAGTTCTTGATGGCCTTCGTGGTCTCACCGCCCCACAGCTCGTCGCGAGTCTCGGCCCTCGCCATGCGGTCGAGTCTACTGCGCGGCTACCAGATGGCGAATCGGCGGCGCTGGTCGACGCTGTGCTCGCGCAAGGCGCGACGCAACGCCTCCGTCAGCGACTGCGTATCGGCCCAGCCGACGTAGCCGCAGCGGTCGCACCCGTGCACCGAGCCCGGGCGCGACGGGAGCGCCGAGATGTGCCGTGTCGCTCCGCAGTTGAGGCATTCGACCATTCTTGACGCCACGTGTTGTCCATCGGCAGCGGCCGCTGGACCGCACTCCCCCGATGGGGTTAGGTCTCGGCGGCGACGGCCTCTGCGGCGTCGAGCAGCTCGTTCCACGTGACGAGCTTCACGCGCGGCCGACCCAGCGGCTCGCCGCGCGAGCGCTCCGAGGAGTCGATCGCCTGCCAGCCCGTGTAGACGACGCGTCGAGCACCGCGTTCGTCGAGGAGCGCGTCGACGGCCTCCGCGGTCTTGCCGGCGTCGTGCGTGAGGCGACCGGCGCGGGCGTCCTCGAGCAACAGCCCGACAGTCTCCGTCGCGTCCTTCTTGTTCGTGCCGATGATGCCGGTCGGCCCGCGTTTGATCCAGCCTGCGCAGTACGTCGCGGCAACATGCTCGCCCGCGTCGTCGAGCACCCGGCCGCGGTCGTTGCGGATCGTGCCGCGCCCCTCGTCGAACGGAACGTCGGGCAGGGCGACACCGCGGTAACCGACGCTGCGGAAGACGAGACCGCACGGGATCGTCTCGCGCTGGTCCGTCGCGACGGCGACGAGCCGCCCATCCCGCTCCTCGAGCCGGTTGCGCACGATCTCGAGCGCCTCGACACGATCCTTGCCGCGAAGCGCGACCGGCGACGCGAGGAAGCGCAGGTGCAGCGTCTTCGGCTTACCCGTCGGTGCGCGCAAGGCGAGCTCGTGCAACGTCTCGAGGTTGCGCCTCACGCGCGTGTCCGGCGACTCGTCGAGGACGCCCTCGAGCTCGTGCGGATCGACGACGACGTCGGCGCCCGCGAGATCCGCGAGCTCGCCCAGCTCGACAGGCGTGAACGCCGCCTCGGCCGGGCCGCGGCGCCCGAGCACGACGATGTCGGAGATGCGCGAGCTCGAGATCGCCTCGGTCGCCGCGTCGGTCGTATCCGTCGGCGCAAGCTCCTCCGGCGTCAGCGCGAGCATTCGCGCGACGTCGAGCGCGACGTTTCCGTTCCCGATCACGACGGCGCGCTCCACGTCGAGGTCGAACTCGAGGTCCTGGTAATCGGGATGGCCGTTGTACCAGGCGACGAACTCGAACGCCGACCACGAGCCGGGCAAGTCCTCGCCCGGAATCCCGAGGCGCCGGTCGGTTTGCGCTCCGACGGCGTACACCACGGCGTCGTAGAGGTTCGCCAGGTCGCGGTGGTGCAGGTCGCGCCCGATCTCGACGTTGCCGACGAAGCGGAAGCCCGGCTTGTCGGCGATCCGCTCGAACGCGCGCGAGACCGTCTTCAGCTTCGGATGATCGGGCGCCACGCCGAGCCGCACGAGCCCCCACGGCGTCGGCAGCCGCTCGAGCATGTCGACCTCGACCGGGACGTCGGCGTCCAGCAGTGCCCCCGCAGCGTAGAACCCCGCCGGCCCCGAGCCGACGACGGCGACGCGCAGTGGAGCCCCGGTCATCGAGGCGATGCTAACGGCGTACTAGTGAGAGCAGCCCGAACCGCAACCCGCACCGGCGGAGCCTTCGGGCTCCTCGCCTTCGGCCACCTGGAACGAGTGGCCGCAGCCGCACGAAGCGACGGCGTTGGGGTTGTTGACCGCGAAGCCCGCGGCCTGGATCGAGTCGACGTAGTCGACTTCGGCGCCGCGGAGGTACGGGGCGCTGAACGGGTCGATGACGACGGTGACGCCGTGCTGCTCGAGCTCGAGATCGCCCTCGGCCGCGCCGGTGTCGAAGCCGAGCCCGTACTGGAAGCCGGAGCAGCCGCCGCCCTGGATCGCGATCCGCAGGACTCCCACGTCGGTCTCGTCGGCGAGCAGCTGCTTGATCTTCGTGGCCGCCGCCTCGGTCAACGAGACGAGCGGCGTCGCGGTCAGGCGCTCCTGGATCTCGGTCATCGGGGCCATCGTAGCAACGTGCTCTGCGCCTACCCAACGGGCGGACTTTGTAACAGTCGACTCGCGCTTGACTACACGGTTTCTGTCAATCTTCGTTCCGGTCAACAGGCGGGAGAATCGCGATGCTCGACAACTGGCTGCCGTTCCTCATCTACGCCACGTTCGCGATTCTCATCCCCTCGACCATGATGGTGATGAGCTTCGCGTTCGCCCAGCGCCCGGCGCGCCGGCTGCGTTCCCGAACGGTGCCGTTCGAGTCCGGCGTGTCGACGGGAGCGGCGAAGCAGCGGCGCTTCACCGTCAGCTTCTACCTGACGGCGATGCTGTTCATCCTCTTCGACATTGAAATCGTCTTTCTCTACCCGTTGGCGGTGATCCTCCACCGGCTCGAGTGGTTCGGGTTCGTCGAGTTCCTCTTCTTCATCGTCATCCTCGCGCTCGCATACGTCTACGTCTGGCGAAAGGGAGCGCTCGAATGGCAGTAGAGCGGGACAAGCGGCTCGCCGACTACGGGCTGCACAGCGAGCGCGTCATGTGGCGCGGCAAGGGCCCGGGGAAGTTCGAGGAGGAAATCGGCGACCTCGAGCGGCGGCTCGGCCTGTCGACGCTGAAGAAGGCAGTCGCGTGGGCGCAGACCAAGTCGATGTGGCCCGACACGTTCGGGCTCGCATGCTGCGCGATCGAGATGATGTCGATCGTCTCCGCGCGGTACGACATCGCACGCTTCGGAATGGAGGCGTTTCGCGCCTCGCCGCGCCAGGCAGACCTGCTCATCGTGTCCGGCCGGGTCGCGCACAAGATGGCGGCGCCGCTGCGGCAGATCTACGACCAGATGCTGGAGCCGAAATGGGTGATCGCGATGGGCGCGTGCGCCAGCTCGGGCGGCATGTTCAACAACTACACGACGCTGCAGGGGGTGGACAAGATCGTCGCCGTCGACGTGTACGTGCCGGGCTGCCCGCCGCGTCCCGAGCAGCTCATGGAAGGAATCTTGCGCCTGCACGAGGCCGTGCAGGCGGGCGTTCCGCCCGCGTACGAGGTGCGAGGCGTCGCGTCGTGACGGACGTTGCGTGGGACCAGGTCCCGGGGCATGTCTCGACCACCGACGGTTTCGGCGAGACGACGATCGTCGTCGACCGCGACGCGCTCGTCGACGCATGCACGTACCTGCGCGACGAGGAAGGCTTCAACTTCCTTTCCGATATCTCTGCCGCCGACTACCTCGGCTGGGGCAGCGCCGGCGTGTCCGGCTACATCGGCACACCTGCCGGCCGCAACCTCAACGACCCGATGACGCAGGGCTTCCAGCGCCTCCCCGAGGCGAAGCCGAAGCGCTTCGCGATGAACTACCACCTGCTCGCGCTGCACCGCGGCTCGCCGCGGCGGCTGCGCGTGAAGGTGTGGCTCGACAACGCCCAGAGCGTGCCGAGCGTCGTCGGCGTCTGGCCGACGGCCGACTGGCACGAGCGCGAGGCGTGGGACATGATGGGCATCCCGGTCGAGGGCCACCCGAACCTCGCGCGGATCCTCATGGACGACGACTGGGAGGGCCACCCGCTGCGCAAGGACTACCCGATCGGCGGCGAGCCGGTGCGCTTCTCAAACGCCGAATGACCCCTCGCGCCCCCGACCGCCGCCCGCTCCCGGCCGGCGGAGCCGGCCTCCGCGGACGGCTCGCCCCGCTGGCCGCGCTCTGTCGGACGCCCCGTGCTACTTGCACTGTGACGTCCTCCGACGCTTGCCAGCGGGACGTCGGGAACACGAGGAACAGGGACTTCGACGCATGACGGTAGCTCCCGAGCGCGCGCGCATCTACGACGGGTCGCGCATCCCGGCGCGTGTGCCGACGATCCTCGAGGTCTCGCAGGAGCTGCGCGACACCGGCGACATCCTCGAGGTCAACTTCGGCCCGAACCATCCGTCGACGCACGGCGTCCTGCGCCTCGTGATCGAGCTCCACGGGGAGACGGTCGTCGGCCTGCAGGCGGTGATCGGCTACCTGCACACGGGCTTCGAGAAGAACATGGAGCAGAAGACGTGGTGGAAGGCGATTCCGTACGCGCCGCGCATCGACTACGTCTCGTTCCAGAACAACGAGCTCGTGTTCGTCCTCGCGATCGAGAAGCTGCTCGCCATCGAGGTGCCGCGCAAGGCGACGTGGATGCGAATGCTGCTGGCCGAACTGAACCGTCTGCACTCGCACCTCGTGTGGCTCGGGACGTCCGGCCTCGAGCTCGGCGCGATCTCGATGTTCTGGTACTGCTTCCGCGAACGCGAGACGATCCTCGACCTGTTCGAGCTCGTCACCGGTTACCGGATGCACACGCGTTACTTCCAGGCCGGCGGTCTCGCGGAGGACATCCCGCGCGGCTTCTATCCCGACTGCCGCAAGTTCGTCGAGAAGATGCCCGCGGCGATCGAGCAGTACGAGGGGCTCGTCGACCAGAACCAGATCTGGATCGAGCGGACGCGCGGCGTCGGGCTCCTGAGCGCCGAGGACGCGCTCGCGCTCGGGCAGTCGGGCCCGGTGCTCCGCGCGTCGGGCGTCGACTGGGACGTGCGCCGCGACGAGCCGTACCTCGCCTACGACCAGGTCGACTTCGACGTCGTCGTCTATCCGCACGGCGACGTCTACGACCGGTACCGCGTGCGCATGGACGAGATGCGCGAGTCGACGAAGATCATCGCGCAGTGCCTCGACCGGCTCGAGGACATGGAGGGCGAGCCGTGGATCGCCGATGACCGCAAGGTCGTCCTGCCGCCACGTGAAGAACTCCATACATCCATGGAGTCGCTGATCCACCACTTCAAGATCGTCACCGAGGGCTTCCGCGTGCCCGAAGGCGAGGTGTACGTCGCGATCGAGTCGCCGCGCGGCGAGCTCGGCTGCTACGTCATCTCCGACGGAGGGCCGAAGCCGTGGCGCGTGAAGTTCCGCGCGCCGTCGTTCGTCGCGCTCGAGGCGACGGCGACGTGCCTGCGCGAGTCGCTGATCGCCGACATGATCGCGATCGTCGGGTCGCTCGACACCGTGATGGGCGAGGTCGACCGTTGACCGAGCTCTACGACGAGATCCAGGGGTTCGCGGCGCAGTACCCGGACTCGCGGTCGGCCGTGATGCCGGCGCTGCGCGCCGCGCAGGAGCGCTATGGCTGGTTGCCGCCGGAGGCGCTGCGCGGGGTCGCGAACGCGCTCGAGCTCTCGCCTGCGTACTGCAAGGCGATCGCGACGTTCTACGACATGTACCACCTCGAGCCGGTGGGACGCCACGTCGTCGAGGTCTGCACCAACCTCGCGTGCGCGCTCGTCGGCGCGCAGCGGGTCGTCGAGGCGTTCGAGAGCGAGCTCGACATTGCGGCCGGAGAGACGACTGCGGACGGGGCTGTGACGTTCCGCACCATCGAGTGCGCAGGCGGCTGCGGCTACGCGCCGGTCGTCGTCGTGGACGGCCGCTACCGCGAACCGGTCTCGCCGGACGAGGTTCCCGCGCTCGTGGAGGAGATCCGTGCCCAGGCGTGACGTCCTCCTCGCGCACGCGGACGAGCGCGACCTGACGCAGCTCGACGAGTACCGCGCGGTCGGCGGCTACGACGCGCTGGAGAAGGCTCAGGGGATGGACTCCGATGCTCTGATCGACGCGCTCACGATCTCGACGCTTCGCGGCCGCGGCGGCGCGGGCTTCCCGACCGGCCGCAAGGCTTCGCTCGTCGACCGGAGCGGAGCGCGGCCGTCGTACCTCGTCGTGAACGCCGACGAGTCCGAGCCCGGCGCCTTCAAGGACCGCGAGCTCATGGGCCGCAATCCGCACCTCCTGATCGAGGGCTGCCTGATCGGCGCGCGCGCAATCCTTTCCACGAGCGTCTTCATCTATATCCGCGGCGAGTACCTGACGGAGTGGGAGGTACTGCAGCGGGCGGTGGACGACGCACGCGCGGCCGGGCTGTTCGGAGACATCGAGATCACCGTGCACCGCGGCGCCGGCGCATACATCTGCGGCGAGGAGACGGCGCTGCTCGACTCGCTCGAGGGCAGGCGCGGCCAGCCGAGGCCGCGGCCGCCGTTCCCCCCGATCCAGGGCCTCTACATGTCTCCGACGCAGATCAACAACGTGCAGACCATCGCGACGATCCCGGTGATCATCTCGCTCGGCGCCGACGAGTTCGCGAAGATCGGACCGGAGACCGCGCCCGGCACCGCGATCTTCTCGCTGTCCGGCAACGTCGTGAATCCGGGCAACTACGAGCTCGAGCTCGGTTCGACGCTGCGTGAGCTGATCTACGACGTCGGCGGCGGCGTGCCCGACGGGCACGCGATCAAGGCGATCATCCCCGGCGGATCGTCGGTGCCGATCCTGACGCCGGATCAGCTCGACACGCCGATGGACTACGACTCGATCGGCGCGGCGGGATCGTTCTTCGGGTCGGCGGCCGTGATGGTGATCGACGAGCGGTGCTGCATGGTGCAGCTCGCGCTGCGGGCGGAGAAGTTCTACATGCACGAGTCGTGCGGGAAGTGCACGCCGTGCCGCGAGGGCACGCGCTGGCTCGTCCAGCTCCTGGAGAAGATCGAAGACGGACGCGGCGAGTACTCGGACCTCGATCTGATCGAGAGCGTCGGCTCGCGCATCCTCGGGCGATCGTTGTGCGCGCTCGGCGACTTCGCGGTGTATCCGGTGCAGAGCTACCTGCGCAAGTTCCGGAGCGAGTTCGAGGCGCACATCGACGGGCACGGCTGCCCCTTCGCCGGCGAGTCGTCGATCGAGGGGATCGTCGCTCCGGCCGACCAGCACCGGCACCATCCCGTCGCCACGGTTCCGTCATGAGCGCACCGGAGCTCGTCACGGTCACGATCGACGACGTCGAGGTGCAGGTGCCGAAGGGCACCGGCGTGGTCGAGACGGCGCTCGCGGCCGGGATCGAGATCCCTGTCTTCTGTTACGAGCCGCGGCTCGGGCCGCCGGTCGGCGCGTGCCGCATGTGCCTCTGCGAGGTCGAGGGCATGCCGAAGATGCAGACGGCGTGCACGATGACCGCGACCGACGGAATGGTCGTGCACAGCGCGCTGTCGTCGCCGAAGGCGGCCGAGGCGCAGAACTCGACGCTCGAGTTCATCCTCGTCAACCACCCGCTCGATTGTCCGATCTGCGACAAGGGCGGCGAGTGCCCGCTGCAGGACCTGACGTTCCGCTACGGCCCCGGCAACACGCGGATGACGTTCCCGAAGCGGACGTTCGACAAGCCGATCCCGATCTCGCCGCTGATCGCGCTCGACCGCGAGCGCTGCATCCTCTGCTACCGCTGCACCCGCTTCAGCGAGATCGTCGCCGAGGACGGCCAGCTCGTCGCCGTCAATCGCGGCGCCGAGACGCAGATCGCGACGTTCGAGGACGAGCCGTACCGCGCTCCGTTCAGCGGCAACGTGATCGAGCTGTGCCCGGTCGGCGCCCTCACGTCGACGACGTACCGCTTCGACGCGCGGCCGTGGGAGATCCAGGACGTGCCGAGCGTGTGCGGACTGTGCCCGGTCGGCTGCAACATCGACGTGACGACGCGCGAGGGCAAGGTCAAGCGGATCCTGTCGCGGAACCACCCGGAGGTCGACCAGGGGTGGCTCTGCGACAAGGGCCGCTTTGCGTACCAGCACCTCAACGCTCCGGACCGGTTGCGGGACCCGCTGCTGCGCGTGCGACGGCGCGGCTTCGAGGAGGTGTCGTGGGAGCGCGCGCTCGACGAGGCGGAGCGGCTGCTGCGTGAAGCCGACGGCCGCATCGTCACCGCGCTGTCCGGCTCCGAGACGGTCGAGCAGGCGTACGCGCTCGCGAAACTGCTGCGGCGAGGCCTGAGCTCACACTCGGCGGTGCTGCCGGAAGAAGTTTCCGACGCGCTCGACGGCCTGCGCGTGCCGCTGTCTGCCATCGCCGACGCCGACGTGATCGCAGTCCTCGGCGATGCCCCGGTCGTGGAACGCGCGCCGATCGTCGACCTCTGGATCAAGCAGTCGCGCCGCAACGGTGCGCGCGTCGTGCAGTCCGTCGACGAGATCGGCGACGTGGCGAACGCGGTCCTGATCTGGTGCGGCCCGGACGGCCAGGGTGGCGCACGCGTCGCTGAGTTGGCGCAGCGCGCCGGCGCGAAGGGGGCCTTCTACCTGCCGGAGACGGCGAACGCGCGCGGCGTGTGCGACGCATGGGCCGCAGCGGCGGACGGGGAGCCATCGAACCCGGAACCGATCGGGCTCCTGATCGTCTCGGGCGACGAGGCTGCGGCGAACCCGGTCGTGCGCGCGATGGCCGAACGAGCGGAGCGCGTGCTCGTGATCTCGATGTTCCACGGCCTCGCCGCGGGCTGGGCCGACCTCGTTCTGCCCGGGACGAGCTACCTCGAGCGCGATGGCACGTATGTGAACCTCGAGGGGCGCGTGCAGCGGGTGCGCCGCGCGGTGATCCCGCCCGCCCCCGACGAGCTCGCATGGCTCGCGCACCTGGCCGAGCGCTTCGACGTGGAGGTCTCGCCGTACCCGTCCGTCGTGTTCGAGGAGGTGTCCGCGATCGCCTTCGGCGGCATCCCGTTCGGTGCCGTCGGCGAGCGCGCCGAGCTGCCGCCGGCGACCGAGACGAGAACGCAAGTGCCGGGCTCTGCCCCCGACCGGCCCACGCCCCAAGGGTTGCGCCTCATTCGCTACCGGCCGCTGTTCTCGGGGCCTGCCGTCGAGCGGACGCCGGAGCTCTCGTTCCAGCGCGCGCTGGCCGAGGTCGAGCTCTCCGAAGATGACGCCCGCTCGCGCAACATTCGTCCCGGCGACGACGTCACGGTGCGCTCGAACGGAACGTCGGTCACCCTGCGCGCGCGGCTCAGTCGCGACGTGCGGGCGGGCGTCGTCCGCATCGCGGAGGAGCACGCCGGCGACCTGCAGACGTCCGTCGAGGTGACGAAATGAACAACGGCGAGCCGTGGTGGGTCTCGCTGATCAAGGCGGCGGTCATCGTCAACCTCGTCATGCTCGCGTTCGCGTACACGACGTGGCTCGAGCGCAAGCTGCTCGGACGCATGCAGAACCGCTACGGCCCGAACCGCGCCGGCCCGTTCGGCCTGCTGCAGCCGATCGCAGACCTGATCAAGCTCGTGCGCAAGGAGAGCTTCTTTCCCGTGGCCGCGCGCAACGGCCTCTACATCGCCGCACCGGTGGTCTCGATGTTCGCCGCGCTCGCGGCCTTCGCAGTGATCCCCTTCGGCGCAGGCTGGGACATCTCGAACTACCACGTCAACGGTGAGATCGCGAACGTGTCGATCGCGCTGATCCTGATCTTCGCGCTCGGCTCGCTCGGCGTGTACGGCGCGATCATCGGCGGTTGGGCGTCGGAGTCGAAGTACTCGCTACTCGGCTCGATGCGCACGTGCGCGCAACTCGTTTCCTACGAGGTGTCGCTCGCGCTGTCCGTCCTCGGAGTCGTGTTGATGGGCCAGTCGCTGAACCTCGTCGACATCGTCAACAAGCAGGGCGCGACGATCTGGTTCTTCATCCCTCAGCTTGCCGGGATGCTCGTCTTCTTCTTCGCGGTCATCGCAGAGACGGCGCGCCCGCCGTTCGACCTTCCCGAGGCGGACACCGAGCTCGTCGCCGGCTACCACACCGAGTACAGCGGCATGCGCTGGGGCCTCTTCCAGACGGCGGAGTACGTCAACATGATCACGCTCTCGGCACTCGCCGTGACGCTGTTCTTCGCCGGCTGGCACGGGCCGTGGGCGCCGCTCGGGCCGCTTTGGTTCGTGCTGAAGGTGTTCCTGCTCGTCTCGTTCTTCATCTGGGTCCGGGCGTCCGTGCCGCGCCTGCGCTACGACCAGTTGATGCGCTTCGGCTGGAAGGTGCTGCTGCCGATCGCGACGATCAACGCCGTCGTCACCGCCTTGCTGGTGGTCTGGATCGACTGATGGTCGCTCGCCTTCGGCTCGCTCCCGCAGGGGAAACCATGTTTCCCCTACGAGACCCCTTCTTCAGGTCACGCCTCAGCCCGCGCGCCGCTGAGATCGCCGCGCGCGCTGAGGAGAAGGGAAGGGGAAACC
>JBJMJE010000078.1:0-9721 GCA_045806505.1 Gaiellaceae bacterium
GCAGGCGTGCGGTCGGATGCCAGCGGTACCAGCGCATCTGCGGGATGCGCGTCTTGGCGCGCGACGTCCCCGGCGCGGAGGCCGTCGCCGCAAAGGCGAACGGTGCCGCGATCGCCCAGGAGACGAGCGCGAGAAGCAGCACGGTCGCGATGCGAGCCGTCCTGTGCGTGGTGTTCATCGGTGCCCTCCTCGAACGTCCCGGCCGCGGGTTGCGACCGATGGCTCGAAGGTGGGCCGGAGCGCTAAACGCGCCCTAGCAGGCGGCTAAACGCCGGCTTGAATCGCGGTGGCGGGGCCGCGATCGGCGAACTGGAGTAGAACTCGCACGATGCCGCTGACGCGCGAGATCCACGGGCTCGCGATCACCGACCACGTGCTCTCGATTCCGCTCGACCACTCGCGTACGGACGGCGAGACGATCACCGTCTTCGCGCGAGAAGTCGCAGCGCAGGACGGTCGCGACAGGCCGTTCCTCGTCTTCTTCCAGGGCGGGCCGGGCAGCGAGTCGCCGCGGCCGACGACCCCGAGCACTCCCTCCTGGCTGCCGCGGGCTCTGAAGGACTACCGCGTGCTGCTGCTCGACCAGCGCGGCACCGGCCGTTCGACGCCGGTCGCGAAGCTGCCTGGGCTGACGCC
This sequence comes from Gaiellaceae bacterium, assembly GCA_045806505.1. Classification (GTDB taxonomy): domain Bacteria; phylum Actinomycetota; class Thermoleophilia; order Gaiellales; family Gaiellaceae; genus DASVFB01. The sequence goes on from JBJMJE010000078.1 coordinate 637, forward strand.
CGAGCAGCAGGCGGAGTACCTGAAGCTGCACCGCGCGGACGCGATCGTCCGCGACACGGAGTGGATCCGGCAGGAGCTCGGGGTGGAACGCTGGAGCATCCTCGGCCAGAGCTTCGGCGGCTTCTGCGCCTGCACGTATCTCTCTTTCGCGCCCGAGGGCCTACGTGAGGCGTTCTTCACGGGTGGCGTACCGCCGATCGACCGGCCGACCGACGACGTCTACCGCGCGACGTACGAACGCGTCCGCGAGCGCAACCGCCGCTTCTACGCGCGCTACCCGGACGACCTCGACCGCGTGCGCGCGTTGCACTCGCGGCTCGAGAGCGAAGAGCTGCTGCTGCCGTCGGGCGACCGCCTCACGCCGCGTCGCTTCAGGCAGCTCGGCGCGATGCTCGGCATGAGCGACGGCGCCGAGCGCCTCCATTACCTGCTCGACTACCCGCCGGACTCGCCGATGTTCCTCCACGGCGTGGAGGACGAGACGAGCTTCGCGCGGCACCCGCTCTACGCGATCGTGCACGAGGCCTGCTACGCGGACGGCTGCGCGACGCGCTGGTCGGCCGAGCGCGTGCTCCCCGACGAGTTCGCGTCGACGCCCGAGCTCTTCACCGGCGAGATGGTCTACTCGTGGATGTTCGAGGACTACGGCGCGCTCGCGCCGCTCCGCGAGGCGGCCGAGTTGCTCGCGCAGCACGAGTGGCCGAGGCTCTACGACGGCGCGCGCCTCGAGCAGAACGACGTCCCTGCCGCTGCCGCGGTCTACGCCGAGGACATGTACGTCGAACGGGTGTTCTCGGAGGAGACGGCGGCCCGAATCAAGGGCCTGCGCATGTGGCTGACGAACGAGTACGAGCACGACGGCCTGCGCAAGGACGAGCGCGTCTTCGCGCGCCTGATCGACCTCGTGCGCGGCCGCGTCTAGCGCGGGACGTTCCTAGGGATTCCGCGGCAGGCTGATCAGCCGGGCACCGCGGCCGCGCGTGACGAAGCTGAACGTCCAGCGGATGAGCACGAGCAGCCGGTTCTGAAAGCCGATCAGGTAGAAGAGGTGCACGAAGAGCCACGTCAGCCACGCGACAAAGCCGCTGAGCCGTAGCCCCTTGATATCGGCGACCGCGGCCGCGCGTCCGATGGTGGCGAGGTTGCCCTTGTCGCGGTAGTGGAACGCGCCGATCTCGCGCGATTCGAGGCGCGCGCCCACGACCTTCGCCGCGTAGCGGCCCTGCTGCATCGCAACAGGTGCGACGCCCGGCAGCACCGTCTCGCCGACGCGGACCATGTCGCCGAGCGCGAACACCTCCGGGTGGCCGGGGAGCGTGAGGTCCGGCTCGACGCTGACGCGGCCGGCGCGATCGCGTTCCGCGCCCGACAGCTCGCCGAGCCGCGACGCGAGGCTCGACGCGGTGACGCCCGCCGCCCAGATCACCGTCCGCGTCTCGATGCGCTCGGCGTCGATCGTCACGCTGTCGTCGTCCATCCCGACGACGGTGCGGCCGGTGAGCACCGTGACGCCGAGCTTCTCGAGCGACTCTTCCGCCTTGGCCGACAGCTTCGGCGGGAATGCCGGCAGCACGCGATCGACAGCCTCGACGAGCAGGATGCGCGCGGTGCTCGGATCGACGTTGCGGAAGTCGCGGCGGAGCGTGTCGCGTGCGAGCTCGCCGATCTGGCCCGCCATCTCGACGCCCGTCGGGCCGGCGCCGACGACGACGAACGTCAGCCAGGCGGCGCGTGCGTCGACGTCCGCCTCCGCCTCGGCGGCCTCGAACGCCCCGAGCAGGCGACTGCGCACGACGAGCGCGCTCTCGAGCGACTTCACCTCCGCTGCGTGCTCACGCCACTCGTCGTGGCCGAAGTACGAGTAGCGCGAGCCGCCGGCGACGATCAGCGTGTCGTACGGGAGTTTCGCCGGCGCGGGAACGTCGCCGACGGGCCGCAGGTGCACCTCGCGCGCGTCGAGGTCGAAGTCCGCCACTTCGGCCATCACGACGCGCACGTTGCGGTTGCGCTTGAAGACCGCGCGCAGCGGATACGCGATCTCGCCCGGCGACAGCGCGCCTGTCGCGACCTGGTACGTGAGCGGCTGGAAGAGATGAAAGTTTCGCCGGTCGATCAGCGTCAGCTCGACCGGAGCGTGCCGCAGCTTCAGCGCCGCCTGCAGGCCGCCGAAGCCGCCGCCGATCACGACCACGCGATGAGCCATCGGTGGAGGATTGCTCACGCCCGCCCCGGGCGTCGGAGGTAACGTCCGGCCCCGTGGCCGACGGTGTCCTGACGCTCTACCAGGCCGAGTGGTGCCCGTTCTCTTCCGCGGTCCGCGAGGTGCTGACCGAGCTAGGGCTCGACTTCGTCGCGCGCCAGGTCGAGCCGTGGCCGAGCGAGCGGCATCAGCTTCAGGACCTCGCGGGCACCGACGAGATTCCCGTGCTCGAGATCGAGGACGGCCGCTTCATCGTCGGCACGCGCAAGATCTTCGCCCACCTGCGCGAGCGCGATGCATGGAAGTACGCGGCGTCGCATCGCCGGCGCTTCGCCGATCACGTCGACGCCCGCTGCTCGGACACGCCCGGACAGCTCGTCGAGTACTTCCGCGGCACCGCGGAACTGGAAGCGGCGGCGGGCTCGCCGTCCGACGCAGAGGTGATCGACAACGGCGACGCCTCGCGCTTCGAGCTCCGCCTCGGCGGTCGTCTGATCGGGATCGCGGCGTACCGGCGGCGCAACGGACGCATCGCCCTGACGCACGTCGAGGTCGCGGAGGAGCACGAAGGCCACGGGTTCGGGAGCGTCCTCGCCGCCGGCGCGTTGGACGAAGCAGCGCGGCACGGTCTGGAGGTCGTCCCGCTGTGCCCGTTCGTCGAGCGCTACATCGAGCGGCACCCGGAGTACGAGCGGCTCGTCGCGGCGTCGTACCGCGAGCGCTGACGTCGGCGGCTACCGCGCGAGCGTGACCTTCGACAGCCCGGGCGGGCGGTCGGGGTCGTGCCCCTTCGCGCGTGCGAGCGCGGCCGCGAAGAGCTGGCCCGGCACGACGGACAGGAGCGGCGAGAGGAGCGGGAGCTTCGGCTCCGGCACCGGCAACACGTAGTCGGCGCCTTCGACCGCTTCCGCGGCATCGCCGCTGGCGACGATCGTCGCGCCGAACTCGCGCACGCGCGCGACGGCCTCCTGCACCGCCGGCAGCGTCTCGTCGCGCGAGGCGATGGCCCACACCGGGAAGAGCGGGTCGAGCACCGCAACAGGTCCGTGCGCGAGGTCGGTGGCGGTCAGCGGCCACGCAGCCGTCTTGCACGTCTCGAGGAGCTTGAGCGCAATCTCCCGTGCCGTCGCGAACTCGGGCCCGCGGCCGATCACGAGCATGCGGCCGACGAACGCGAACGGGGCGGCGAGCTCGCGCGTTCGCGCCTCGAGCGCGGGGAGCGCGGTCTCGAGCTGCCCGGCCACGGAGCGAATTCCGGCGGCGACTCGTGCGCCGCTGCCGCCGCAGTGTCCCGCGAGCAGTGCGAGCGCTGCGACCTGGTTCGAGTACGTCTTCGTCGCCGCGACCGCGCGCTCCTCGCCTGCGGCGAGCGGCAGGACCGCCTCGGCCTCGCGTGCGAGCACCGAGTCGACGTCGTTCGTGACGGCCACGGTGAAAGCGCCGCCGCGCCGCGCCAGGCGGACGTACTCGACGACATCCGGCGTACGTCCCGACTGCGAGAGCGCCACGACCGTCGAGTTCGACATCTCGGGCTCGGCGCCGAAGTAGACGCTCAGCGCGATCGAGTCGCGAATCGCCGTCCAGCGCGCGAGCAGGCCGAACGCGTAGATGCCGTACGTCGCGGCATTGTCGGAGGAGCCGTGCCCGACTAAGCGCACGAGGCGTCCGCGCTCGCGCGCGACGGCGGCGACGCGCGCGTACTCGTCATCGTGCTCGAGCAGGCGGAGCAACGCGAGCGGCTGTTCGTGGATCTCGCCCAGGAAGAGCTCGCCGGGCACGTGCAGCGGCGTCGGCTCAGGCGACGACACGCGCCTCGCCTGCCAGCAGCACCGTCTCCACCTCGAGGTTGTCGTCCAGCACGACGAGATCCGCCGGGCGGCCGATGTCGAGGCTGCCGATGTCGTGTCGGCCCAGGATTCGTGCAGGCACCGTCGACGCCGCAGCGAGTGCGAGCTCGAGCGGCACGTCGAGCGCATGCAGGTTGCGAACTGCGTCGATCATCGTCAGCACGCTGCCCGCGAGGATTCCGTCGGGCCCGCGCACGGCTCCGTCGTCGAGGCTGAGCTCGACGCTCCCGAGGCTGTACGACTCGTCGCCGCCGCTGGCCGGCGCGACCGCGTCGGTGACGAGTGCAGTGCGTCCGGCTGCGGCGCTCCAGACGAGCGACGTCGTCTCGGGCGCGAGGTGGACGCCGTCGACGATGATCTGCACGAACACGTCGTCGCGCGTCAGCGCCGAGCCGACGATGCCGGGGTCGCGGTGCATGAACGGGCGCATCGCGTTGAAGAGATGGGTAACCGCGCGGGCGCCGCGGTCGAAGGCGAGCTCCGCCTGCTCCACCGATGCATCGGTGTGACCGCACGAGACGACGACGCCCCGCGCGACGAGGATGTCGATCAGGTCGAGGGCGCCCGGGAGCTCGGGGGCGAGCGTCATGATGCGCACCGGCCCGGCGGCGAGCAGCCGCTCGAGCAGATGCCTGTCGGGGTCGCGGCGGCCGACGGGCGGGTGTGTGCCCAGGCGCCAGGCCGACAGGAACGGGCCCTCGAGGTGGACGCCGAGGACACGCGCGCCCGTGTCGTCGCCGTTTGCCGGAATCTCTGCGAGCGCGGCGACCAGAGTCTCCTCCGGCGCTGTGATCAGCGTCGGCATGAACGCGGTGACGCCCGTCTCGAGCAGCGCCTCGCCCGCGCGGCGGTAGCCATCGGCGTCCGCCTCGAGAAAGTCGACGCCGCCGAACCCGTTCACCTGCAGGTCGACGAAGCCCGGCACGGCGATCCCGCGTCCTGCGCCGCTCAGCCCGTACGCCGTCAGCAGCCCGTCGACGATCTCGACGCGACCGGGGACGAGGCTGCCGTCGACGAGCGCGGCCGCGACGTCGAGCTTCACCGCGCGAGCGCCTCTCGCACGTTGCCGCCCGCGGCCTCGAGTCGCACTCGCGCGGACGCTGCGTCCACGTCGCCGAGCAGGCTCACGATCGCGACGCGCGCGTCGCCTTCTGCTGCGGCGAGCGCGGCGTCGATCGCTTTGCTCGGCGCGCCGGTCGCCTCGCTGACGATGCGCCGGACGCGCTCGCGCAGCTTGTCGTTCGACGCGACGACGCCGACCATCAACCCGGCATATGTCTTGCCGAGGCGGATCATCGAGACGGTCGAGATGGTGTTGAGGACGAGCTTCTGTGCAGTGCCGGCCTTCAGCCGTGTCGAGCCCGCGAGGATCTCCGGGCCGACGAGCACCATGATCTCGCGCTCGCAGACGGCCGCGAGCTGCGAGTGGGGAACGCAGACGACGCACGCGGTGAACGCTCCTGCAGCGGCGGCCGCTCGAGCCGCGCCGAGCGTGAATGGAGTGCCGCCGCTCGCGCTGACGGCGACGACGGCGTCCTTGGCACCGACGTCGAGTTCGTCGAGCGCGCGCCGGCCTGCCGTCTCGTCGTCCTCGGCGGCCTCGCGTTCGGCCGAGGACTGTGCCGCGGCGCCGGCGACGGCGGCCACTACCTGGTCGCAGCCGATGCCGAAGGTCGCCTCGCACTCCGAGGCGTCGAGCGCCGCGAGGCTCCCGGACGTGCCTGCGCCCGCGTAGACGAGACGGCCACCGCGGCGAAGCCGCTCCGCCACCGCGTCGACGACGTCCGCGACCGCGTGCGCAGCGGCGCCCACCGCGATGGGTACGAGCGCGTCCTCGCGGTTCATCAGCAGCACGAGCTCGGCAGTCGAAAGCAGATCGAGCTCGGCACCGGTGACGTTGCGCGCCTCGGTGGCCGGTGTCGCCTCCATCGCGCCGAGTCTACGACGCCGTCACGCGGTGGTCAATACCATTTGTCAGCTTCGTCGCACGTGTGGTCTTGTTTTCGGACGCTTTGGGCTATACCATCGCCGCGTGGCCGGAATCGGGTTGGTCCACGTCACGAAGCGATTCGCCGCCGACGTCGTCGCGGTCGACGACGTCTCGCTGGAGATCGACGACGGCGAATTCGTCGTCCTCGTCGGGCCGTCCGGGTGCGGGAAGTCGACGCTGCTGCGCATGATCGCGGGGCTCGAGGAAGTCACCGACGGCGCGATCGAGATCGGCGGCCGCGACGTCACGGACCTCGCGCCGAGGCATCGCGACATCGCGATGGTCTTCCAGTCGTACGCGCTCTACCCGCACATGAGCGTCCGCGACAACCTCGGCTACGGCCTGAAGGTCCGCCGGACGCAGAAGGCGGAGATCAGACGGCGCGTCGACGAGGTGGCCGAGCTGCTCGGGCTCGGCGAATTGCTCGAGCGGCGGCCCGCCGCACTCTCGGGCGGACAGCGCCAGCGCGTCGCGATGGGGCGCGCGATCGTGCGCGAGCCTCGTGCCTTCCTGATGGACGAGCCGCTCTCGAACCTCGACGCGAAGCTCCGCGTCGACATGCGCGCGTCGCTCGCGCAGCTGCACGAACGGCTGGGAGTCACCACCGTGTACGTCACGCACGACCAGGTCGAGGCGATGACCCTCGGCCGCCGCGTCGCCGTCATGCGCGCGGGAAAGGTTCTCCAGCTCGACACGCCGCAACGCCTGTACCACCAGCCGCGGAACCTCTTCGTCGCGGCGTTCATCGGATCGCCGACGATGAACCTCGTCGAGGCCGCCGTCGACGGAAACGAACTCGCGTTCGGCCAGTTCCGCGTTCCGATGCCGGAGCGGAGACCGGCGATCCGCACGAACAAGGTGGTGCTCGGAATCCGGCCCGAGTGCTTCGAGGACGCGACCTTCGCACAGGCGGGAAAGCCGGCGCTCGACATCGAGCCGAGCGTGGTCGAGGAGCTGGGCTCGGAGGTGCACGCGCTGTTCCCGGTCAAGGCGCCGCCGGTCACCGCTGAGCGGCTGGATGTGGCTCCAACAGAGGCTTCGCTGCTCCTCGAGGCGCACTCGCTGTTCACGGCGCGGCTCGACGCGCGCACGGCCGCCCGACCCGGCTCGCCGCTCAAGGTGGCGGTCGATCCCGAGCGCTTCCACTTCTTCGATCCCGAGACGGGCGACAACCTCTTCGCGGCCGTTGCAGCGGACGCCGAGCCCGCGCCGCTGCCGGAGCTGGCGGCGCGATGACGAAGCAGAGCCAGACGCGCGAGCAGGTGCTCGACCTGATCGAGCGCCTGACGGTGGGCGAGGCGATCCCGTCGGAACGGCAGCTGAGCGCCGACTTCGGAGTCTCGCGCTTGACCGTTCGGGCAGCACTCGACGAGCTCGTGCGGGAGGGTCACCTGGTCCGCCGGCGCGGCGCTGGCACGTTCGTCAGCGAGCCCAAAATCGCGCAGGAGCTGACGCTCACGTCCTTCACCGACGACATGCGCCAGCACGGCCTGCACGCCGCAAGCCGGACACTCGAGTTCGACGTCGTCACTGCGGGAGCGCGCCTCGGCCGCCTGCTCCACGTCTCGCCTTCGGAGCCGATCGTCGTCGCGAAGCGGTTGCGCCTCGCCGATCACGAGTCGATGGCGATCGAGGACCTTCACGTGCGCCAGGCGCTCGTACCGGGGCTCGAGGGCGCGGAGCTCGAGGACGGTTCGTTCTACGAGCTGCTCGAGAGCCGCTACGGGATCACGATCGTCGGCGGCGCACAGACCGTCGAGCCCACGGTCACGAACGAGGAGGAGTCCGAGCTGTTACGCGTGCCGTTGCATTCGCCGGCGTTCCTGTTCGAACGCGTCACACGGTCCGCGAAGGGCGACCTCGTGGAGTACGTGCGCTCGATCTACCGCGGCGACCGCTATCGCCTCGTCAGCGAGCTCGGCGCCGCGGGCGCGGCCGGCCGCGCCCTGACGATGCTCCAGCCGGCGACCGAAAGTGGTCTTGACAACTGGTACGCGAATGTGCCAGGCTCCGCGCGTGGCCAACTGGTCTAGTCCAATGTGGGTCGGCCGGAAACCCCGCCTTGGCCACGATAACCGGGGTGGAACGCGCCGTCCAAGACAGTTGGGGGCGACAATGAGAGGACGCACCATCTGGGTCGCGCTCGTCGTGGGCGCGCTCGCCGTTGCGGCAATGACGGCCGGAGCCGCATCATCGGCGCCGACCGCCCGGAAAGCGAACAACATCACCGTCTGGCTCCAGGTCGACGCACAGTCCGGTTGGCCGGATGCGGTCGCGGCCGCGAACCAGCAGTTCAAGAACGAGCACCCCGGCTGGAACGTGACCGTGCAGTACCAGAGCTGGGGCGACCACCTGCAGAAGCTCGACGCGACACTCGCGGCGAACAACGCACCGGACGTCATCGAGATGGGGAACACGGAGATGACGAAGTACATGGCCGCCGGGGCGTTCGCAGACCTCACTTCGAAGAAGGGTTCGTTCGCGAACTCGAGCTCGTGGCTCAAAGGCCTCGCGGCCTCGGGTCAGTTCAACGGCAAGGTCTACGGCGTCCCGTACTACGCGGGCTCGCGCGTCGTGACCTACCGCACCGACCTCTTCAAGAAGGCCGGCATCAACAAGCTGCCGTCGAGCCTGGCGGAATACACCGCGGACGCGCGCAAGCTCGCGGCGAAGAACAAGGGCAAGAACTTCTCGCCGGTGTACATCGCCGGCACCGACTGGTACGTCGCGATGGGCTTCGTCTACGACTACGGCGGCCGGATCGCGACGCAGAAGCGCGGCCAGTGGGTCGGCACGCTGAACAGCAAGGCGTCGATGGCGGGGCTCGCCGCCTACAAGGCGTTCTTCCAGGCCGCCTCGAAGGCGAGCAAGACGACGATCGAGACGCGTCCGAACCCGTACGACGTCTACGCAAAGGGTGGCGCCGCGTCGATGATCGGGCCCAGCTGGTTCAGCTGCTGCGTCGGCGACAGCTACAAGGCGTCGACGGGGCAGTTCGTGATGCCCGGCCACATCAAGGGGACGCCGATGCCCGGCTTCCTCGGCGGT
>JBJMJE010000079.1:0-7966 GCA_045806505.1 Gaiellaceae bacterium
CCTGCGGCTTAAAGCGTTGCGCCGCGAGGACGCCGCGCGCGTCGGCGAGCGCCGGGTCGAGCCGGATCCGCTCGAGGTAGCGGCAGAGCTGGTCGACCGCGTCGATCGTTCCGACGCGCTTGATCTCGACGGCGACCCAGCCGTCGTCCGCGTCGCGGCACATGAGGTCGACCGGGCCGATGTCCGTCGGCCACTCCCGTCTGACGAGGCGGAGTTCTTCGCCGAGCACGTCCGGCCGCTCGGCGAGCAACTCCTGCAGGTCGCGCTCCACGCCGTCCTTCTCGAGCGCCGCCGCCTCCCCCATCTCGTGGTTCGCGTCGCTGAGGATCTCGAGCAGGCGGATCTCGAGGCGATCCTCGCTCTTGCCGGCGCGCTTGCGGACGACGAGCGAGTCGCCGTTGTCCTCGATCACCGTCGGCGGCGTCATCCAGTTGAGAGGCTTGTAGCCCCCGGCGTCGGCGTGGACGAGCACGGAGCCGTCCGCCTTCAGCATCAGCAGCCGAGTCGACGCCGGCAGCACGGCGTTCAGGCGGCCGGAGTAGCGAACCTCGCACCGGGCGACGATCAGGCGCACCCGGCGACGGTATCGTCTGTTTCGGACGTGTCCTGGCGGCGGCCCGCCGATTGGGTCGTTTGGATCAGACGCGATCCGGTACGAAGGAATAGAGTCCCGTGTGGAGGCGTTGTTAGAACTGTGGCGCCGCGGCTCTGCTGCTTGGCGCCCGTCACCTCGAAATGTAAGAAGGAGTTGAAGAACCTGAGCACAACCACGTTTCCTACCCCTGTCCAGACCTTCATCGAGGAGGCCGAGGAGCGGGGCGTCATCGACGAGTCCGCGCTGGAGGCGCTTGCCCTCGAGCACGACCTCGACGAGGACGAGGTCACCGCTCTCCGCGGCGAGCTCGACTCGCGCGAGGTCGATGTGTTCGTGCCCGAGACGCACGAGGCTCACGTCGCGCCCGCGTCCACGGACTCGCTGACCCTGTTCATGAACGCGGCCGGCCGCTACAACCTGCTCACCGCTGCGGACGAGATCGCGCTCGCGAAGCGCATCGAGCGCGGCGACAAGGCGGCGAAGGAACTGATGATCAACTCGAACCTCCGCCTCGTCGTCTCGATCGCAAAGCGCTACCAGGGACGCGACCTGCCGCTCGGCGACCTCATCCAGGAGGGCGTGATCGGCCTGAACCGCGCCGTCGAGAAGTTCGACTGGCGGCGTGGCTTCAAGTTCTCGACCTACGCGACCTGGTGGATCCGCCAGGCCTGCCAGCGCGCGATCGCGAACCAGTCGACGACGATCCGCGTTCCCGTGCACGTCAACGAGCGGCGGCTGAAGCTGTCACGCGCTTCGAACCAGCTGCAGACGAAGCTCGGCCGCGAGCCGACGCGCGAGGAGCTCGCCGAGGCGGCGGGTCTCTCCCTCCAGCACGTGGACGAGGCGCTCGACGCGGCGGACGCACCCGTCTCGCTCAACGCGAGTGTCGGTTCCGAGGGCGACGCCGAGCTCGGCGACCTGTTCGGCGATCCGACGGCGACCGACCCGCTCGAGGACGCGGCCGAGTCGCTCAAGCGCCAGACGGTGCAGAAGGCACTCGCCGGACTGCCCGAGCGGCAGCGTCGCATCGTCGAGCTTCGTTACGGCTTCGCCGGCGAGACGACCTCGCTCGAGGCGATCGGCAAGGACCTCGGCCTCACGCGGGAGCGCGTGCGGCAGCTCGAGCGCGACGCGCTCGACCGGCTCCAGCGCGAGCTCCGCGGCGTCGTCTCCGCGGACGACCTCGCAAGCGCGGCTTAACGCAACGCGGCGGCTACCGCTTCACTGCACGCAGGTGCAGGAAGAGCGGTAGCCGCTGCCAGCGTCGGCCGTTCGGCTTCCTCAGCGCGTGATCCGGGACCGGCGGCTCGCGGAGGCACTCGATGAGCAGGCCGGCGCTGGTGAGGGCGTCGGTGTACGCCTGCAGCGGCCGATGTGCGCTCACGAGCGTCAGCTCGAGCCCGTCGCGCAGCAACTCGTCGGCGTAGTAGTACGGGTCGAGGTATGAGCCGCTGATCGTGAACGGGCTGTCGGCTTCGTCGCCGGCGAACCGGCCGGCGGAGTTCAGCGGATGCACGATCGCGATGCAGAACTTGCCGCCCCGCTCGAGCACGCGCCCCGCCTCCCCGATCGCGCCCTCGAAGTCGTCGATGTCCTGAAGCGACATGAACGCCACGACGAGGCCGAACGATCGATCGTCGAACGGCAACGCCGCAGCATCGGCGAGATGCGTCTCGAGCTCGGCGTCGGCATCGCGACCGGCGGCGAGCATCGTCGGCGAGCGGTCGACGCCGACGACGTGGTGCCCGAGCGCCTTCAGGTCGCGTGAGAGGCGGCCCTCGCCGCAGCCGAGGTCGAGCGTCCGTCCGCCCGGCGGCGGCACCAGCTCGAGGAACGCGTCGCGGTGAAAGTGCCAGTAGCTGTCGTGCTCCGGTCGGCGCGCCCACGCCACGAAGTTGCGCGCCTGCTCGTCCCACGCCGCCGCGAGATCGACCGACTCGAGGCGTGTCCGCGTCATCGGCCGGTCACGTGGTTGCGTCATCCGAAAGTGGAGCCGACGGGGCTCGAACCCGTGACCTTCGCGCTGCCAGCGCGACGCTCTCCCAGCTGAGCTACGGCCCCAGAAGCCGCCAGTGTAGCCCCGTTCAGGCCGACGCGGCCTCGACCTCGACCGACGGCACGTCACCCCACAGATCCTCGAGCCGGTAGTACGCGCGCGTCTCCGGCGTGAAGACGTGCAGGACGACGTCGAGAAAGTCGCCGACGATCCACGTCGACTCGCGCTCGCCGTCGACGGCCCTCGGCAGCAGACGCTCGCCGTCGTGCTTCATGCGCTCACGCACGTCGTCCCAGATCGCGCGCACCTGGCGCGGGTTGCGTCCGGAGCAGACGACGAAGAAGTCGGTGTAGATGCACACCGGCCGCATGTCGAGGATCACGACGTCCTCCGCCAGCTTGTCCTGGGCGATGCCGGCGATGCGGCGTGCCTGTTCGAGAGAGCTCAAGCGCTTTCAGCTTACCCCGGCGCGCCGCCGGTACAACCCACGGCGCTCGATCTCCTCACCGACCGCCTGCGGCACAAGGTCACCCAAGGCCATGCCCTCCGCGGCGCGCCTGCGGATGTCGCTCGACGAGATCGGGACGGGCTGCATGTCGAAGAGCTCGACCCGCTCGGGCCGGCGCAGCTTTCGCAGGACGGCGTCGAGCGCCTCTCGCGGATAGCCGTGCCGCGTCGCGACGCCGAGGCGCACGTGCTCCAGGATCTCGTCCGGCTCGCGCCACGTCAGGAACTGCGCGAACTGATCCGCGCCCACGAGGAAGATCGCGTCGTCTCCGAAACCCTTGACCGTGTCGATCGAGTACGGGTGGTCGTCGCGGACGACGATGTCGCTCGGAAAGGCGAGCATCGTCAGCTCGAGCCGGGTTTCGACGGGTACGTCGACGCGCTTGTGCGGAGGATCCGTCGACACGTGTACGCGCAGCGGATCGAGGCCGAAGCGCTTCCTTGCCGTCTCGGCCAGAAGGACGTGGCCGTTGTGCGGCGGGTTGAACGTGCCGCCGAGCAGGCCGGTGCAGCTCATGCGAGCTCGAACGTCTCCTCGCCGACCTCGACCTCGGCGCCCTTGCGCGCTCCGGCGGAGCGAAGAGCCTGCTCGAGCTCGGCCTCGTCCGGCGGCTTTCCCTCGACGCGGAAGCCGCGATCGGTGCGCAGGATGCGATAGCCGCGCTCACGACGTGGCCGCGGGCGGTAGACGAGAAAATCGACGAGCTCCGACTCGCCTTGCGCCGGTTCCGCAGCGGGCGGCACATGCTCGAAGAGCCTCCGCTTGAACGCCGCGATCCCCGTCCCGGTCACGGCCGAGACCGCGTAGGTCGCGAGGATCCGCGGATCCTCGACGTCGAACGTCGGCGACTCGCTCAGGAGGTCGATCTTGTTCAGGACGACAACCTGCGGCAGCGACTCGAGGCCGGCTCCGTAGTGCTCGAGCTCGCGGTTGATCGCGACGAAGCGCTCGGCCGCCTCCTCGGTCGCGTCGATCACGTGGACGAGCAGACGCGCGCGTTCGAGATGGGCAAGGAACTCGTGGCCGAGCCCGACGCCTTCGCTCGCACCCTCGATCAGGCCCGGAACGTCAGCGACCGTGAGCTGGCGCCCGTCCGCCCCGTCGACCGTTCCGAGCACCGGCGCGAGCGTCGTGAACGGGTACTCCGCAACCTTCGGCTTCGCGTTCGAGATCCGCCGCAGCAGCGACGACTTCCCCGCGTTGGGCAAGCCGACGAGGGCGGCGTCGGCGAGCAGCTTCAAGCGGAGCTCGAGCCACAGCTCCTCGCCCGGCAATCCCGTCTCCGCGAACCGCGGCGCCTGGCGCGTCGGCGTCGCAAAGCGTTTGTTCCCGCGACCCGGAAGCCCGCCGCGCGCCGCAACCGCACGCGCTCCCGCGTGAGCGAGATCGGCGAGCAGCCGGCCTTCCTCGTCGAGCATCTGAGTTCCGACGGGGACGTGCAACTCCGCATCCGCGCCCGCCGCCCCGTGCTTCAGCGCGCCGCTGCCGCCGCCGCCGCGCCCCGCCTTGACGTGCTGGTTCGTGCGAAACGCCGACAGGTCCCGCAGGTCGTGGTCTGCGACGAGCACGACGTCGCCGCCCGGCCCTCCGTCACCGCCGTCCGGCCCTCCCTTCGGGACGTGCTTCTCCCGACGGAACGACAGCCCGCCGTCGCCGCCACGGCCCGCCTGGACGTGAATTCGAACGCGGTCGTGGAACATCAGCGGAGTAGACGGACGGTCGCCGCCTGATCTATCGTCTGTGCTGGAGGCTTTGGGGCCTCCTGGGACCAGGGATCGTTGCCCAGCCAACAACCGAAGGAGTCACGTTGTCGATTCTTCCGAGGAGTCTCGTCGTTGCGGCGGCGATCGCGTTGCTCGCGGCTCCAGCCGCTCTCGCGCGCACCGACACCAAGTTCGGGCCGGACCTTCGAGTCCAGGGCCAGGGTCAGGGTCGAACCGCCACGACGAGCGTCGCCTTGAACCTGACACTCAGCCCGTCCTACGCGACCAGCAAGCCCGGCGTCGTCGTGACGATGACGACCTGCAACAACGCGACGCTGAAGCTGCTCCGCCGCGTCGGCGGCCTCGGCGCCGGTCAGAGCCTGCGGGCACGGCCGGGCCGCATCGTCTGGAGCGTTTCCACCGTTCCCGGCAAGCCGGCCAAGCCGAAGCTCGCGCTGAAGCTGGCAGCGCCGGCCAACAAGTCGAAGCTCTGCGTGCGTGCCTCGATGTACGACAACTACACGCGGAAGACGATCAACATCAGGACCCCGATTCCGCTGTAGCGGGCACGACAACCGACCCCGCCTCGGGCGCGCGGCGGGCAGCGCCCTCGTCACTAGTCCGTGACGGAGATGGTGCGCTTCTCGCCGCTCGTCCTGAAGGCGACACGCCCGTTGCGCGTGGCGAAGATCGTGTCGTCGCGGCCGATGCCGGCACCGGTCCCGGGGCGGAAGCGCGTGCCGCGCTGCCGGACGAGGATCATCCCCGCCTTGACCTCTTGACCGTCGAACAGCTTCACGCCGAGTCGCTTGGACTGCGAGTCGCGGCCGTTCTTGGAGGAGCCGAGTCCCTTCTTATGCGCCATCGTTCTCGTCCTTTGCTTTCAGTGCAGACATTTCTAGTGCGGAGTCGAGCGCGGCGAGCGCTCCCTTCCGCTTCGCGTGCTCCTGCTCGTATGCCTGCGCCGCCTCGAGCGCCGCAGGATCCCAGTTCTTCGCGTCGCCGGCGATCTGCGCGACGGTCATGTCGGCGTACCCCTCCGGCAGACCGGCGGGAGCATCCGCTGCGGGAGCCTCGGCCGCCGGAGCCTCGGCTACGGGCTGCTCGGCCGCGGGCGGTGCCGGTTCTTGCTTCTTGGCCGGCGCCTCGGTCTTCGTGGTGCCGCCGATGCCGGTGATCTCGATCCTCGTCAGCGAGGACCGGAAACCGGTGTGGCGGCGGTAGCCCGACTTCGGCTTGTACTTGCCGATGCGGACCTTCGGGCCGCGGACGTGACCGACGACCTTCGCGCTCACCGACGTGCTCGGCGACAGCTCGCCGTCGCCCTCGCCGCCGACGAAGAGAACGTCCGGCTGGAACGCCTTCCCCTCCTCGCGGTCGAGCCTGTCCACGAGAAGCGTCTCGCCCTCGTGGACGACGTACTGCTTTCCGCCGAGCGTGATGATCGCGTAGTTATGGGCCATGACGGGCGAAACGCGGGCGTCGCGCCCGCGCGGCGGCGAATTCTAGCTGCTCTCCGTCGTTTCGGCGGGAGCCGCGGCTGCGGGCTTCTTGCGCCGGTTCCGCCCGCCGCGCGATCCACGGCGCGTCTTCTTCTTCGGCGTTTCGCCTGCGTCCGCGGCTGGCGCGTCGCCGCCCGCGCCGTTCTCGGCGACCTGCGCCTCCGGTTCCTCGGCGATCGTCTCGTCGGCGACCGGCTGCTCGGCAACAGCCGGCTCCTCCGCGACAAGCTGCGGCTCGGGCTCGGCGCCGTTCGCCCCGAGCTCCGTCTCCGGCACGTGGATCGTCGGCGCCTTCTTGTGCTTGCGCCCGCCGCGGGAACCGCGCCGCGTCTTCTTCTTCGGCGACGCCTCGGCGGTGTCGTCGTCCGACGCGACGGCGTCCAACTTGACTGCGTCGGACTCGGCTGCATCCGCTGTGTCCGCCCCGACTACCGCATCCGGCTTCGCTGAAGCCGGCTTCCTGGCGGCAGCTTTCCGCGTCGGCTTCTCGGCCTCGCCTTCCGCGGTGATCGGCGCAGCGCCGTCCTTCGTCTTCTTGACGATCGTCGCGTACGCCGTCCCCGGGAGCACGCGCGTGATCTGCGCCTTCACCTTCTTGCCGACGAAGCCCGCGCCGTTGGCGACGACGATGTCGTAGCCGTCGCGCTTCGCCACGGCCGACTTCGAATCGTGGAGACCGACCTGGACCGGCTGTAGGTCGATCGTCGCGCCTTCCTCGAAGGGCGCCTGGGGCGCGAGGGCCTCGAGCTTGCCCTGCTGCGCGACGAGGAAGTGATCGAAGTGCACGTCCTCCTTCGGCACGAGGAAGAAGCGCCTCCGCGAGGCGGCCTCGATCTCCTGGAGTCGCACCGCGCCCGGCCCGATCAGCCGCGCAGCGACGCTTGCGTTGACCTCGATGCGGAACGCCTGCACGCGCGACCCGTGCGCGAGCGCGCGCAACCTGCGCTCGAGATCGATCGCCGCGCTCTGCTCGGAGATCACGACGCCGTCGCCGCCGCACGTCGGGCACTTGCGCGTGAGGATCTCGCGCGGGCCTTCGGTCACGTTCTGCCGCGTCATCTCGACGAGGCCGAGCGGCGAGATCTCGACCACGTACGTCTTCGTGCGGTCGCGCTCCAGCTCGTTGCGCAGCGCATCCTCGACGGCCTGGCGGTTCTTCGGGTTCGCCATGTCGATGAAGTCGATGACGATGATCCCGCCGATGTCGCGCAGGCGCAGCTGCCTGACGACCTCCTTCACCGCCTCGAGGTTGTTCTTCGTGATCGTGTCCTCGAGCCGCGACGCCGACGTCTTCGAACGAGAGCCGACGAAGCGGCCCGTGTTCACGTCGATGACCGTGAAGGCCTCCGCGTAGTCGAAGATGAGGTAGCCGCCCGACGGCAGGTCGACGCGCCGGCTCAGCGTCGAGCGGATCTCGGCGTCGACGCCGTAGCGCTCGAACAGCGGATCCTTCTCCTTGTAGCGCGTGACGCGCTCGACCATGTGCGGCGACGTCTTCTTGAGGTAGCCGGTAACGCGCTTGAACGTCTTCTCGTCGTCGACGAGTGCGCGCGTGAAGTTCTCGGTGAAGAGGTCGCGCGTGACGCGCAGCGGCAGCTCGGCCTCCTGGTAGACGAGCGTCGGCGCCTTGGCCGTCTTCGCCTGCGCCTCGATCGTCTTCCA
>JBJMJE010000080.1:0-4584 GCA_045806505.1 Gaiellaceae bacterium
AACCCGCCGACGCCGCCGGCGGCGGAGACGCTGATCGTGTACGCGCTGATCGACGCAGCGGAGACGTGGACCGTGCCGGCGTCCCAGCGGAGGATGAACGCGCGCCCGGTCAGCGTCGAGAGCAGCTCCCAGGCGGCGCCGGCGCTGAGTGTCACGACCTTCAGCACGTCGGTGGAGCCGAAGCTGATCCCGTTCGAGCTGAACGCGTTCTTCAGGTCGGTACTGAACACGCCGCTGTTCAGCGCGTCCTGGGTGCCGGTCGGCGGGCTCGTGATGTCGAACAGCGCCTGCGACTGCGAGATCGCCTCGATCGTCACACCGCCCGAGGTGGTCGTGACGCCCTTGTCGGTGTTCGTGATGTACGCGTCGGTGTGGGTGCCGATGTCGTTCTCCGCGAGCGCGACCGCGATGGAGACGGCGGCGCCGATTGCGAAGCTGAGCGCGAGGGAGACTCCGGCGGTGGTCGCGGTGATCGTCGCGGTCTCGTGCGCCTTGACCGAGACGGAGGCGGCCTTGATCCCGTCGGCGCCGTCGCCGTCGATATAGGCCTGGACGACCGTCGCGATCTTGTTCACGGTCTGGGCGCCTGCCCCGGAGCCGGCGAAGCCGCCCGTGCCGCCCGCGATCGCCATCGAACCGGCGGCGACGACAGCGGTGATCGTCTGCATCGCGGTCGCCGAGAGCTCGAGGGCGCCCGTTGCGTCGACGCTCGTGTCGGAGAGGTACGCCTTCACCTGGTTCGGGCCGTCCTCCACCCACGTCATGGTGTTGCCGTAATTCTCGATCCCGAGATCGATCCTGGCCGGCGAGCCGATGTAGCGGTAAACGGCGCTCGGATTTCCACCGTGTGTGTAGTCGTCGGCGAGACGCACCTTGTCGCCCAGCGCGATCGACTTCGTCCCGTCCGCGGTCGTGTACTCGTAGTCCCACCCGATCAGGTTGTGCGCGATCGCCGCGCCGACTGAGAACGCCGCCGCGCCGACGAGCCCGATCGCGACGGCGGCCGAGACGGCGACGATCGTCGCCGTGATCGCCGACGTGTCGGATGCCGTGAGGCTCACGCCGGCGGCGGTTCCCTTGGTCGTCAGCGAGCTGTCTTCGGCGAACGCCTTGACGGCGGTGAGGATCACGTTCTTCGCGTCGGCGCCGGCGCCGCTCACGCCCACGGCGACGAACGGGCTGCCGGAGGCCGCGACGGCCGCCGCGACCGAGAGGGCGACGATCGTGGCGGACTCGGTCGCCGAGAGCGCGACCGCGCCGGTGTCTGCGGTGACTCCGTCGTCGGCGTCGCGAATGAACGCCTCGACGTGGTTCGAGATCGTGTTCTGCGCGAGGGCGACCGCGATCGACACCGCCACCGAAACGGTCCCGAAGGCGAAGCTGACCGCCACCGCTCCGACGTCTGCCCTGATGGTCGACGTGTCCTCGGCCGTGAGGGTGATCGTCTTGGCCTCGATCCCCGTGGTGCCGTCGCCGTCGATGAACGCTGCGACCGTCGTGCCGATCGAGTTCACCGAGCTCGCGCCGGCTCCGGCTCCGCCGAGCCCGAGGCCTCCGCCCACGGCTACCGCGGCCGAGCCCGCGACGACGATCGACGCGATTGTCTGGTGCGAGATCGCGTGCAGGAAGAGATCGCCGCTCGCGTCGACGCTCGAATCTGCGATGTACGCCTGCACCTCCGCCGGCTGCTGGTTCCGCACCTCGCGCCACTTCGTCGTGTCGGTGAAGTTCTGCGCACCGAGATTGGCGCCGACCAGCGTTGCGGCACCGATGTACTCGAAGGTGCGCCCGGTGAGCGTGCCTGCATCGACGAAGACGGTCTGGCCCTGGCTCACGGTCGCGGTGCCGTCGCTCACCTTGTGGTTGGCAGAGCTCCCGCTGAGGGGGGCGGAGCCGATCCAGTTGTTCGCGATCGCGACGCCGATCGACAGCGCGACCCCGCCGAGGCTGCCGACGCCGACGGCGATCGAAGCGGCGACGATCGTTGCGGTGATGCCGGCCGTCGAAGTCGCTGTCAGCGTCACGTCGCCGGCGGTGGTATTGGTCGCCGACTTCGTGCCCGTCGTCGTGACGTCGCTCGTCTGGATGTACGCGTTCGTGCGGGTCAGGATCGTGTTGTTCGCGACCGCTCCAGCGCCGCTCGCGGCGACGCCCGCGAACTCGGTCGCGGCGATGCCGATCGATGCGGCAACGGACACGGCGTCGATCGTGACGGCGAAGACGTCGAAGCCCGCGGCGGTCTTGCGGACGATGTAGCCGCGGGCGTTGCCGACGTCGCGCAGCACCCACTCGGTGCCGCCGACGAGCGAGGTCACCACGACGATGTCGGACAGGTGCAGGGTGGGCAACGCGGTCTTGAGTGCGGTGACCTTCGTGGAGTCGACCTTGCCGTCGCTCACGACCGCGTCGTTCAGCTTCGCCGCGAACGTCGCATCCGTGACGGAGACGAGCGGCGCCCCGCCGGTGGAAGCGCTCAGCGTCACCGAGCCAGAGGTCGTCGTCAGGTCGGCGACGTCCTTGACGTACGCCTCGACCCGGTTCGCGATGTAGTTGGTCGCGATCGAGACGGCGATCGAGATCGTCACGCCGGCGAGCCCCGCCGCGAGTCCGACCGAGGCCGCCGCGACGTTCGCGGTGATCCGCGACGTGTCGGTCGCCGCGATTGCGACCGATGCTGCGTGGACGGTCTTCGCCGAGGCCGGAACGCCCGCGACGAACGCCTTGACGTGCGTGGTGATCCGGTTGTCCGCGGCGGAACCGGCGCCCGTGAAGCCGCCGGCGATCCCGCCGCCGGCAACCGCGACGGAGATCGCGAGCACGAGTGCGTCGATCGTCTCGTTCGCGTTCGCGGTGAGGCTCAGGTTGCCGGTGGCGTCGACGGACGAACCGGCGATGTACGCCTGCACCTCGGCCGCCTGCTCTGTTTCCGAGTCCTTCCAGCCGATCAGGTTGTCCGCGATCGAAACGCCGATCGAAACGCCCACGGCGACCGCGCCGACAGCGAATGCGACGGAGACGCCCACGATGACTGCGCGGACGGTCGAGGCGTTCTGTGCGAGCAGCGTGACGTCGCCCGGAGTGGGATTGGCGAGCGTCACGGTCGTTCCGGTCGTCTTGACGTCGCTCTTCTCGATGAAGGCGTTCGTCTTGGTCAGGATCACGTTCGAGGCCGCGGCACCGGCCCCGCTCAGCGAAGCCGCAACGGCGCCGCCCGACGCCGCGAGCGAGGCGGCAACCGCGAGCGCCTGGATCGTCTCGTTGCTCGTCGCGGTGAGCGAGACGTCGCCGGTGTCAGCCGCGACCTTGTCCGCAGTGACTGTGTCCGACACGCCGCTGATCGAGGCGGCGATGTCGTTGTCGATCGTGTTGTGAGCGAGCGTGACGGCGACCGACACGGCGACGCCGACGATGCCGAGTGCGGCGGCGAGCGAGGCGCCGACGGCGTCGACCTTGATCCGCGACGTGTCGGTCGCGCTCAGCGTCACCGATGCGGCCTTGATGCCCCTGATCGTCGACGTCAGCGGGTATTTGCCCGTGATCGTCGCCTGGACGTCCGCGACGACGACATTCGTCGTGATCGAGCCCGCGCCGCTGACGGCGACGCCGGCGTAAAGGCCCGCGGCGGCGGCGACGGAGGCCGCGACAACGACGGCGCTGATCGTCTGCGAGCCGGACGCGCTCAGCGAGAGGTCGCCCGTCGCTTCGACGGCCGAGTTCAAGAGGTACGCGCGGATCTCGAGCGGCACGCGTGTCGTGCCGCTGTACGTCCCGATGTGGTTCTCCGAGATCGCGATGCCGATCGAGGCGCCGATGCCGGCGGTGGTGAGGCCGACGCCCAGGGCCGCCGATGCCCCGACGACCGTGGCGACGATCGACGCGGCGCTGCTCGCGGTGAGCGTGACGTCGTGTTTGCTGCTCAGCACGCTTCCGTCGGCGTAGGCGTTCGTCTTGCCGGAGATGTCGTTCGCCGCGTACGCGCCGGCGCCGGCGATCCCCACGCTGACCTCGCCGGCGATCGACAGGGCGAGCGCCGCGGCGACCGCCACCGCGTCGATCGTCGGCTTCGAGACCTCGAACTTCGTCCCGTTCTTCGTGATCAGGAAGACGTCGTTGCCCGACACGAGCTGCCACACCTCGTTGGGCTTGATCACGCGAAGCGTCGGCGCCATGTACGCCCAATTCGAGCTGTTCGCGTAGTCCTGCGTCGCAGGCGCCAGGTCGATGAACGAGGCGGAGCCCGTCCACGAGTACGAGAGGCCGGTGCTCGCGACGCGGACGGTGTCGCCCTTGTGGATGTTGACCAAGAGGCCGGGCTTCCAGCGGCTCGTGTCCGTGTAGGTCTCATTCCCGAGGACGGCGTTGTCGGCGTCGTCGTGGACGAAGACGTAGACGGTCGTCCCGACGAGCACCGTGTCGCCCTTCTTCAGGTTCTTCGTGCCGGAGAAGTTCGTGTACTGCGGCGCGAGCGTGTCATTGGTCGAGTACTTGCCGGTCGTCAGCGGGTGCCCGGCATCCTTGAGTGCCGTCTCGAGCGCCTGCAGGATCGTTTCGTCGCCAACGATGTTGTTCGCCGAATCGCCGACG
>JBJMJE010000081.1:0-8486 GCA_045806505.1 Gaiellaceae bacterium
GATGGCTGTCGCAGACCTCCTGGTACGTCACCCACCCCTGTCCCTCCGCGGGGACGTACTGCCGCTCGTCGGTGCAGATCGGGCACGCTGCCGGCGGCTCGTTCGACTCGGGAAACTGCGTGCCGCAGGTCCGGCAGAGGAAGGACGGCATCAGCCCAGCCCCGTCCAGGCGGGCGTCACCGGGCGCTCGTCGGGCCAGAGCTCCTCGACCTGCGCTGCGGCATCGAGGATGAGCTGTGCATCGAGCTCGCGGCGAGTCAACTCGATGCCTTCGGCGCGCCACTCGCAGACGAACTCGAGCAGGCCCGGCGGTGGCAGCGGCCACATCCACATCTCGGTCTCGGAGCTACGACCGCCGTTGCGGGTGCCGCGGAGGATCAGCGCCGGCGGAGAGATCGTGTCGCCCGGCCGCATGGGCCTTCCGGCGGTTGCCTTGCTGCCGTCCGCGAACCGGACGCCGAACCGCAGTGAATCGGGTTGCGACGCATGGAACGGCGGAGAGCCGAACGCCCGTAGCGGCGGCCTCTTTCTCCGCCTCAGCGCGAGCATGAGCATCGATCCCGTGCTGTACACGATCAGTGCGCGAATCGCGAGCGACAGCCGGTCCGAACGAATGAGCTCGATCTGCACCGGCACGACCACGGCCAGCTCGTTCTCGGGCGGTCCGCTCCACTCGGGCGACCGGTGGTCCGGTGGCTCCGGCGGCGGCGGAGGCGGCGGGCCGAAGAAGTCGCTCATCCGCGACCGAACGTGACCGTGGTCGAGGCGCCGCCGCCGTCGTCCCCGTCCGCCGGCCACAGCTCCCTCGAGTCGGCTGCCGCGTTCAGGATCGACGCGGCGTCGGTCTCGTGCCGCGTTAGCGCGATTCCCTCCGCCGTCCATTCACAGACGAATGCGAGCGGGCCCGGCGGCGGCAGAGGCCAGACCCACATGTTGACGTCGTACGTGAGCGGACCGCCGCTGCCTCCGCGCGGCGCCAACACAGGACCCTGCGACTCGTCGAAGGGCATGCTGGACGGCGATCGCCCAAGCGAGGTCGCCTTGCGCCCGTCGGCGAACTGGATGCCGAACCGGAGTGCGTCCGGCTTCGCGGTCGACGGGTCGTGGAAGTGACGCGGGTAGTCGTCCTGTCCGCCGACAACACGCCGCCTGACCGCGAGGCAGAACGTGAAGCCGATGCTGAACGCGACCATACCGACGACGGCGACGGCGACCCGATCGGTTCGCGCGATCGCGAGCCGCAGCGGCACCGCGACGCCGAGCTCGTTGTCCGGCGGCCCTGACCAGACGGGTTGCCGGACACGCGGCGGCGGGGGCGGCGGAGGCGGCGGTTCGAAGAAGTCGCTCAGGCGCGTTTCTCCAGCAGCGCGACAGTCTCGACGTGCGGCGTGTGCGGAAACATGTCGACCGGCCGCGCGCGGACGAGCTCGTAGCCGTACTCGTCGCGCAGCCGCTTCGAGTCGCCCGCGAGCGTCGTCGGGTTGCACGACACGTAGACGAGCCGCGGCGCCGCCGCTTCGCCGACGCGCTTCAGCGCCTTGCCCGCGAGGCCGGCGCGCGGCGGGTCGACGACGACGACGTCGGGCTCGCCGGCGCGGTTTCGGAGCTCTTCGAGCACCTGCCCGACGTTGCCGGCGAAGAAGGCCGCATTCGTGATCCCGTTGAGGTCTGCGTTCTCGAGCGCGCACGCGACCGACTCCTCCTCGACCTCGACGCCCCACACCGTCAACGCGTGCGACGCCATCGAGAGTCCGATCGTGCCGATGCCGCAGTAGAGGTCGTAGACCGTTTCGCCGCCGGTCAGCCCTGCCGCCTCGATCGCGAGCGCGTACAGCCGTTCCGCCATCTTCGTGTTCGTCTGCAGGAACGCGTTCGCTCGCACGCGAAATCTAAGGCCGAGCAGCTCCTCTTCGATCGCGTCCTCACCCCAGAGCAACGTCGACGGAACGTTGGTCACCTCCGCGGGCGTCTCGTTGACGGCCCAGAGGATCGCGCGCACCTCGGGAAAACCGCGCAACACCTCGACGAGGCGGTCGCGCTCGAAGCGCTCGCCGGGCGCGGTGACGAGCATCACGAGCGCCTGCCGGGTGTTGACGCCCTCGCGCACGACGAGGTGGCGGAGGTAGCCGGTGCCGTCCGCCTGCGAATACGCCTCCAGCCGTTCCTCGCGCGCCCAGTCGCGCACGCGGTTGCGGATCCCGTTGCCGAGGTCCGACGTGAGCCAGCAGCGCTCGATCTCGAGCACCTCGTCCCAGCGGCCCGCCTTGTGGAAGCCGAGCGCGGCGCCCGCCGGCGTCTGCGTGAACGAGTACTCGAGCTTGTTCCGGTAGTGGAAGATCGACTCCGCAGGGACGATGTCCTCGAGCGGCGGCTCGTCGATCCCGCCGAGGCGGCGCAGCGAGTCCTCGACCTGGCGCTGCTTCTGCTCGAGCTGCGCCTCGTACGCGAGGTCCTGGAAGCGGCAGCCGCCGCAGGCCGGGTAGTGCGCGCACGGCGCCTCTACGCGCTGCGGCCCAGACGACAGGACGTCGACCGCGAGCGCCTCCGCATGGTTCCGCTTCACCTTCGTCACGCGCGCCCGCACGCGGTCGCCGGGAAGGCCGCGGCGGACGAAGACGACGTAGCCGTTCAGCCTCGCGACGCCGTTCCCGCCGTACGCAAGGGACTCGACGTCGAGCTCGATTTCGTCGTCACGCCGGACGGGAGCGGCCACGAGCTCAGCGTAACCGCTCCCATCCCGAGCGCCGCGCTACGCGGCGGGCGGAGGCCCGTGAGGGGGCGGGCCGGTCGCGTTGACCATGTCGTCGAGGTGCGACTGCAGGTTCGCGAGCATCGACGCCTCCTGCGCGGCCGTCAGCCTGCCGGCGGTGACGTCCTTCTCGAGGTGCGCCTTCGCATCCGCGTAGATCGCGGCCTTCAGGCCGGCCACCGTCTTGCCGTTCTGCGTCGCAAGTTGCGCGAGCGACGTGCCGTTGTCGCGTGCCGTCTTCAGCTCCGCTTTCGTGATCCCGAGGTAGCTCGCGACGACGGTGGCGAAGTCGGCGCGTGCGCCGGGACCGGGCCGGCCGGGGCAGGCGCCGCTCTTCGCGGCGGTGCCGGCGCTGTGGCCGGAGGCGGCAACCGCACCTCCAGCGCCGACGAGCGCGAGCACGGCGACGGCGGTGACCGCCATGCGCCTGGTGATCGTGATCTGCATCTTGCTCACTCCCTTCATCGTTGACGGGCCTCACCTTCCGCCCGCTGCGTGAACGTCAGATGAGTCGGCGCTAAGAAGCGGCTAAGACTTCGCTCGTGCTCTCGTCAATTGCATCGGCGGTCACCAGACGGCCCGGCCTCGTCGTCATCGGCGCCGCCGCGCTCGCCGTCGTGGCGCTCGTCTTCGGCGCCGGCGTTGCGAAGCACCTCGGGCCGTTCGGCTTCGACGATCCGGCGACGGAGAGCGTCGAGGCGCGCAAGGCCGTCGAACGCGCGGCGGGATACGACCCCGACCTCACGCTGACGGCGATCGTGCGGCCGTTCACGCGCGGGAACGTCGAGCGGACGGTCGCGCGGCTGCGCGCAGAGCCGGCGACCGCGCGCGTGCTTTCGCT
The DNA here is from genome assembly GCA_045806505.1 of Gaiellaceae bacterium. GTDB lineage: Bacteria > Actinomycetota > Thermoleophilia > Gaiellales > Gaiellaceae > DASVFB01. Next base: position 3,591 of record JBJMJE010000081.1, read on the forward strand.
GTATTCGACGGGCGACCGCACGATGGTCTCGCGCGACGGACGCGCCACGTTCGTCCTCGCGTTGTTCAAGCCGCTCGACGACCGCGTGCGCGACCGGGCGGCGAAGCGAATCGAGGAACGCTTCGCGCACGACCCGTCGGTCACGCTCGGCGGCGGAGTGATCGGCTACGAGCAGGTCGGGCAGACCGTCGAGGACGATCTGGTCCGCGCGGAGACGATCGCGTTCCCGCTGCTGATCCTCCTCTCGTTCTGGGTCTTCCGCGGCCTCGTCGCGGCGCTGCTGCCGCCGCTCGTTGGCGCGCTGACGATCCTCCTCTCGTTCCTCGGGCTGCGGCTGGCGAGCGGTGTGACGTCGCTCTCGGTGTTCGCGCTCAACCTCGTCACCGGGATGGGGCTGGGCCTGTCGATCGACTGGAGCCTGCTCGTGGTGTCGCGCTTCCGCGAGGAGCTCGCTGCGTCCCGCGAAGGAGCCGTCGCGCGGACGATCGCGAGCGCCGGTCGAACCGTCGTCTTCAGCTCGCTCACCGTCGCAGCGGCGATGGCGTCGCTCCTCGTGTTTCCGCAGCGGTTCCTGCTCTCGATGGGCGTCGGCGGCGTGCTCGTGTCGCTCGTCGGCGGCGCCGTCGCGCTGATCGTGCTGCCGGCCGTGCTCGCGCTGCTCGGCCCGCGCGTCAACGCCCTCGCGCCGCGGCGGTGGCAGCGGCCGGACGAGGGCGAGACCTGGTACTCGCTCGCGCGATTCGTGATGCGTCGCGCGCCCGTCGTGGCCGTGGCGAGCGTTTCGCTCCTGCTCCTGCTCGGGGTGCCGTTCCTGCGCGTGACGTTCACGGCCGCAGACGCACGCGTGCTGCCGGAGAGCGCGAGCGCGCGCCAGGTCTACGAGCAGCTGAACCGGGACTTCACGCGTCCGACGGTGCCGTTCTACGCGGTGCTGCGCGGCCGCCGCGCCGACGCGACGCGATTCTCGACGCGCGTCTCTGCGCTGAGCGGCAGCCCTCCGACACTACCGTCGCGAAAGCTCGCCCCGGGCGTGTGGCTGCTGAACGTGAACGCGGGCCACGACTACCTGTCGAGCGACTCGCAACGGCTCGTACGCGAGATCCGCGCGCTGCCGACGCCGCTCGACGTGCTCGTCGGCGGCGGCTCAGCCGCCTTCGCCGACGAGAAGTCGAGTCTCGCGGACCACCTCCCCGCCGCCATTGCGCTCGTGATCGTCACGACGCTGATCGTCCTGTTCCTGATGACGGGATCGCTGATCCTGCCGCTGAAGGCGCTCGTGATGAACGCGCTCACGGTGAGCGCCGCATTCGGCTTCCTCGTCTCCGTGTTCCAGGACGGCCGCCTGCGCGGGCTGCTGCGCTATCCCGAGGCGACGGGGATCGATTTCACGCAGCCGATCCTCCTCTTTGCCGTCGCGTTTGCGCTCTCGACCGACTACGGCGTCTTCCTGCTCGCGCGCATCAAGGAGTTCCACGACGCGGGCGAGTCGAACGAGGAGGCGGTCGCCCGCGGCCTGCAGCGCACCGGGCGGATCATCACTGCCGCGGCGCTTCTGTTCTGCGCCGCCGTGTGGACGTTCGCGACGTCCCGAATCGTCTTCGTCAAGCAGCTCGGCATCGGAATCGGCTTCGCGGTGCTCGTCGACGCGACGCTCGTGCGCGCGCTGCTCGTGCCGTCGCTGATGCGGCTGCTCGGCGACTGGAACTGGTGGGCGCCCGGCCCGCTGCGCAGACTGCACCGCAGGATCGGGCTGAGCTAGCGCTACTTCTTGCGCAGCGCAGTCGGGTACGGGTCGAGAATCAACGGCGGCCGCGGTTTCTGGTCGAAGTCGAAGTCCTGCGCGAGGTCGCCGAGGATCGGCACGTTCTCGCGCACGTATGGACGCGGATCGGGGCGACCGTCCGTGCGCGGGTCGAGGCGCTGGCCGCCGAGGAAGAGGTCCTCGATGAACTTGAGGTACGCGTCGAAGCTGAGCGTCTGGCGGTCGATGTACCCGCGCTTCGCGTACGGGCTGATCACGAGCGCCGGCACGCGAATGCCGTAACTGCTCTCGTCGACGAACGGCGGCACGACGTGATCGTAGAAACCGCCCCAGTCGTCCCAGGCGAGAAAGACCGCGGTCGAGCTCCAGTTCGGGCTGCGCATGATCGCGTTGATCAGCGTCGTCACGTACGCCTGCCCCGCCGATACGAGCCCCGGCGGGTGGTCACTGACCTTCTGGGCGGGAGTGATCCACGACACCGCCGGCAACCTCCCCGCCTTCGCGGCCGTGAAGAAGTTGCGTAGAGACGTGATGTTGTCGAGCTGCCAGTTCTCGCGAACCGTGTCGAAGTACGGCAGCGGGTTCCAGATGCCAGGCGTCTTCGCGTCCTGCGGGATCGCCTTGCACGTCAGCGCGGCGTCGTCACGGCAGTCCGGCTCGGTGCCCTTCATGACGTAGTAGCGCCAGCTCACGTGCGCCTCGTGCAGGAGGTGCGTCAGGTCCGTCCACGCGTAGTCGGGGAGCGTGTGCTTGCGGTTGCCCTTGAAGTCCGGCGGCCGGTCGGGAAGATCCGGCGCGTCGACGCAGCTCATCGGGTCGCCCTTCACCTTGCACTTGGCCGACCACGCGCTGACCATCAGCAGATGCGCGGGCAGGCTCCACGACGCGTTCGGCTCGAACATGTGGTCCTGCAGGACGAAGTTGCGCGCGTAGGCCCAGTAGTTCGGGATCTCGCGTGCGTCGTGGTAGCCCATGACCTCTCGGCCCCCGCCGCCGGCGACGCAGACCGGGTCGTTCGGATCAGTGCAGCCGCGCGTCGCGGCGACGGCCTCGCGGACGAAGCCGTCCATCAGGCCGCCGTCGATGTCGCGCTTCGCGTTCTTCAGCGCGTGCGGTCCCCCCGTGTTCCGGTCGCGCGTGTTGTGGAACGGTTTGACGCAGCCGCCGCGCGGGTCGGGCACGCACACGCCGCGGGGGATCCCCTCGGCGCCGGGATACGTCCCGAAGTAGGAGTCGAACGACCGGTTCTCCTGCATGATCACGACGACGTGCTTGATCTTGTGGATGTCCGGATTCGGCGCCGTCGGCCGCTTCTCGCCGCTCGAAGCAGCGCCGGCGGACGCCACCACGGCAGCGCAAAGCACGACGCCCACGACCCGTCTCACCCCATGCATCGGCGCTAAGGCTATCGGCGGTCGAGGCCGTCAGGCCAGCGGCGTCACGTAGACGCTGCGCTCGCGCGGGCCGTCGAGCTCGCAGAAGAAGATCCCCTGCCACGTCCCGAGAGCGAGGCGTCCGCCCTTCAGCGGGACGAGCACCTGCGGCCCCATCAGCGATGCCCGGATGTGCGAGGGCGCGTTCTCCTCGCCCTCCTCGATGTGCTGCCAGCCCCAGTCGTCACCCACCATGCGCCCGCGCGCGGCCTCGAAGTCGCGCGCGACGGCCGGATCGGCATGCTCGTTGATCGTGACGCCGGCCGTCGTGTGCGGAACGAACACGAGCGCGGCGCTCGATCCGTCGGCGCCGTCGAGCGCAGCCTGGACATCGGAGGTTATGTCGATGAGCTGGGTCCGGCGCTCTGTGCGGACGCGGATCTGCTGCATCGCCCCTTATCCTAGGCGCGATGGCGGGAGTGGACTCACGTGAGCTCGACGCGTACAGGGAGCGGATCGACCGCTTCATCGCCGACCTCGACCAGGAGTACTACGACCACTTCGCCGGCCTGAAGGAGAACTTCGACCTCGAGTCGATCTACGGCGAGTACGAGGACGTCACCTCGCTCGAGCGCGCGCAGCGGATGCAGGAGGCCGCCGACGGCAGCTTCGGCTCCGTGGAGCTGTGGCGCTTTGCCTGCGAGGGCTACCTCGGCGCATTGACGCGCCGCCAGGAGGAGCGCTCGGCCGAGCTCGAGGCGACCCTCAAGGCGCCGATCGACGGCGAGGAGATCCCGTTCCGGATGCTCAGGCCGACGATCGCAAACAGCGCCGACCGCGACCGGCGAGAGCGCATCGAGCGCGTGCGCAACGAGCTGACGGAGGAGCACCTCAACCCGGTCCTGCTGGAAGCGCACCAGGAGACGCACGAGGCGACGCGGGCGCTCGGCGCGTCGAGCTACCGCGAGCTCTACGACAAGTTCAACTACCGCCTGGACGACCTCGCCGCGCAGTGCCGCGCGTTCCTCGACTCCACCGACGCGCTGTACGAGGACGCCGCCGACCGCATCCTGCGCGCGAACGTCGGCGTCGGCCTCGCGGAGGCGCAGCGCTGGGACGTGGCGCGCGTCTTCCGCGCGACGAGCTGGGACTCCTCGTTCCCCGCCGACAGGATGCTCCCGGCGCTCGAGGCGACGCTGTCGGAGCTCGGAATCGACCTGCGCGCCCAGGAGAACATCCATCTCGACGTCGAGGAGCGTCCGCACAAGTCGCCTCGTGCGTTCTGCTCGCCGATCGAGGTCCCCGGGAAGGTCATGCTCGTCATCCAGCCGATCGGCGGCCCCGACGACTGGCGGGCGCTCTTTCACGAGGCGGGCCACGCGGAGCATTTCGCGAACACGCGCGCGGAGCTCAAGGTCGAGGAGCGCCGCCTCGGCGACAGCGCCGTCACCGAGGGCTGGGCGATGCTGATGGAGCACCTCGTCCAGGACGCCGCGTGGCTCAACCGCCGGCTCGACGTCCCGCGCCCGGGCGAGTTCGTCGCCGAGAGCGCGACCGGGCTGCTCTATCTCGTCCGCCGGTACTGCGCGAAGCTGCTGTACGAGCTGGAGCTCCACCAGGCCGCCGACCCGACGACGATGCGTAAGCGCTACGTCGAGATCCTGGGCGACGCGCTGAAGATCGAGCCGAGCGAGTCCGACTACCTGGCCGACGTCGATGCCGGCTTCTACGTCACAGAGTACGTGCGCGCGTGGGCGTTCG
>JBJMJE010000082.1:0-4238 GCA_045806505.1 Gaiellaceae bacterium
CGACGGCGACCGCGACCACGCCGACCACGTGCTGTCCCTGTAGCTCGGCAGGAACGAACGGAGCCGGCGGCGCCGTCAGCAGCGCGGCGGCGCCACTCACCTCGTCGGGCGCGTCCTCCATGAACTCGCGGTAGCGCCGAATCACGTCGCCCGCGCGGTCGAACGGCCACAGGAGCATCCCGCCCAAAAGAAGCGGCGGCACCTCGTGCAGCTTGTACTCGAAATTGACGACGACGCCGAAGTTGCCGCCGCCGCCGCAGAGGCCCCAGAAGAGATCGGCGTTCTCGTCCTCGCTCGCGTGCACGAGCCTGCCGTCGGCGGTGACGACGTCGGCCGAGAGGAGGTTGTCGGCCGTGTAGCCGTACAGCCGCTCCAGCCAACCGCTGCCGGTGCCGAGCGTCAGTCCCGCGATGCCGGTCGTCGTCACGCGGCCGCCGGTGGTCGCGAGGCCGTGCGCGGTCGTCGCGGCATCGAACTCTCCCCAGTTCACTCCGGCCTCGGCGATCACGGTCTTCGCAGCCGGATCCACGGCGATCTTCTTCATCGGCGAGAGGTCGAGCATGATTCCGTCGTCGCAGGCGGCGTGGCCGTTAACGCCGTGACCGCCGCCCTTGATTGCGAACGGCAGCTCTGTCTCGCGCGCGAGCGCCACCGCGGCGATGACGTCGTGCGTGCCGGCGGCGCGGATGATCACGCGCGGCTTGCGGTCGATCATCGCGTTGAAGAGCTTTCTGGCGTCGTCATAGCCGGGATCGCCCTGCGTCAGGACGTCACCTTCGAAGCGGCTCAGCGCCGCAGAGTCGAGCGTGGTGGTGCTCAAGATGCCCCCTCCGGTCGAAATTCCCGTCGCCGGGTTCCTAGCATCCCGGCGGGCAAGAGACAAATCGGCGCTACCAGCGCACGCGCGGCGGCGCCGGCGTCCCGTGCGCGTCCTGCCACGCCACGACAGGGTTGCGGAGCACGCCGATCCGCTCGATCTCCGCCTCGATCACGTCGCCGGGCCTGAGGTAGAGCGACGCGGCGTCCTCGCTGAAGCCGGCGACGCCGCTGACCGTTCCGGTCGAGACCACGTCGCCGGCGCTGTAGCCAAGCGCCGAGTAGTGCGACAGGATCTCCGGGATCGTCACGCTCATGTTGCCGCTGTGCGACGTCTGCCGCGGCTCACCGTTGACGCGCAACTCCATGCGGAGGTCGTGCGGATCGGGCACCTCGTCCGGCGTCACGATCCACGGGCCGAGCGGGCAGAACGTGTCGATTGCCTTGCAGAACGAGAAGACGCCCGACCGCATCTCGCGCCGCTGGATGTCGCGTGCGGTGATGTCGTTGAAGATCACGTAGCCGCCGATGTAGTCGGCCGCCTCGTCCGGCGAGAACCACTTGCCGCCCTTCTTCACGACGACCGCGAGCTCGAGCTCGTAGTCGAGCTCCTCGGTCAGGTGCTCCGGATAGACGACCGCGTCGTCGGGTCCGACGATCGCGTCGACGTTCTGGAAGAAGACGATCCACGGCGCGATCTCGTGCGACCAGTCGACGACCTTCGACTCGTCCTCGTGCTCGCGGAAGTTGCCGGCGGTGTGGAAGAACTTCTTCGGGACGATCGGCGCGCGCAACTTCACGTTCGCGAGCGCGTGCTCGTGCCCTGCGTCGTCGGCGCCGCCGCGCTCGAAGAAGTCGCGCATCGACGGGACGTCCAGCTCGATGACGGCCTCGCCGTCGACGCGTCCGACCTTGCCGTCGCCGAAGGTGACGAGCCTCATCCACGACCTCGCAGCCACGTGATGACCTCTTCGGCGTTCCTGTCCGGCGGGAACACCGGGTAGAAGACCTTCGCGATCGCGCAGGCTTCGGCGACGAACGTGATCCGCTTGTACAGCGTCACGCCTTCGACGTCGAACGTCGGCAGCCGCAACGCGTGACCGAGCCGCAGCTCCGGATCCGCGATCACCGGATACGGGATGTGGTTCCGCTCCGCGAACTCGACCTGGTCGTCGAGCGTCTGCGCCGACAAACCTGCAACCGACGCGCCGAGCTCCGCCAGGTCCGCCGCGTGGTCGCGAAAGGCGCACGACTGCGGCGTGCACCCGCGCGCGCCGGGGATGTCGTCCCAGCCCGGCAGTGACGGGCGTCCCGGCCGGCCGGCGCGCGGGTAGACGTAGAGCACGAGCCGCTCGCGGCTCAGCTCGCGCATCGACACCGGGCCCTGCGACGACTCGAGCGTGAGCTGCGGCAGCATCGTTCCGAGCAGATGATCCGCCGCGCCGTCGTCGACCGGCGCCGGCAGATCGGGCGGAAGCGTGTAGACGTCTTGGCTCACGCGACCTCGCACACGCGCATCGCAGCGCGCGCGTACACCTCCGCCGTCTTCACGAGCCCGTCGATGGCGAGATTCTCACCCAACTCGGCATCCGGCAGCCCGGACGACGTGCCGTAGTTGACGGTCGGGATCCCGTAACGCGTCAGCACCGATGCGTCGGAGAACCAGCGTGTGACGTCGCTCTCGGCGCGCGAGCCGAATACCTCCTCGTGCGCATCGTCGAGAGCGCCGACGAGCGGATGCTCCGCGGCGATCTCCGCGCCCGGCGCCGTCACGTACACCTCGCCGTCCACTCCGTCGAGCGAGCGCGCGAACTCGAGCGCCTTTCGCCGTGCATCCGCCATCGGTACGTCCGGCGGGACGCGCAGATCGACGAAGAGATCGGTGCGGTGCGGCGTGCGCGAGACGCGCCAGCCGAAGCCGCCGTCGATCGCGCCGACGTTCGCGGCGCCGGGGACGTCGCCGTACGACATCTCTTCCTCCCACCGCGGCAGCCACTCGAGCACGGCGTCGAGGACAGAGCGCATCCGCAAGATCGAGTTCTCCTCGCGCCGCCCCGCACTGAACGCCGTGTGGATGAACGGCCCGTGCGTCGAGAGCCGCAGCCACAGCGACCCGAAGTGCGCGAGCACGAGCTTGTTCTCCGTGGGCTCGCCGAGGATGCACATGTCGGCGACACCGCCGTGCGTGACGAGGTAGCGCGAGCCCGCGGCATACCCGCGGTACTCCGCTCCCTGCGCGTCGCCCTGCTGCGTCTTCTCGATCTCGCCCGCGACTGCGGCGATGAGCACGTCGCCGCGCAGCCGCACGCCCGCGTCCTGCAGTGCGCGCACGGCCTCCACGTAGCAGGCGACCGCGCCCTTCATGTTCGAGATGCCGAGCCCGTAGATACGTCCTTCGCGCTCAAAGCCCACCGGCTGGAACCCCGGAATCCCTTGCAGCCAAGGCTCGCGCCCGGAGTACGACGTGTCGAGGTGCCCGTTGAGCATCAGCGTCGGGCCGCCGCCCGTGCCCGCCCACGTGCCGAGGACGTTCGCGCGGCCGTCCTCGACCTGCTGCCACTGCGTCTGCAGGCCCGCGGACTCGAGTTCGGCCCGCATCAGACCCGCCGCCGCCTCCTCGGAGCCCGTGAACGACGGCGTCGACACGAGCCGCAGCGCGAGGTCGACGAGGCGCGCGCGGTCGATCGAGATCACAGCACGTCCAGCCACTCGTGCCCGGGATGCGCGCGCGCGACGGCGTTCCGCAGCCACGCGCGCTCGTCGCCGTCGAGGAGCGGCAGCGTCGCCGCGAGATCGCGCTCGTTCTTCTCCAGCTGCGAATGCTTGGCCTTCATCAGGAGGATGACCTCGGGGCGGCCGTACGGAATACCGTCGTCCGTCCACGCGATCAGCCGCGCGTACGGCATGCGTATCGTCGGCTCCCGCCGGCAGATCCAGGTGTCTCCGTCCGACGGCTCGCGGAACACGTCGAAGCGCCAGAACCCGGTTTCCGGCTCGCGCACCCACGTCTGATGCGTGTCGAAGAACCGGTCGCGCGCCTCCGCCAGCGGCGTCGCCTCCGTCCTGTCCGTGATGAGGAAGATCTCCAGGCCGCCCAGAGCTTCCGCGATCTCGTCGAAGCGGCTGTTCGGCACGCCGATCTCGAGATCGTCGTGCTCTCGGTGCCCGCCGCCGAGAAAGAGCTCGAGCGCCCAACCTGCGGCGACGTACCACGGGACGCGAACGTCGGCGAGGAGCCGCGCGACGTCCTCCGGGCGCCAGGCCTCCCACTGCGAAACGTCCGGATCGATCGCGCTCACGAGCGGAACTGCGGCAGCACCTGCTCGGCGAACAGCCGGATCTGCTCGTGCCGCTTCGCGCCCCAGAGCTCGAGCATGACGTGCGTGCAGCCGGCGTCGCGGTACTCCTCGATCGCCTCGATG
>JBJMJE010000083.1:0-4855 GCA_045806505.1 Gaiellaceae bacterium
CATCTGGTCAAGCACCCCGGCATCGACAAGGTCGCGTTCACGGGGTCCACGGCGACGGGCGGGCAGATCATGCGTATGGCCGCAGACGGCATCAAGCGCGTCACGCTCGAGCTCGGCGGCAAGAGCCCGAACATCGTGTTCGCGGACGCAGATCTCTCGAGCGCAGTGCCGAGCTCGGTCTGGGCGATCTACTACTCCGCGGGACAGAGCTGCGAGGCCCGCTCCCGCGTGCTCGTCGAGCGCTCCATCTACGAGGACTTCGTCGCGCAGTTCTCCGAGAAGGCGCAGTCGCTCCGGGTCGGCGATCCGCTCGATCCGGAGACGCAGATCGGCTCGCTGATCTCGCAGGAGCACCGCAGCAAGGTGCACCGCTTCGTCGAGCAAGGCGTCGACGAGGGCGCCGAGGTCGTCACCGGCGGCGAGCCGGTCGACGGCGCGGGCGCGTTCTACCCGCCGACGGTGCTTGCACAAGTGGACAACGAGATGTCGGTCGCCCAGGAGGAGATCTTCGGGCCGGTCGTGACCGTGATCCCCTTCGAGGACGAGAAGGACGCGATCCGCCTCGCGAACGACGTGAAGTACGGGCTGATGGCGACGGTCTGGACGGGCGATCCCGCGCGCGGCCATCGCGTCGCGGCGCGGATCAAGTCGGGCACGGTCGGCATCAACATGCCGTACACGGCGTTCCCGGGCATCCCGTTCGGCGGCTACAAGCAATCGGGCTTCGGGCGCGAGCTCGGGCTCGAGACGCTCGAGCTCTACCTCGAGACGAAGAGCGTCATCGTCAACACGAGCCCGAGACCGATCAACCCCTTCAAGCTCTAAGACTCGGCCTCGCGGGTAGGAGGCGTGCATGCGCTTCTATCCCGACCTCCCGGCGCGGCGCCTGCGCTCGCTCGTCCGCGACCTGCTCGTGATCGCCGCGCTCGTCGCCTTCGCGCTGCTCGGCCTCTGGGTTCACGACCTGATCGACAAGCTCGCCGTCCTCGGAGAAGGCGTGCGCAAGGTCGGCTCCTCGATCCCGTTCGCGGGCGATCCGATCGAGAACCTCGGCGAGCGCGGCGAGAACGACGTCCACAACTTCGCGAACATGATGGGCATCCTCTTCTTCGCACTGCCGGGCGCCGCGCTCCTGCTCTGGTACCTGCCGCGCCGCCTGCAGCAGATCAGCGCGCTGACCGCCGCCTCACGTGTGCTCGCGGGTGCCGATCCGCGTCTCGTCGCGATGCGCGCGGCCTTCTCGCTGCCGTACGGGAGGCTCGTGGCGTACACGCGCGACCCGTTCGGGGACCTCGGGTCGGAGCACTACGGGCCGCTCGTCGACGCAGCGCTCGCGGAGGTCGGCCTCTCCCGCAACAACGAAGCGCGCCCCCGCCGCAGCCGGGGCGCGCTCGAACGCTTGAACCGCTGAGCCGGCGACGGCGCAGGCGCCTACTGCGAAGGCGGCGCGACCGACTCGTCCGACTGGAACAGGCTGAAGGGGTTTCCCTCCGTGTCCTGGCAGCGCGCGAACCAGCCGACGTGCGGGATCGGCTGCTTCTGCTCGGCGTTGCCGCCGAGGTCGCGGACCTTCGCCAGGTCGGCCTCGATGTCGTCGCTGTCGAAGTAGACGACAGGCCCCTGCTCGCCCTCCTGCTGCGGGTAGACCGCACCGCCCCAGCCCTCGTCCTGGAACATGCGGTAGTCGATGCCGGGCATGCCGGAGTCCTCGATCGACCAGCCTGCGAAGCCCTCCCAGAAGGTCTCGGCGCGGTCGGTGTCCTTGGCCGGCAACTCGACGTGCACGATGCGTTTGCCCATCTCGCCTCCTTTTTTGCGGACGCTATACGCTCAGCCCATGGTCAGAGCAATCGTTCTCTATGACGCCGCGCCGGATCCAGATCGCTATGCGCAGCACGCCGAGCTGTGCCACAAGGTCGAGGGCGCGACGTTCCGCCACGGGCGCGTGTTCGGGGCGCCGATGGGCGAGCCGAAGTACGGCTACTACGCGGAGTGGGAGTTCCCGGACGAGGAGACGTTCAAGGCCGCGGCGCGCAGCGAGGAGTTCATGGCGACGGGCAAGGACGCCATGGAGATGGGCGGCCGCTTCACCGTTCTCTTCGCCGACGTGACGTGACCGAGCCCTCGTCGCCGCGGCCGCTGAGCCCGGACGAGCTCGGCTTCGAGACGATCGTCTACGAGAAGGCGCCGCCGCGCGCGACGATCACGCTCAACCGGCCCGACGTTCTCAACGCGTTCGACTTCCGGATGCTGCGCGAGATCACCCGCGCCTGCGAGGACGTCTCGTGGGACGACGACATCCGCGTGCTCGTCGTCACGGGCGCGGGCCGCGCGTTCTGCGTCGGCGCCGATCTGCGCTCCTGGGGCGAGGACCTGCTCGGCAACTCGAAGGAGTACTGGAAGTGGTTCGGCGCGTTCAAGCGCATGCACGAGCTGTTTCTCGAGCTCGGCAAGCCGACGATCGCGCGCATCAACGGCATCTGCGTCGGCGGCGGCAACGAGCTGCAGATGGCGTGCGACCTGTCGGTCATCGTCGACGACGCGTACATCAGGCACGTCGGGCCCGAGCACGGCTCCGTGCCGGCGGGCGGCGCGACGCAATGGCTGACGCTGATGGTCGGTGATCGTCGCGCCCGCGAGATCATCCTGCTGTGCGAGGAGGTTCCCGCCGCGCGCGCTGCCGAGTGGGGGCTCGTCAACGCGGCGGTTCCCGCCGCCGAGCTCGACGCGCAGGTCGATCGCTGGGTCGCGTCGCTGCTGCGGAAGCTGCCGGAGACGACGCGCTACACGAAGGCGCAGCTCAACGTCTGGCGCGAGCTTGCGTGGCACACGACGACGACGCACGCGCGCGACTGGCTCGCGATGTCGATGCTGGGCGAGGAGGCGCAGGGCGCGGTGCGCGCGTTCCTCGAACGGCACGGATGAGCATGATCGACGTCGAGCGCGACGGTGCGGTCGCCGTGGTGCTGCTAAACCGGCCGGAGGCGTTGAACGCGCTGTCGGGGGAAATGATGGACGCGCTCGTCTCCGCGCTCGAGGAGCTCGATGCCGATGCGTCCGTCCGCTGCATCGTCCTCGGGGGCAGCGAGCGCGTGTTCGCCGCCGGCGCGGACGTTGCCGAGCTCGCGGCTGCGACCCCGATCGAGCTCTACGAGAACCGCCGCATCGACAGCTGGGACTCGATCCGCGCGCTGCGCACGCCGCTCGTGGCTGCAGTGTCGGGCTACTGCCTGGGCGGCGGGTGCGAGCTGGCGATGCTGTGCGACATCGTCGTCGCATCGGAGACGGCGCAGTTCGGCCAGCCCGAGATCAACCTCGGCGTTCTCCCCGGCGCCGGTGGGACGCAGCGGCTCACGCACGCGGTGGGCAAGGCGCTGGCGATGGACGTCATCCTCACCGGGCGGTTCCTCTCCGCAGACGAGGCGCTGCGGGCGGGTCTGGTCGCGCGCGTGGTCGCACGCGAGGCGTGGCTCGGCGAGGCGAAGCGCGTCGCGCGCGCGATCGCGGCGAAGAGCCCGGTATCCGTGCGGCTCGCGAAGGAATCCGTCGACCGTGCGTTCGACGTGCCGCTCACGGCAGGGCTCGAGCTCGAGCGCCGGTCGTTCTACCTCGCGCGCGCGTCCGAGGACGCGACCGAGGGGCTGACGGCTTTCGTGGAGAAGCGCCGGCCGGACTTCAAGGGCCGCTGAGTTAGACGCACGCGTCCGCCAGGGACATGGCAGGGGTCTGACCCCAGACATGTCCGGAATGGTCAGGCGAGCGGGTGCTCGCGCACGCGGTGGATCCACGCCTGGACGCGCGGGTGGCCGTCGATCGGCAGCCAGCGCTGCAGGATCCGGTGGAACTCCTGCTCGTCGCCCTCGTCCCAGAGCACCGCGTACTTCAGGAACGGGAAGGCGACGACGTCCGCGGCGCCGAAATCGCCGAAGAGGTAGGCCCGCCCCGCGAGGAGCGCCTCGAAGAGGTCGAGCGAGGCCGTGATGCGCGGGCCGTACTCCTGCTCGTCCCCGCCTGCGGCGATCAGGTTCGGCGGCCGCTTCCAGAGGCGGTTGAACCAGTCGACGAAGACGTCCACCTCCGCCCGCCGTGCCTCGTCTGCCGGCCAGAGCGGCGCCTGCGGGAACCGCTCGTCGAGCCACCGCATGATCACCGGCGAGTCGTGCAGAACCGTCTCGCCCTCGACCAACACGGGCACGAGTGACTGACCGCTCACGCGTTCGACCTCGCTGCGATCCTCGTACGAGATCTCGATCCACTCGACCTCGATGTCCTTGTGCCCCGCCGCCAGTGCGATGCGCTCGCAGTTCGTCGAGTACGGAGCGGCGTAGACCTTCACGCCAGCTCGACCGGCATGACGTCGACGCTGCGACGCACGCCTTCGCGGATCACGTCGAGGCGCACCCACGAGCCGATCAGGTCGCCCGTCATGACGCGCATCAGGTCGTCGACGCCTTCCACGGCCGAACCGTCGACCGCCACGATCAGGTCCTCGGCGCGCAGCCCCGCGCGCCACGCGGGGCTGTCGGCGACGACTTCGACGATCTCGACGCCGCCGCGCTGCGCGAGGGACGTCGCGAGCCTCGGCGGCAACGGCCTCGGGCCGCCCGCGATCCCGATCCACGCGCGGCGGTAGCGACCGTCGGACATCAGCGCGCCGACGATTTTCCGTGTTGCGGCGTTGATCGGGACGGCGAGCCCGAGCCCGACGCCCGCTACGGCGGTGTTGATCCCGACCACGCGTCCGAGGCCGTCGGCGAGCGCGCCTCCCGAGTTGCCCGGGTTGAGAGCGGCATCCGTCTGGATGACGTTGTCGACCCAGCGCGAAGCGGCGCCGGAGCGCGTGGGGAGTGAGCGG
>JBJMJE010000084.1:0-8915 GCA_045806505.1 Gaiellaceae bacterium
GCCGTGGGTGCACGGGATCCTCGGCTACGCCGACGGCCGCGGCCCCTCGATCTGGGACCACTTCGCCGGCGAGAGCGGCGACCTCGGCACGTACGCGTGCGACCACTACCGCCGCTGGCGCGATGACGTAGAGCTCCTCGGCGGGCTCGGTGTCAACGCGTACCGCATGTCGCTCGCGTGGCCGCGGCTGTTCCCGAGCGGCCGAGGCGAGCGCGAGCCGCGAGGGTTCGAGCACTACGACCGGCTGATCGACGCGCTGCTGGAGAAGAACATCGAGCCGCTCGTCACGCTCTACCACTGGGACCTGCCGCAGGCGCTCCAGGACGACAGTGGCTGGCGCAACCGCGACATCGTCGACGCGTTCGCCGAGTACGCCCAGGCGTGCTTCGACGCGTACGGCGACCGCGTCACACGCTGGTGCACGATCAACGAGCCGTGGGTGCACGGGATCCTCGGCTACGCCGACGGCCTCCACGCGCCGGGCGAGAAGGATTTCCGCGGCGCTTTGACCGCCATCCACCACATGCTGCTCGCGCACGGTCGCGCCGCGCGCGAGCTGGGTGACGGCGAGGTCGGCGTCGCGTTCAGCGTCTTTCCGACGTACCCGGCCAGCGACGACGACGCCGACCGTGAGGCAGCGTGGATCTGCGACGGCTACCACAACCGCTGGTTCCTCGACCCCGTGCTCAACGCTTCGTATCCGGACGACATGCGGCTGCTGTGGGAAGAGCGGATCGGTGCCCTCGACTTCGTCCGCGACGGCGACGTCGACGAGATCGCCACGCGCAGCGACTACGTCGGCGTCAACTTCTACTCCCGCGGCGTGATTCGCGCGAAGCCGGGCAAGGAGCCGCTCCCGTACGAGGTCTTGTCTGCGCGCCAGATGGACTACCCGCTCACCGGCGGCGGCTACGAGATCGCGCCGTGGGCGCTGACCGAGCTGCTCGTGCGCCTGCGCGACGACTACGGCGCGCCGCCGATCTACATCACCGAGAACGGCGCGATCTATCCGGAGGCGCCGCACGACCCCGGGCGCGTCGAGTTCATCCGGGCTCACGTCGGCGCGATCCACGACGCGATCGAGCAGGGCGTCCCGGTGCGCGGCTACTTCTACTGGTCGCTCATGGACAACTTCGAGTGGGCGCTCGGCTACGAGCCGCGGTTCGGGCTCGTGCACGTCGACTACGACACGTTCGAGCGGACGATCAAGGACAGCGGGCGCGCCTACGGCGAGATCGCGCGCGGCAACGGCCTGTGAGCGTCGACTTCGCCGCGGCGGAGCAGTTCATGCTGCGCGAGGCGCGGCTGCTCGAGCGACGGCGCTTCGCCTGGCGCTTCCGCGGGGGAACCGCGAGCGCCGTCGTCGCTGCGCTGCTCCCGTACCAGAACGACGACGGCGGCTTCGGCAACGCGCTCGAGTCGGATCTTCGCGGCGCCTCGAGCCAGCCCGTGCCGCTGGAGCGCGCGCTCGAGATCCTCGACGAGGTCGGCAGCTGGGACGACAGCGTCGTCCAGCGCGCGTGCACATGGCTCGTCGCCGCCACGCGGGAAGGCGGCGGGGTGCCGTTCGTGCTCGAGACGGTGACGGATGGTCCGCACGCGCCCTGGTGGGAGCCGACCGGCCAGGCGTACCCGAACCCGACCGCCGGGATCGCCGGGCTCCTCCATAAGCACGGAACCGAGCACGAATGGCTCGAGCCCGCGACGGAGTACCTGTGGCGCGCGCTCGAGCGGCTGGACGGCCTCGGCGCCGACGACGCGGTCTCGGTGCTGACGTTCCTCGAGCATGTGCCGGACCGCGAGCGCGCGCAAACCGCCTTCGGCAAGCTCGGCGAGCGCATCCTGAGCGAGCTCGTCGCGCTCGACCCCGATAAGCCGGGCTACGTGAAGTCGCCGCTCGACTACGCGCCACATCCGGATGCGCCGGCGCGGCGTCTCTTCGACGACGCGACCATCGCAGCGCACCTCGACGCGCTAGAGGCGAAGCAGCAGGACGACGGCGGCTGGCCGATCACGTGGGAGCCGCCGAGCGTCGCGGCCGTGAACGAGTGGCGCGGCTACGTGACGCTCGGGTCGCTCGCCGTCCTCGCGGCGTACGGCCGGCCGATGGACACGTGACGGTGAGCGCGGCCGCAGTCGAGACGGTCGAGCTGAACCGCGCGGGCAGATCCCTGCCGACGACGCTCCACGTCCCGCAGTGCGACCCACCGTGGCCGCTCGTCGTCTTCGCGCACGGCTGGATGGGCCATCCGCGCAAGTTCACGCGGCTGTTCGGGCACTGGATCAGCGCGGGCTACGCCGTCGCCGCGCCGACGTTCCCGTTCACGAACGAGGCGTCGTCCGGCCGCGACCACGACGACGTCGCCGAACAACCCGCGGACTTTCGGTTCGTGCTCGAACGGCTGCTCGACGATCCGCGATTCGATTCCGAGCGCGTCGCCGCCGGCGGCTTCTCCCTCGGCGCGGTCACGGCCGTCGGCGCTGTCTTCGAGCGTTCGCACGGCGCGCACGTCGACGCCGTCATCGCCGTCTCGGGACATCTGCCGTACTTCTGCGAGTGCGACTTCCGTCGGTGCCCGCTCCTCGTCGTGCACGGCAGGCTCGACGAGGCCGTTCGCTATCAGGAGGGCGTCCGCATCTACGGGCGGGCACTGCCGCCGAAGGCGTTGCTGACGATCGAGCTTCCAGGGCACCAGCACTTTGTCGAGGACGATCCGCCCAGTGCGGGAGACGCCGTCGTCGGGACCGTGACCACTACGTTCCTCGACCGCTTCCTGCAAGGCGCGGCGGCTCCCGCCCCTGCCGCCGATCCAGCGCTCGGGTTGCTCGAGAGCGAGGGCGTCTGGTGAAGCTCGCCGTCGTCGGCGCCGGGTCGACGTACACGCCCGAGGTGATCGATGGGATCGTGCGCCTCCGTCACCTGATGAAGGTCGACGACCTGTATCTGCACGACACGAACGAGCAGCGGCTCGCCATCGTGTCGGGGCTCGCGCAGCGAATGCTCGACCGCGCAGCCCACCCGACGCGCCTGCACGCGACCACGAGTCTCGACGAGGCGGTCGAGGGCGCGGACGCCGTGCTGATCCAGATCCGCGTGGGCGGCCAGGCCGCTCGGATGGTCGACGAGTCGGTGCCGGTCGCGTGCGGCTGCATCGGCCAGGAGACGACGGGCTTCGGCGGCCTCGCAAAGGCGCTCCGCACCGTGCCGGTTGTGCTCGAGATCGCCGAGCGCGCGCGCGAGCGATCGCCGAACGCCTGGATCGTCGACTTCACGAACCCCGTCGGGATCGTGACGAAGGCGCTGCTCGATGCAGGACACAAGGCCGTCGGCCTCTGCAGCGCCGCCATGGTCTTCCAGCGCCACTTCGCGAAGGTGCTCGACGTCGAGCCGGAGCGGATCGAGCTCGACCATCTCGGGCTCAACCACCTGACGTGGGAGGTCGGCGTGCGGCTCGACGGCGACGACGTCCTGGCGACGCTGCTCGCGGACGAGCACGCCGAGCGTGTCGCGCGCGCGACCGGGCTGCCGGCGCCGCTCGTGCAGAGACTCGGCACCGTGCCGTCGTACTACCTCCACTACTTCTACGACCACGACGCCGTCGTCGACGAGGAGCGCCGGAACAAGTCGCGCGCCGAGGTCGTGTCGGAGATCGAAGCCGAGCTGCTGCACCTCTATGCCGACGATTCGCTCGACGAGAAGCCGGAGCTGCTGAAGCAGCGCGGCGGCGCCGGCTACTCGGAGGCGGCGGTCGAGCTCGTGGCGAGCCTGCTCGGCAGCGCCGGGCGCGGACGGCACGTGATCAATCTGCGCAACGACGGCGCCCTGTCGTTCCTCGCGGACGACTCCGTCGTCGAGGTGCCCGCGTGGGTAGAGCCGGACGGCGTGCGGCCGGTGGAGCTGCCGCAGCTTGGCCCGCTCGAGCGCGGGCTCGTCGCGCACGTGACGGCATACGAAGAGTTGGCGCTCGATGCCGCAATGCGCGGCGGCCGCGAGCGCGTGTTCCGCGCGCTGCTCGCGCACCCGCTGATCGGCCAGTCGACCGTCGCGGAGAAGCTGACGGACAAGCTGATCGAGGCGAACCGGAAGTTCCTCGCGTGGGCGTAGAGGAGGTCGACCTCGACGCGGACGCGCCCGCGTTCGTCGTCGCCGGCGACGGCGAGGTCGGTCTGATCCTGGCCCACGGCGGCGGCGAGGGGGACGGCCGCCGCTACTTCCTGGACGAAGCGAAGGAGCTGGCGGATCTCGGCGCCACGGTTGTCGTCCCCTCGTGCGGAATTCCGCTCGTCGGCGACCTGGCGGCGGACGAGGCCGCGATCGACCACGCCGTCGCGCTGCAGCGTCGGGCGCTCGACTTGCTCGCCGCCCGCGGCGCGACGCGGCTCGGCTTCTTCGGCCACAGCGCCGGCGGCCTGCAGGGCGCGATCCTCGCGGCGACCGAGCCGCGACTGCAGGCGATCGTCGTCGCCGCGATCGGAACGGGTCTCGCCGGCCGCGCCTCGGAGTGGTTCGAGCAGCTCTCGCCGAGCCGCGACGAGTATCTCGGGGCGATCGAGAGGTGGGAGGCCGCGCACCTCCTCGGCCGCCCGGGCAAGCGGCGGTTGCTCGTCCAGGCCGCCCGGTTCGACGACAACGTCCCGCTCGAAGCGGCGCGGGACCTGTACGACTCGGCGGCGGAGCCTAAGGAGTGGCGCGAGTACGACTGCGACCACGGCGCCGTCGTCGTGCATCCGGCCGCGCAGGCCGACCGCCTCGACTTCTTCCACCGGTCGCTCGGATGGACGTGACGGTCGTTCTCGGCGTCGACGGCGGAAACACGAAGACGGATGTCGCCGTTGCGACTGTCGAGGGCGAGGTGATCGCGTCGCTGCGCGGCCCCGGCAGCAACTCGCACGGCCTCGGTTCGGCCGGCGCGGTCGCGGTCATCGCGTCGCTCGTGGACGCCGTCGCGTTCGATCGTCCGGCTGCGCACGGCGCGTTCTTCCTCTGCGGCGCCGACGTCGAGCAGGACATCGCCGAGCTGTCGGCCGAGATCGAGGCTCGGTCGTGGACGCGTGCGGCGACCGTCGACAACGACACGTTCGCCCTGCTTCGCGCCGGCAGCGACAGGCCCGACGCCGTGGCCGTGATCTGCGGCGCGGGCATCAACTGCGTCGGCCGCCGCGCCGACGGCGGCGTCGCGCGGTACGCGTCGCTCGGGTGGGAGACCGGCGACTGGGGCGGCGCCGAGGCCGTCGGCCGCGAGGCGCTCTTCCTCGCGGCGCGCGCCGAGGACGGCCGCGGCGAGCCCACGGCGCTCGTCGATGTCGTGCGTTCGTACTTCGAGCTCCCGACCGCGTACGCGGTCGGCGAGGCGGTGCACTACCGGCGCCTGCGCGACGTCCGCCTCGGCGAGCTCGCGCCCGCGGTCGTCGCAGCGGCGGGAGAAGGCGACGCCGTGGCGCGCGCGCTCGTCGAGCGTCTCGCGAACGAGATCGTGCTCATGGTTCGTCGCGCATTGGCGGACCTCGCGCTCGAAGAGGCGGACGTCGTCCTCGGCGGCGGCATGCTCGCGCGCGGAGACGGCTTCCTGCACGAGCGCGTGGTCGCGGCGTTGCCGCGCGGAGCGACTCCGGTCGTGCCGGACGCGCCGCCGGTTGCAGGTGCCGTGCTCGCGGCTCTCGACGCGGTCGGCGCGTCAGACGACGCGAAGCGGCGCGTGCGCGAGGAGCTGCGTGGCCGCTGAGGTGCGTCGCTTCGCCGACGCAGACGAGCTGGGGCGGGCGCTTGCGCGCGACATCGTCGAGCTCCGGCCCGAGCTGCTCGGGTGCCCCGGCGGCCGGAGCCTGATCACCACCTATCGCGCGCTCGCCGAGTCGAAAGCGGATCTCTCGGGCACGACGATAGTGATGATGGACGAATACGTGCCCGTGCCGCCGCCGACCGCCCACTACAGCTGCCGTGGCTTCGCGCTGCGCGAGATCGCGGGGCCGCTCGGCATCCCCGACGAGCGCGTGTGGCTGCCCGATCCCGACGATCCCGGCGAATACGAGCAGCGCATCGGCGCCGCCGGCGGCATCGACGTGTTCCTGCTCGCGTCGGGCGCGTCGGACTGTCACGTCGCGTTCCTGCCGCCGGGCTCGCCCCTCGACGGCATGACGAGCGTCGTACGACTCGCCGAAAGCACGCGCCGCGACAACCTCGCGACGTTCCCGGAGTTCGCGTCGCTCGACGACGTGCCGACGCAGGGCGTATCCGTCGGTCTGGGCACGATCGCGGGTGCTCGGCGGCTGCGGCTCGTCCTGCACGGACCCGACAAGCGCACCGCCGCCGAGCGGATCCTCGCGCGCGACCACTTCGATCCTTCATGGCCCGCGACCATCGTGCACGAGCATCCAGACGCGCAGATCCTGGTGGCGCCGTGAACGCCCTCGCCCGCGAGAACGGCACGTACGCGATGGTCGCGATGGACCAGCGCGAGTCGCTGCGGAAGATGTTCCGCGACCGCGGCTTCGACGACTCGCACGAGCGGATGCGGATGTTCAAGACGGCGGTCGCGCGCGAACTGGCGCCGCACGCTTCGGGCTTCCTGATCGAGCCGGAGTTCCTCGAGCACGTGCAGCCGTTCGTGCCCCGCGGGCTGATCATGGCCGTCGACCTGCTCGAGCAGGAACGCGGCGGAATCGTCGAGGACACGCGGCTCGACGAGGTCGAGCGGGTGCCGGAGGGCGTCGTTGCCCTGAAGCTGCTCGTCATCTGGCGCGACGACGACCGCCGCCGCGAGCGGATCGAGATGTGCGAGCGATTCGTCGCGCTGGCGGAGCGGCACGGCGTGCTGTCGGTGCTCGAGCCCGTCGTGCGCGAGGACCAGCAGATCCTCGCGGCGGCGCGGGAGCTCGGTGCGACGCGCCCGTCCCTCTACAAGTGCCAGGCGCCGCGGCAGGGCGACGTCGTCGCGCGGTGCCGCGAGATCACGGAGGTGGTGCCGGTGCCGTGGGTCGTGCTCTCGCAGGGCGTGCCGCCGGAAGAGTTCCCGCTCGCGGTCGAGCACGCGTGCAAGGGCGGCGCGTCGGGCTTCCTCGCCGGCCGCGCGCTGTGGACGAACACGCTCGACGCCGAGGACCCGACCGAGCTGCTGCGTACGCAATCCGTTCCGCGTCTGAACGAGCTGATCGAGATCGTCGACCGCTACGC
Organism: Gaiellaceae bacterium; assembly: GCA_045806505.1. GTDB lineage: Bacteria > Actinomycetota > Thermoleophilia > Gaiellales > Gaiellaceae > DASVFB01. The sequence goes on from JBJMJE010000084.1 coordinate 7,172, forward strand.
GTGAACGTGCGCGGCGTGATCGAGGGCTTCTACGGGCCGCCGTGGACGCACGAGGAGCGGCTCGATCTGATCCGCTTCTGCGGCGCGCACGGCCTCAACACGTGGGTGCACGCGCCGAAGGACGACGAGTATCACCGGACGCTGTGGCGCGAGCCGTACCCGGACGGCGAGCTGGCGCGATTCTCGGAGCTCGCCGCCGAGGCGAAGCGCTGCGGCGTCGAGTTCGTCTACGCAATCGCGCCGGGCCTGGACATCCGCGCCGACGACGAGTCGGAGCTCGAGGCGCTCGACGCGAAGCGCGACCACCTGCGAGGCGCCGGCATCGAGACGTTCCAGCTCCTCTGGGACGACATCGAGCGCGAGGCCGTCGCGTTCGAGCGTCAGGCCGAGATCGCGAACTGGTTCGCCCGGGGCGAGGAGCTCGTCGTGTGCCCGATGGGCTACGCAGGCACGGGCGACTCGGAGTACCGCCGTGCGTTCGCGCCGAAGCTCGATCCGCAGATCGTCGTCTACTGGACCGGCCCAGAGGTCGTGTCGCTCGGCATCAACCGTGAGGCGCTCGAGTTCGCGGTCGCGCGCTTCCGAGGTCACGACCTGGTGCTGTGGGACAACTACCCGGTCAACGACTTCGCGCCCGAGAAATTGTTTCTCGGTCCGCTGCGCGGGCGCGACCCGTTGCTCGCCGACGGCAAGTGCCGTGGAATCGTCGCGAACGGGATGGTGCAGGCGGTGCCGTCGAAGCTCGCGCTGGCGACCGTTGCGGAGTGGGCGCGCGATCCCGTGGCGTACGAGCCGGTCGCGGCCTTCGAGCGCGCGCTGCGCGAGCACGGCGGGGAGGTGGTCGGCGCGTTGCGGCGTCTCGTCTCACAGCCTGCGCAAGTCGAGCCGGCCGCGGACGTCGCGGCGCTCGCGGACGCGCTTCTGCTCGGCGTCGACGCGGCGACGGGCGTTGCGTTGCTCGAGCCGTTCGTGTGACGGACGTCGTGGTGTACGGCGCGACGGCGGCGGGAGTCGCGGCCGCCGTCGCCGCTCGATCAGCAGGGGCACGCACGGTCCTCGTCGAGCCGGGCGAGCATATCGGCGGCATGATCTCGGGCGGGCTGAGCTGGACCGACGTCGGCGACGTGCGCGTGCTCGGCGGGTTCGCGCGCCGCTTCTACGCCGCCGTCGCCGAGTGGTACCGGGCTTCGCTTTGGCAGGTCAAGGGGCCGGAGCCGCACGTCGCCGAGGAAGTGCTGACGTCGTTCCTCGAGGGCATCGACGTTCGCCTCGGCACGACGAACGTTCCGGACGCCGCCGTGTACGTCGACGCGAGCTACGAGGGCGACCTGATGGCGCGTGTCGGCGTGCCGTACGCAGTCGGGCGCGAGTCGCGCGAGCTCTACGGCGAGGCCTGGGCGGGGCGGCAGCCCGCATACCGGCCGAGCAAGCACAATTTTCCGGTGACGCTGTCGCCGTTCGGCGGCGACGGCTCGCTGCTGCCGTTCATCCGCGAGCCGGAGCTCGACGAGCGCGGTTGGCCGACGGAGCGCCTCGGCGAGGGCGACGGCGGACTCCAGGCTTACGGCTTCCGCGTCTGCCTGACCGATCGCGAAGCGAACCGAATCCCGTTCGCGGAGCCCGACGGCTACGACGCGGACGAGTTCGAGTTGCTCGCGCGCTACCTGGCCGCGGTCGACGTCGACGCGCGCGACTTGCTCGGCCTCGTACCCGACCTGCTGCCGAACGGGAAGTGCGACGTCAA
>JBJMJE010000085.1:0-3585 GCA_045806505.1 Gaiellaceae bacterium
GCGACGGCCGCGTGGTGCGCGATCGAGACGAGGAGTTGCCGGTCGTCGTCGGAGAACGGCGTGTCGCGGTCGCAGACGAGCTCGCCGATCTGCCGCCCGCGCCAGCGCAGCGGGAGACGCTCGGCGTACGCACCCGAACGACCCTCCGGCCACGCGATCTCACCGTCGTCGAGCACGAGCGCCGCACCAGTCGCGCCGAGCGCGTCCATCGTCGTACGCACGATCGCGGCGAGCGACTCCTCGAGGTAGAGCGAGTCCGACACCGCTTCCGAGATGCGTGAGAGCGCCTCGAGTTCGACGACGCGCCGCTGCGCCGCCGCATACATCCGCGCGTGCTGGATCGAGTGGGCCACCTGCGCCGCGATCGCAAGCAGCAGGTCGATCTCCGCCTGCGTGAACTCGCGCGGCGCGATCGTGCGCACGTTCAGCGCGCCCTCGAGCGTATGACGGGAGAGGATCGGGACGGCGAGGATCGACTGGAAGCGGTCCTCCGGCAGGTTCGGGAACGCGCGGAAGCGCGGGTCGAGGTGAGCGTCCGCCGGCAGCATCACGGGCTGCCGCTCCTCCGCCGCGACGCCGGTGATGCCCTGGCCGAGCGGCAGCCGCGGGCGCTTCGTCATCTCCTCGACGCGCGTGCCGTGCGTCGCGCGAAGCACGAGCTCTCCGGCGCGCTCGTCGTAGAGGTAGACGAAGCACGCGTCCGCGGCAAGCGCGTCCGCGACCTTGCGCGCCACGAGCCCGATCACCTCCTCTAGGTCGAGCGTCGAGTTGACCGCCTCGATCTTCTCCGTAAGGAGCTGGAGGTGCCGCCGCGTCTCGTCCACGTTCGTATTCTCCCCGCGCGTGAGCAAGTACGACTGGCTGTTGTTCCTGCACGTGATCGGGGCGTTCCTGCTGATCGGCGGCTCGGTCACCGCCGCCGCGCTGAACCTCTCTGCCCTGCGGCGGGAGCGGCCGAGTGAGATCGCGCTGCTGCTCGGCCTCACCCGCGTCGCCGTGTTCGCGATCTACGGCGGCGTGCTCCTGACGATCGTCTTCGGCCTGTGGTTGGTGAGCGCGAGCCCGTTCGGCTACGGGTACGGCGACGCATGGGTGATCGCCGCGCTCGTGCTCTGGGTCTACTCGAACGCGGCCGGAGGGATGGGCGGGAAGCGCGAGGACGAGACGCGGAAGCTCGCCGAGCGGCTGGCCGCCGAGGGTGACGTTCCGAACGCGCAGCTGAACGCACGGCTCCGCGACCCGGTCACGCTCGCGCTCGAGTACTCGAGCGGGCTCGCGGTCGTCGTGATCCTCGTGCTGATGATCTGGAAGCCCGGCGCGTGACCGTCGCGTCGCTCTGCGGCCCGACCTGCGGCGCCCCGCTCTTCGTCCACGTCCTCGGCGCCACGCTGCTCTTCGGCGCGCTGCTCGCGGTCACGACGCTCGGGTTCGCATCGATGCGCATCGTCGAGCACGGGCCGTTGCTCCGCAGGCTCGCGTTCACGATCATGCTCGCCGGCGTCTGGCCGTCGTACATCCTGATGCGAGTCGGGGCGCAGTGGGTGCTCTCGCACGAGGGGCTCGACAACGACGACGCCCCCGGGTGGGTCGGCGTCGGCTTCCTCGTGTCGGACGTCGGCATCGTCGTCCTCCTCGTGCTCACGCTGCTGGGCTGGCTCGGCCTGCGAAGGCCGCGCGTAGGCACGTGGTTCGCGGGTCTCGGCGCGGTCTACCTCGTCGCCCTCGGCGTCGCGGTCTTCGCGATGAGCGCGAAGCCGGGCTAGGACTTCCTTTCCCTGCAAAACGCGATTAAGATGCGACGTGGCTCCGGCGCTATGCGGCATACCCGGAGCCGACTGACGGCCGACTGCGGGGTGCCTTGGTGCACCCTGCGGTCGTTTTGGCGCCGGAGCGCGCTCCTTGCCCGGTCGAGCGGTTACGCGGCCCGGAGCAGTCCGTCGAAGCCTGCGACCACGTCCTCCGTCGCGACGGCGAGGAAGTGCTCGACATCGTGCTGCGCGGGCTCGACGACGGCCATCTGGGCGCCGCAGCGCGGACACTGCTCGATCGGGTCGAGAAGACGGGTCATCAGCCTGCAGCCCAGGCGCACGCACCGATACGTCGTGCGGTAGGGCAGATCGCTCGTGAAGAGGTTCGGTGTCTCGTGCGGCGGCATCTGGGCGCTCCCTCCGTTCGTGCGTTGACGCAGCCATCGTCCGCGACGGCAAGCGCCGCCGCGATGGAGCACACCCCACGACGCACGAGCGGGCGGCCGCCAGATTCGTGGCGGAAAACCGACAGCCGCCTTACAACACGGGGAGGTACTTGTCCATCTCCCATTGCGAGAGCTGGACGCGGTACTCGTCCCACTCCTTGCGCTTCAGCTCGACGTAGCGGTCGAAGATGTGCGGCCCGAACGCCGTCCGCACGAGCTCCGACTGCGACAGCTCCGTGATCGCCTCGCCAAGCGTCTCCGGGAGCGCGACGATGCCGCGGTCCGCCCGCTGCTCTGCCGTCAGGTGGTACAGGTTGGTCTCCATTGGCGCCGGCAGCTCGTAGCCCTTCTCGATCCCCTCGAGGCCGGCATGCAGCAGCGCCGCGAACGTCAGGTACGGGTTGCACGCAGGATCGGGACAGCGGATCTCCGCGCGCGTCGCCTGCTCGGCGCCCGGCTTGTACAGCGGGATCCGGATCAGCGCCGAGCGGTTTCGGCGCGACCATGCGACGTACACCGGGGCCTCATAACCGGGCACGAGGCGCTTGTACGAGTTCACCCACTGCGCGAACACGGCCGCGATCTCGCGCGCGTGACGCAGCTGGCCCGCGATGAAAGCCTTCCCGACGTCCGAGAGGTGCCACTCGTCCTCCGGATCGAAGAACGCGTTCCCACCGTCCTTGAAGAGCGACTGATGCGTGTGCATGCCCGAGCCGTTCTCGCCGAAGATCGGCTTCGGCATGAACGTCGCGTGGAAGCCTTCCTTCTTCGCGACCTCCTTGACGATGAGGCGGTAGGTGACGGTGTGGTCCGCCATCGTCAGCGCCGGCGCGAAGCGCATGTCGATCTCGTGCTGCGACGGACCGACCTCGTGATGGACGTACTCGATTTGGATGCCCATGCCCTCGAGCGCGCGCACCGTCTGCTGCCGGAGCTCGGTCGCGGCGTCGAGCGTCGTCATCGCGAAGTAGCCGCCCTCGTCGAGCGTCTCCGTGCCGCGGTCGTCCTTGAAGAGGAAGTACTCGAGCTCGGGGCCGACGTTGAACGTGTCGAAGCCCATCGACTGCATCCGGTCGAGCGCGCGCCGCAGCACGTAGCGCGGGTCGCCCTCGTAGGGGTTCCCGTCGGGCGTGACGATGTCGCAGATCATGCGGCCGACCTTCGTCTCGCCTTCCCGCCACGGCATCAGCTGGTACGTGTCGGGATCGGGGATTGCGACCATGTCCGACTCCTCGATCGCGTTGAAGCCAGTGATCGACGAGCCGTCGAAGCCCATGCCGTCGTCGAGCGCGTCCTCGATCTCGCTCGGCGTGACGGCGAAGCTCTTGAGGTGACCCTCGATGTCCGTGAACCAGAGGAGGATGAACTCGATCCCCTCGTCGTCGATGCGC
>JBJMJE010000086.1:0-8758 GCA_045806505.1 Gaiellaceae bacterium
GAGGAGACGGAAGGGCAGATCCGGAACCTCGAGCAGGCGCTCGAGGCGATCGGCGCGAACGTCGGCGCCCACGATGCCGACTCGGCGAACGGGATCGCGGCCGAGGGCGAGAAACTGACGGGAAAGGTCGACGACGAACTCATCGACGCGGTGCTGCTCGGCGCGGCCGCCAAGACCGAGCACGTCGAGATCGCGATGTACGAGGGCCTGATCACGAAGGCCGAGGCGATGGGTGAGGACGACATCGTCTCGCTGCTCCAGGAGAACCTCGAGCAGGAGCACCACACGCTCGAAGAGGTCAGGGCGGCGTCGCAGAAGCTTTCGCAAGAGCGGGCGACGCAGACAGCCTGCGCGCCGTGGCCGGGCCGGGGGACTTTGCTCCCGGCCCGGCCGGCGCTTATCATTAACCCCGGTACGGCCCGCGCCATCGATTCGAGGAGGAGCAATGCGCGCATGCATTCCCGTCCAACAGGCCCGTTCGACCTACCTGGAGGGAATGACGCGTGTCGCAGAAGGAGCTCAACCTCGGAATCCTGGCGCATGTAGACGCCGGTAAGACAACTCTCACAGAACGCCTGCTCTACGAGGCCGGCGTCATCCGCGACGTCGGCAGCGTCGACGCGGGGACGACGCAGACGGACACGCTCGCGCTCGAGCGGCTGCGCGGGATCACGATCAAGTCGGCAGTGACGTCGTTCGCGATCGGCAACGTGCACGTCAACCTGATCGACACGCCGGGCCACCCGGACTTCATCGCGGAGGTCGAGCGGGTGCTGAGCGTCCTCGACGGCGCGGTACTCGTCATCTCTGCGGTCGAAGGCGTGCAGCCGCAGACGCGGATCCTGATGCGCGCGCTGAAGCGGCTCCGCGTGCCGACGCTGATGTTCGTGAACAAGATCGACCGCGCCGGCGCCGACGACGAGCGGGTGCTGCAGGCGATCTCGGAGCGACTGACGACCTCCATCGTTCCGATGGGACGCGCACGTTCGCTCGGCGAACGCGGTGCCTCCTTCACCCGGTTCGACGCTCCGCCGGTCGAGCTGCTCGCGGAGCACGACGACGAGATCCTCGTTGCGTACGTCTCGGACGACGCGCGCCTGTCGGTCGAGTGGGTCCGCGCCGCGCTTGCGAAGCAAACGCAGCTCGCACTCGTCCACCCGGTCTTCTTCGGTGCAGCGATCACCGGCGCAGGCGTGAGCGAGCTCGCAGGAGGGATCGCGGAGCTCCTGCCGAGCGCGTCAGGCGATCCCGATGCTGCGCTTGCTGCAACGGTGTTCAAGATCGAGCGCGGCGCCGGCGGCGACAAGATCGCCTACGCCCGAGTCTTCTCCGGCACGCTCACCGTGCGCGATCGCGTTGCGTTCGGACGCGACGGTGAGGGGAAGGTGACGGCACTCGCCGTCTTCGAGCACGGCGGAGCGGTGCCTAGGCCGTCCGCGCGCGCAGGCGCGATCGCGAAGGTCTGGGGGCTCCACGAGATCCAGATCGGCGACCGGATAGGCGATGCGCGAGCTGACGGGACGACGCATGCGTTCGCGCCGCCGACGCTCGAGTCGGTCGTCGAGGCGATCGTTCCCGAGGACAGCGCGCGCCTCCGCGCCGCCCTCGCGCAACTCGACGAGCAGGACCCGCTGATCAGCGTCCGCCAGCACCCGGAGTCGAACGAGCTCTCGGTCTCGCTCTACGGCGAGGTGCAGAAGGAGGTGATCCAGGCGACGCTCGCGGACGAGTACGGCATCGCGTCGGAGTTCCGCGAGGTGACGCCGATCTACGTGGAGCGTCCGGTCGCGACGGGCGAGGCCGTCGAGATACTGCACGCCGAAACGAACCCGTACGAGGCGACGATCGGCTTGCGCGTCGAGCCGGCGGACGCGGGTTCGGGAATCGAGTTCCTTCTGGCGGTCAGCACGCTGGTCGTGCCGCTCTACATCTACAAGACGCGCGAGAGCTTCGCGGCGCACATGGACGAGTACGTGCGTGACGCGCTCGCCGAGGGTCTCTTCGGCTGGCAGGTCACCGACTGCGTCGTGACGATGACCCGGTGCGCCTACGCGATCCCGGACGGGCCGCCCTCGCGCCAGGGGCGCAGCACGCCCGCCGACTTCCGCAAGCTGACGCCGCTGGTGCTGACGCAGGCGCTCGAGCGCGCCGGAACCGTCGTCTGCGAGCCGATGATGCGAGCCACCGTCGAGATTCCCGCCGCGACGACCGGCGCCGTCGTACCCGCGCTCGCGCGGCTCGGCGCCGCCGTCGAGAGGTCCTCTGTGCGCGGCGAGCTCTCCATCGTCGAGGCGATCGTGCCGGCGGCGCGGGTGAACGACCTGCAGCGGCGGCTTCCCGGCCTCACGCACGGCGAAGGGGTGCTCGAGTCGAACTTCGTCGGCTATCTGCCGGTGCTCGGCGAGCAGCCGGCGCGCAACCGGAAGCTGAACGCGGTGTAAAAATTCCGCGGCGCCGAGAGAGGCTGCGTCGAACGCTGTGTACCCTGACGCGCGCGGTGTATCGCTCGCAGCAGGAGGACCGGGGACTCTCACGTTCGCGCAGCCGCGCAGGGTTCGCAGCCGCGTGCGCGCTGATTCTCGGCGCCGTCGGTGCGACGCAGTCCGCCTCGGGCGCCGCCGCCGGTCAGTGGATCGTCTTCTCTGCCGCGCCCGACGGTCTGCTCCCGAACCAGCTCTTCCGCATGAAGACCGACGGCACCGGCCTGCAGCAGATAACGCACGGGAACGCGAACGCCACGGAGCCGTCGTTCTCGCCGAAGGGAACGAAGATCGTCTTCGCGCGCCTCGGCCGTGGCATCTACGTCGCGAAGCCCGACGGCACCGCCGAGCGCCGCCTCACGACCGGCGCCCACGATCTCTTCCCGGTCTGGTCGCCGAACGGGAAGTCGATCGCATTCGTCCGCCTGTACAAGGGCGACTACCGCCTGTACCTGATGAGCTCCACCGGCGCACACAAGCACCGCGTGCGGAACGCGCCGCCGAGCGGACGGCCGTCGTGGACGTCGAACAGCAAGTCACTCTTCGTGCCGCGCGGGTCGCTCGACAAGATCGACGCCCGCACCGGCAAGCCGCAGAAGCACTACGAGTTCCGGATGGACGTGCCTCAGGCGACGACGCTGTCACCGAACACGAAGAAGCTCGCCTTCTACGGGCCGCGTCCCTCGCTACCGGGCTGCGGCGAGGTCTCCTGTCTCGTCAACGCCGTCTATCTCGCGAACGTGCCCGGCGGCGTCAGGAAGTTCGTCAACGACGGGGGGCCTGCGGGCTGGTCGTCCGACGGCAAACGCCTCGTGTTCGTCTACCGCGGCGGGATCGCCCTGTGGCCCGTCTCCGGCGGCGCGCACACCCTCCTGACCACGGAGAAGGCGGTTCCCGCCGGCGACGCCCCGCCGGCGTGGCAGCCCACCCCGTAAGACGCCGCTTCGGCTCGCCGCCTCCTCGAGTAGGCTCGTCTGGTGAAGACCGTCTGGACCGACCGCGTGACCCGGGCGACTGCGAGGTACGGCGAGAACGCGCCGATGGCGACCGTCTGCTGCAACGCCTGCCGCACCTGCGCGACGACGAACATCATCGGCCTGGTGATGGCAAGTGCCGGCGGACTGGCGTTAGGTGCGCGCCGCCTCACGCGCCGTTTTCGGTAATCCCTACCTAAGGCCGGTGCCAGACGAGCTTGACCCTGTTCGAGGTCAAGAGCACCTTGCCGCTGATGTCCCGCAGCGTCGCGCGGTAGTAGAAGGTCCCCCACCGGTCCGCGGTGACCTCGTTGCTGAGCGGCACGGGCAGCACGGAATCGGAGCCCATTCCCACCAGGCCCCAGCGGCTGTCAGTTCGCCTCTGCGCTCTCGCGACCGGCGTCTGCTCCATTCTCAGGAACGTCCGGGCCGGAAGCGTCGAGCCGGAGGCCGCGCAGGTGAACGTCTTGCCGACGGGCCAGTTCCACACGCCGCAGACCTTGAACGCCTTGAGGTTGTGCCGGTTGAGCGGCAACGACAGGGCCCTGAGCCAGGCGCCGTTCTTGTAGCGGATGCGCACCGTGATGTGATCCGCCTTCGCCCGGACGGGTGAGCTGGAGCCCGCTGAGGCGCCCAAAACGGCGAACGCGATCGCCGCTACTGTGGCGGCTGCAAAAAGTATTGCGCGTTGCACGGCGCGCAGTGTAGCGTGCTATATCGAGTACGCAAATTTAGGAGGTTGGGGTCAATCGAGACGGGTCCCGCAGGCCCGTGGGGCGGTCGTCTGTAGACGGCCGATCGGAGTGTTGTATTGGCAAGTCGTCATCTCAGGAGGGAGCCTTAATGCGCCGGCTTTCGCTGGTCTTACTGTGCTTTTTGCTCGTCGTAGTTGGAGGTGCGGCAGCCTCGTCTAGGTCGGATGCCGCGAAAACCGCAATCACGCCTGCGCCCGCGTTCAGCGCGGACCAGTTGGCCGCTCCCGCGGGTGACAACTGGCTGATGCACATGGCGAGCCTCAACGGCAACCGCTATTCGTCGTTGACGCAGGTCACGCCCGCGAACGTGGCCACGCTCAAGGAGGCATGGCACATCAACCTCGGGACGTGCGCCACGAAGGACGCCCAGTGCGGCTCGCTCGAGTCGAACGCGGTCGTCTACCAGGGCACGTACTACACGCAGACCCCGAAGGGCGACGTCTTCGCACTCGACGGCGCGACGGGTGCGCAGTTGTGGCACTTCAACCCGCAGTCGATCTACACGGCCGAGGGCTTCAACGTCGGTACGGGCGGCCGGATGCCGGGCGTCGCGATCGGCGAGGGCAAGGTGTTCGCCGCTCTGCGCGACGGTCACCTGATCGCACTCGACCAGCTCCTCGGGACGCCGATCACCGGGTGGAACGTCGAGGTGCTGCCCACGAGGAAGGGCGGCCGTCTGTCGGCGGCCCCGATCTACTTCAACGGCCTCGTTCTCATCGGCGACAGCGGCGGCGACGGCGGCGGTGCTTCGAACGGCTTCCACGCCTTCGAGGCCGCGACCGGCCGCAGGGTCTGGACCTGGGCGATCGTGCCCGCGAAGAACCAGCCCGGTGGCAACACGTGGGCTGCGAGCGACAACAACTACGGCGGCGGCGCAATGTGGGAGTCGCCGATCATCGATCAGAAGCTCGGTCTCGCGATCTTCGGCACGGGCAACCCCGTCCCGTGGAACTCGCGCGGCCCCGGAAAGAACCTGTTCACCGACTCGATCGTCGCGCTGAACGTCTACACGGGCCAGCTCGTCTGGTACTACCAGACGGCCCATCACGACCTGTGGGACTCGGACCTGCCGAACAACGGCGTGTCGTTCGAGGGCGCGTGGAAGGTGCCGGTGAAGGCGCACGTCAAGGTCACCGTCAAGATCAAGGTCAAGGGCAAGCTCAAGCGCGTCACGAGGACGAAGACCGTCACGAAGCTCGTGAAGAAGACGCGTCCCGGCGTCGCCTTCGTGAACAAGTACGGCTGGACGTTCGTCCTCGATCGCGAGACGGGCAAGGCGCTGCTCCCGATCAAGGAAGTCAAGGTTCCGCAGAGCAGCGCGCCGGACGTGAATTCATGGCCGACGCAGCCGGTGCCGCAGGTCGATTTCGTCACTGACGATCCGATCGCGAAGGACGGCACGGGCCGGAACTGCACCGACGGCAACCGGAGCCAGACGAACTTCTACCAGCCCTACGGAACCGCGACCGACCCGATCCTGAACAAGCCGTTCAAGATCGGCTGCGTCTACGACCCGTACGACACGACGCAGCAGGTCGTGGAGCCGTTCGAGGAGATGGACTGGCCGGCGAGTTCGTACAGCCCCCAGAACCACACGATGATCACGTGTGGCGTCTCCGCCCGCGTCCGCGGCTTCCTGCAGACGCCGAAGGCGTCCCAGGTCGTCGGCGCCAACGGCGGCATCGGCGCAGGCATCCAGGGCACCGGCGACACGTCGACGGCGAACCTCGGTAACTTCACCGCGTTCGACGTGCAGACGGGCAAGCGGACCGGCGGGAGCGCCTGGCACCAGAAGTGGGACGCGCCGTGCTACAGCGGCTCGATGAACACCGCGTCCGGCCTGACGTTCGTCGGCCACCTCGGCCAGCAGCCGAACGGTCAGGACGGCAAGGGTTGGCTCGAGGCCGTCAACACGAAGACGGGCGCCTCGCTCTGGAAGTCCGGCGCGTTCAGCGCCCCGGTGGGCGCGGCACCGGTCACCTACACGGTGAACGGCAAGCAGTACATCTCGATCGAGGTTGGCGGTCAGAGCCACAACGACGTGTCTCGGCCCTTCGGCCTCACGGATCCGCGGCGTCTCCGCGACGACGCGATCTACACGTTCGTCCTCCCCTAGGGGAGACCAGCACTCAACGTCGATACGAGGCGGCGGCCATCCGGTCGCCGCCTCGGTCGTCTTTACGGGCTCTTTACTGGAGCGCGCAAATGCTCTGCTAGCTTCGAAAGGCCTGTATTTCTAGGTCATTCAAGGGAGGTTTCTGTTGCAACGGGTTCGCATTTTGCTCGCGCTGCTGGTGGTTGGGGTCGTCGGCGCGGGTGCGGCGTTCGCGATTCCGGCGATCGGCGCACGTTCCACAGCGGCCAAGACCGTGACGATCAAGGTCACGGCGACTGACTTCAAGTTCAAGCTCTCGAAGGCGTCGGTCCCGACCGGGACGACGGTCGTCTTCAAGGTGACGAACAAGGGCAAGATTCCGCACGACTTCAAGATCAACGGCAAGAAGACGCAGCTCATCCAGCCGGGCCAGACGAAGTCGGTGAAGGTGGTCTTCAAGAAGAAGGGCAAGCTCACGTACGTCTGCACCGTCTCGGGTCACGCCCGTCTCGGCATGACGGGCAAGTTCAGCGTCGGTGTGGCTGCGGTCACGAGCACGACGACCACCACCACGACCACCACGGGTGGCGGCGGTGGCGGCGGCACGGCGTGCACGACGCCGACCACGACGATCAACGTCGGCATGCGTGAGTACGCCTACGACCTGGACAAGACGTCGGTGCCGGCCGGCTGCATCCAGTTCGTCGTCAAGAACAACGGCGCGGAGATCCACAACTTCGATCTCCAGGGCAAGCACGTCGGAGCACTCATCAACTCGGGCCAGACCGAGACGTGGAGCGTCCAGCTCACCGCCGGCACGTACCAGTACCTCTGTGACGTCGGCCAGCATGCGAACTTCGGCATGCTCGGCTCGATGACCGTCACGTAGCTCTTCCTGCGTTTGTTCGGGGCGGGGCCGGCGCCTCGCCCCGAACGAAACGCGCGCTAGCGAGACGGTTTCGTGATCCGCAGCGTCGGGCCCGACTCCAGCGGGAAGTAGACGAGATGCGTCGCGGGATCGACCGCGACGACGTGCGCTTCGGGAGCCAGGAGGTCTTCGCCGAGCTTCTTCAGCCTGCGGCCGCGCTCCTGGAAGACGGCGACCTCGCCGGTCTCGGCGGCGACGTACAGCCGGCGAAGACCCGGATCGAACGCGAGCACATCGGGACTGCCGCCGATGCTCGCGGTCCCGATGACCTTCATCGTCCGCAGATCGAGCGTGAGCAGCTTCGAGTTGCCGTCGCACGCGACGAACGCGAGACGGCGAGGCGCGTCGACGTTCAATCCGTGGTCGTGGTCGCAACCCGGCAGTGAGACGCGCCTGATCACGCGCTTCGTCCGGGGGTTGATCACGGCGACCTCGTTCCGCGTCTGCACGTCTGCGAGGACATGCTTCGACACGGGGTCGTACTGGACGTTGCCGGCCTCGCCGCCGAGGTCGACCGAGCCGATCCTGCGTCCGGCGGCGGTGAACACGATCTCGGCGCCGCCCGACTCGTCGGAGACGAAGACGCGACGGTCGGCGGAGTCGTAGGCGATGCCGTCCGGGTACTCGCCCGCCGGCGCGCGCGCGACGACGCGGTTCGTGCGCTCGTCGATCGTCAGGAGCTGCCTGTCGTTCGTCGCCGTGGCGTAGACCCGCCCGATGCTCGGGACCGACAAGACGCCGTGCGCGCCGGGCGCGGGGATCGATTTGACGACGCGGCGCTTCTTCGTGTCGAACACGATGACGAGGCCGCCGCCGAGGTGCGCCATGTACAGCCGGTGCCGACCGGGATCGACGCTCGCGTAGTCGAGGCGCGAGCTTCCTCCGGGAAGGCGTACCGTCGCGACGGTCTTGAGCGGAAGCGCGGCTGCACCAACGGCGAGAACGGCGCCTGCGGTGGCGAACAAGGCTCTCATGCGAGCGGCGAACGATAATGGCGCACGGTTGCCGGAGGCGTCATGGCATCCGGGGGAGCTGACGGCCGTTTCTGCATAATCACCACTGATCGCGCACGGCAGTGCAGGCGGCCCTGTGAGGTCCACGTTCACTCACCCTGATTGGAGGTCGCCTTTGAGACGTTCCCTGTTCTTTCTCGCGTTGCTGAGCGTGGGCGTTGCGGGTGTCGCAGCAGCCTTCGCGTATCCCGCACTCGGCGCGCGCTCGAGCGCGTCGGCGACCGTCACGGTCAAGGTGACGGCGACGGACTTCAAGTTCAAGCTCTCACGCAGCTCCGTGCCGGTTGGTACGACGGTGATCTTCAAGGTCACCAACAAGGGGAAGATCGGTCATGACTTCAAGATCAACGGCAAGAAGACGCCGCTGATCAACCCGGGGCAGACGAAGAGCGTGAAGGTGGTATTCAAGAAGAAGGGCAAGCTCGTCTTCCTCTGCACGGTCCCGGGCCACGCGAGGCTCGGCATGACCGGCAAGTTCGGCGTGGGCGTGACGACCGGCGTCACGACGACGAC
>JBJMJE010000087.1:0-10247 GCA_045806505.1 Gaiellaceae bacterium
GCATCACCCGGGCGTGCGCGCTCGGCGCGCACGCCCGTCGCTCTAGAGGTCGCCCGTCGTGAACTGCTCCGTCAGCAGGCGCCGGAAGCGCTGGACGTCGCGCCCGACGTAGCGACGGCAAAGCTCGAGCCCTGACGCGTAGCAACTCGTGTACGCGCGCCACGTCGGGTGGACGAGGAAGTCGACCGAGCTCGCGGCACGCTGCCGTGTGTTCAGCCCCCAGCGCTCCAGGTAGTCGACCACCTCCTCGCGTGGACGACCCTCGACGTGCAAGAGCCGCGCGGCGTTGACCGGCAGCGCGCTCAGCGCGTCGCGCAGCTCCCGCACGGCGCGCGACGTCTCCCCGTCATAGGCGACGCCGACGTCGGCGAAGACACGCGCGGCCACGGCATCGGTCTCGTCGCCGAGCACCAGCTCGAGCGCGATCATCGCGATGCCCTCGCTCACCACCGCCTGCGGCGTGCCGACCAGGAAGATCGTCTCCTCGGCGTAGCCCTCGCCGTCGACGAGCAGCGCCTCCTTCCAGGCGTGCTCGGTGTGGTGCCCTGGATACGCCTCGTGCGCAATCAGCAACGGCAGGAAGAACGCGTCGACGGGACGGTCGGTGTTGACAACGACACGGCTGCGGCGGCCGCCGAGGTAGTAGTTGAACGCCGACCACGGCTCGTTCGCGACCTCCTCCAAATGCACCGATTCGTCGTCCGGCAGCCCGACGAGCGCTTCCGTCCGCGAACGCAGCTCGCGCGAGAACGCCTGCGCGGCCGCGAGCAGCTTCTCCGGCGGCACGGTCTGGCTCTCGACCCATGCCTGGTACCGCTCGGCGAGCGCGCCGTCGCCGGGCAACGCAGCCGCGACACGTTCGTGTGCTGCCGCGAACCGCTCTTCGGGCGCGGGATCCGGCCGCACGCCGTAGGAGCCCTCGACCTCGTCAGCCCAGGAGATCGGCTCGCCCGCAAGGCGGCGGGCGGTCGTCTCGCAACCGAGCAGCTGCGCCTTCAGCCACGCGGTGCGCCGGGCGTCGCCGAGATCCAGCTCAGCTCGCAGCGCCGCCGCCTCGACCGCGAGCTCCTCGGCGGGAACGAGCGCCTCCGAGTCGACCTGTGCCGCCAGTTCCGGCGGGCCGTAGTACGCGTCGACGAAGCCGTCGACATGCCGCCCCAGACGCAGGCCGAGCAGCAGGTAACGCTCGATCGCTGTCAGCGCTTGCGCGACGATGCCGTCGCAGCGGTCTTGCGTGCCCGCGCCGGCTTCTTCGCCGCGTCCGACTTCTTCGACGCCTGCGCGACCGACGCACGCAGCGCGTCCATGAGGTCGATCACCGGCGCATCTTCCTCGACCGGCTCCGGCTTCGTAATCTCCTGCCCGGCGAGCTTCGCCTCGAGCAGCGAGCGCAGGTTGCCGCGATAGACGCTTTCGAGCTCCTGCGGCTCGAAATCGGCGACGAGGCTGTCGATGACTTGCCGCGCGAGTTCGAGCTCGGCGTCGCGCACCTGTGTCTCGCTCACCGCCTCCTCGATTTCGGCCTGGGAGCGAACGTCCTCGGCGAGGAAGAGCGTCTCGAGCGCGAGCGACTCCCCGCGCGGCCGGATCAGGCAGAACGTCTCCTGCCCGCGGAGCACGAACCGGCCGACGGCGGCCATGCCCGAGTCCTTGAGCGCCTCGAGCAGCAGCACGTACGGGCGCCGCTGGGCCGCCGTGTTCGCCGGCGACAGGTAGTACGTGCGGTCGAAGTAGACGGGGTCGACCTGGTCGAGCGGCACGAAGCGGGTGATGTCGATCGCCCGCGAGTCGTCGGCGAGCTGGATCGCCTCGAGGTCGGCGTCCTCGACGATGACGAACTCGCCCTTCGCCACCTCCCACCCCTTCACGATCTCGTCCGGCCCGACCTCCCGGTCATGCGTCGTGCACCAGCGCTTCTGCCGGATCGGCGTCAGGCACTCGCGGTGCAGCTGCCGGAACGACACGTCGGAGGCGCGCGCCTTCGGCGACGTCGCGAGCGCCAGACCCACGGGGATGTTGACCAGGCCGAAGCTGAGTGAGCCGTTCCAGATCGTCCGCATGCGAACCTCGATTGTAGAGGGACCGCCTCTTTTCGCCTTGCCGCGGTGTGCTCCTCCACTACGCTTCTTCGCGTGGCGCAGGTCGTGAGCCTCGGCACCGAGGGCGTCGTTGCGCAGGCGCGAACGATCGGCCGCCTGTGGCTCGACGCCGTCGCGGCGAAACGCGCGACGCCCGCATACCTCGTCGAGCGCGACGGCGGCTGGCAGCCGGTGTCGTGGGACGAGGCTGCCCGGGCGGTCGAGGAGGTTGCGAATGGCCTGCTCGCGGTCGGCGTGCGCAAGGGCGACGCCGTCGCGATCGTCGGCCAGACGACGCTCGAGTGGGCCGTCTTCGACTTCGCGCTCGCGCTGATCGGCGCGATCGGCGCTCCCGTCTACGCGAACAGCTCCGCGAAGGACGCGCAGTTCGTCGTCGCACATTCCGACGCCGTCGCCGCCCTCTGCGAGGACGACGAGCAGCGCGCGATGGTCGAGCCGCTCGGCCTCTCCCACGTATGGACATTCGCAGGGCTCGAGGAGCTGCGCGAGCGCGGACGCGCACACGCGCGCGAGCAGCCCGAGGCGCTGCGCGAGGCGGCGGCCGGCGTGACCGAGGACGACCTCTTCACCTACATCTACACCTCCGGCACGACAGGGCCGCCGAAGGCGTGCATGATCCGCCACCGCAACTACTACGAGATGGTCGCCGTCGTCGACCAGCTCGAGGACTTCACGAGCGCCGAGGACGTACTGCTCCTCTACCTGCCGCTCGCGCACAACTTCGGGCGGCTGATGCATCTGGCCGGACCGTACGTCGGGTACACGATCGCGTTCCTTCCGGATCCGCTGCGGACGGCGGAGGCGTTGCTCGAAGTGCGGCCGACTGTGCTGCCGAGCGTGCCGCGCGTGTACGAGAAGGTGCACACGGCCGTGCGCGCGAAGTTCGACGAGGAGACAGGCGTCAAACGACGCATCGTCGACTGGGCGCTGGGCGTCGGCCGCAAGGTGAGCACGCTGCGCCAACACGGCAGGCCGGTGCCGGCGCGGCTCGAGCTGCAGCGCCGCCTGGCCGACAGGCTCGTGTACGCGAAGGTGCGCGAACGGCTGGGCAACCGGCTCCGAATCGCCATCTCAGGCGGCGCGCCGCTCGCGAAGGAGATCGCCGAGTTCTTCGACGCGCTCGGGATCACGATCCTCGAAGGCTACGGCCTCACGGAGTGCACGTCTGCGGCGACCGTCAATCAGGCAACGCGTTACCGCCTCGGTACCGTCGGGCCGGCGCTGCCCGGGACGGAGCTTCGCCTCGGCGACGACGGCGAGCTCTTCATCCGCAGCCCGACGGTCTTCGCCGGCTATCTCAAGGACGAGGACGCGACGCGCGAGATCCTCGACGCCGACGGCTGGCTCCGCTCGGGTGACATCGCCGAGATCGACGACGAGGGCTTCGTCACGATCACCGACCGGAAGAAGGACATCCTCGTCACGGCCGGAGGCAAGAACGTCGCGCCCGCGAACCTCGAGAACGACCTCAAGGCGCACGCCGAGATCTCACAGGCGCTCGTGATCGGCGACCGGCGACCGTTCGTCGCGGCGCTCGTCACGCTCGACCCGGACGTGACGGCCGCGCTCGGCGACGAGCAGAAACAGACCCGCGTGCAGGAGATCGTCGACGCAGTGAACCGCGACCGCTCGCGCTTCGAGCAGATCAAGCGCTTCGCGATCCTGCCGCGTGACTTCTCGATGGACGAGGGCGAGGTGACGCCGACGCTGAAGCTGAAGCGGCGCGTCGTCCTCGACCACTTCGCGTCCGAGGTAGAGACGATCTACTCCTAGTTGGCCGCCGGCGTCTTCGCCTTCGCGTCCGCGTTTCTCGCGTGCGCGGTCGAGCTCGTCGAGGCCGCGACGATCGTGCTGGCCGTCGGATTCACGCGCGGCTGGCGGCCGGCGCTGAGCGCCGCTGCACTGTCGACGGCGATCGCAGCCGCGGCGATCGCCGTTTTCGGCCCCGCGCTCGAGCGCATTCCGCTCGACGACCTGCGGCTCGTCGTGGGAATCCTCCTGCTCTTCTTCGGCCTCCAGTGGTTGAAGAAGGCGATCCTGCGAGCGTCGGGTCGCAAGGCGAAGCGCGACGAGGACGAGAAGTACGACGCGGAGGTGCAGGAGGCGCGCGGGACGAGCCGCTCCGCCTTCGCGCTCGTCTTCCAGGGCGTCCTGGTCGAGGAACTGGAGGTCGCCGTCATCGTCCTCACGCTCGGCGCCGCACACGGCTCCGTCGCGCTGGCGGCAGCGGCCGCCGCGGCGGCATTCGTGGTCGTCGTGATCGCCGCGGCGGTTGCGCGGCATCCGCTCTCGCGCGTCCCCGAGAACGCGCTCGCGCTCGCCGTCGGCGTGATGCTCACGAGCTTCGGCGTCTTCTGGACGATCGAGGGGCTACGCGTCGACTGGCCTGCCGGCGACGTCGCGCTGCCGCTGCTCGTCGCAGCTGTCGCCGGTACGTCGTGGCTGCTCGTTCAGAGGATGCGGCGCGCGCCGACATAGGTCGACGCATACCAGCCGGTCATCGAGGAGATCTTGACCACGTCACCGGTGTGCGGCGCGTGGATGAAGCTTCCGCCGCCCACGTAGATCCCGACGTGGCCGAGGCCGTCGAAGAACACGAGGTCGCCTGCCTGGAGCTGGTCGCGCGACACCGGTACACCGGCGCCGTACTGCGAGTAGCTCGAATGCGGCAGGGAGATTCCGACCTGCTGGAAGGCGTACATCACGAGACCCGAGCAATCGAAGCCGCCCGGTGATGCACCGCCCCACACGTAGGGCGTGCCGAGGTACTGCATCGCGACCCCGACGACACCGCCGTGCGTCGAGGGCGGCGCGGCGGCGACGGAGGCCGCCGGTGCAGGAGCCGCAGCTGGAGCCGGAGCGGCCGCCGGAATCGCGCCGGAGCCACCGGCAGCGGTGCCGATCGAAGCGACCTGGGGTTGCAGCGCCTCACGAGCTTGCTGCTCCCGCAGCTGCCGCGCGAGCGCCGCCTGGCGTGCGGCCTCGACCGCGCGCAGGTGCTCGATCTCTGCGCGGACGGATTGCAACAGACGGTTACGTTCCGCGAGCTTCGACTGGATCGAGTGCTTCTCCGCAAGACGCTCCGCGACGACCTGCTTCTGCTCGCCTTGGGCGTGATGGAGGCGTGCGGTCTGGCGCGCAATGTTCGTGCGGAAGGTCGTGACATCGCCGACGACGGAACTGCGCTGATCGTTGACGCGGTTGACGGTGTCGATCCGATTGAGCAGATCGTCGAGACTCGAAGAGCCGAGGAGCACCTCGATCGTCCCGTTCGAGTCGCTCGATGTGTACACACTCAGCGCCTGACGCGCGAGCGCAACCTGCGCGCGCTTCAGGTTGACGCGTGCAACGCCGAGCTCGAAGCGTGAGCGGTGCAAGTCGTCACCGATGCGCGCGAGCTTCACGTTCGCGTCGTTCCAACGTTCGACAGCAGTCGAGAGTTCGGTCTCGATGCTGCTGATCTGGGAGATGATGCTCTGCGCCTCTGCCTGCTTAGAAGCGACGGGTCCGGGTTCCGCGGTCGCTGCAGAGGCGACGCCGAAAGCCACTGTTACTGCACAGAGAACTACGGGTATTTGACGGATTCTCGGCCTGATAGCGGACTCCCCGTCAGGGGGCAAAGACTTCGCTTCCTCCCCCCGGAAGCGTCACAAGGTCGGCAGGCTAACAGGCATCCCGGACGTTCGCAAGCTCTTTCGAAGCCAAAACTAGTTCAAACCCGTATCGTTCCGACTGTTACAAAGTCTTGACGCAGCGCCGGCACAGGTTTGTTAGGTTGGCCTGCTCGTGTGGAGGCCGGCAAGATTTGCGGCGCCCCTGCTCCTCGTCACGATTGGCTGCGCAATCTGCGGCGCGGTTGGAGCGGCAAGCGGTGCCAACACGGCGAAACCGGACAATCGTTCGGTCGCTGCGTTACGTCACGCGGGCGACACGCTTACGCAACGCATCCACACGGCGACGCTCGATCTGTACTCGATCGACGCGCAACTCGAGCGCGCGCATTCGCAACTTGCGGCGTTGCGCGCACAGCGTGAGCGCATTGCGCACGAACGCGCTTCGCTCCGACTTCGAATCGATGTAACGCGAAAGAACGCGCGCGTCGCAGACCGGCGACTCGCCGTTCTCGTTCGCAACCTGTACGAGGAGCAGGCAAGCGATCCGCTCGCGATCGTTCTCGGCGCCGAGTCGCTGGACGATGCGATCACCACGCTCGACGACCTCAGCCGTTCTGCGCAGACGCATCATCAGATCGCGCAGACGTCACTCCACGCGAAAGCGTCGCTCGTCGCGCTGACGCGCATGCTCGATCGGCAGGATGCGCACGTACGCGCGAACGAAGAAGCGGCTGCGCGTGCGGAGGCCGCGCTCGTTCGGGCGCGCGGCGCGCGCAGCAGCCTCATCGCGCAGCTGAGCGCGCGTCGCGACCTCGAGGAAAAGCAGATCGCGCGCATCGACGCGCTCGCGCAGGCGTCCGCCGCTGCATCGACGCCGGCTCCCGCGCACGCCTCTGCGCCGGACGCAGCGGTGTCCGCGGGCGCCAGGACGCTGACCGTTACCGCGACGGCGTACTCGACGGAAGGGACGACGGCGACGGGGCTTCCCGCCGGCTGGGGCACGGTTGCGGTCGATCCGTCCGTGATCCCGCTCGGCACGCGGCTGACGATCCCGGGCTACGGCGAGGGAGTCGCCGCGGATACCGGATCCGCAGTAGCAGGCTCGACGATCGACCTCTGGTTCCCGACGAAGCAGCAGGCGCTCGCGTGGGGGCGCCGCGTCGTCGTGGTCACCCTCCAGTAGCCACTAGACTTCCCGTTCTGGAAGGACCGTTCTGGAAGGGGAGAGAGATGAACGGGCCGCAAACTAGCGAGCCGCTCGAGACAACGGAGCGCATCGACGAGAACCCGCTTCGCGTGCTGCTCGTGGACGACCACGACCTGTTCCGCACGGGCCTGCGGAACCTCCTCGAGGAGCAGGGCGTGGACATTATCGGCGAGGCCGGCGACGGCGCCGTCGCGGTCACGCAGGTGCGCGAGCTCGCTCCCGACGTCGTCGTGATGGACCTGAACATGCCCGGCATGACGGGCGTCGAGGCAACGCGCCAGGTCACCGCGATCGCGCCGCTGACGCGCGTCCTCGTGCTGACGATCTCCGACCACGACAGCGACGTGCTCGACGCGATCCTCGCCGGCGCGTGCGGCTACCTGATGAAGGACGCGTCGATCGAAGAGCTGATGGCAGGAATCCGCGCCGCTGCGATCGGCGAGTCGCTGATCTCGTCTCACATCGCCGGCAAGGTGCTGCAGCGCGTGCGCGCAACGAGCTCGCAGCCGGAGATGGCCGAGACGATCCGCACCGAGCTGTCCGACCGCGAGATCGAGGTGCTGAAGCTGATCGCGAACGGCAAGGACAACGCGATGATCGCGGGCGAGTTGCACATCAGCCCGAAGACGGTCAAGAACCACATCTCGAACATCCTCATGAAGCTCCAGATCGAGAACCGCATCCAGGCCGCCGTCTACGCGGTCCGCAGCGGGATCGTCTAGGAGGGTCTACGCAACGCTGCGGAGCTCGGAGCGCCGGTTGCGCAACGACGTGAGCAGCGTGCGCAACGATGCGATCTCGGCGTTCGCCGACATGAGCTTCTCCGACAGCTCGACGAGCTCCGGCTCGTGCCGGTGCGTCGCCTCGTTCCCGAGGCGGCCGACGGCTTCTGCGATCCGCCGCTCCGTGCGGCTCCGCTCCGCCTCGAGCTGGAGCGCGTGCGCGTACCCGTCGGTCAGCGTCGCGTCGACGCGATCGAGGAACGGCTTCGAAGCCGCCGGTCTCGGCGCGGCAAGAAGCTCGAGAATGTCGTCGATGACCATGTGCACCTCGTCTGCGGAACGCGATGCCGCGAAAGGGATTATCGAGCATGTGGTGAAACGGCGGAATGGGCCGCGCGGCCCATCTTGAGTCATGTGAGACCCATTTCTTGACTGCCTACGGACGTCCTTCGAAAATCTGGTGATGCATCGGATCGCGGCTCTCGGCGCGGCTTTGGCCGTCCTGACCTGCGCGTTGCCGGCCGCCGCAGCCGTGCGGTCGGACTCGACGCTGCAGGACAAGCTCGCGAAGGCGCTGCGCGTACCGCACGTCTCCGCAGCGACTTCGGCCGCGGTAGCGGTGGACCTCGTCACCGGCCAGCAGCTGTTCGCCACCAACGACAGTCTGTCGCTCGCGCCGGCGTCGAACGAGAAGCTCGCACTGACGTATGCGCTGTTCTCGTCGTTCAGCCCGACGATGCGGATCGCGACGAAGGTCTCGGCGCTAGGTGTCCAACGCGGAACGACCCTGAACGGGGACCTCTTCCTCGTGGGCGGCGGCGACCCGACGCTTTCGAGCAGCGACCTCGCGCGGCTCGCGCGCCGGGTCCGCGCCGCCGGGATCAGGCACGTCACCGGTCGCGTGATCGGCGACGAGTCGCTCTTCGACTCGAAGCGCACGTGCCCCGGCTGGAAACGCTCGTTCTACATCTTCGAGTCGCCGCCGCTCTCCGCGCTCGTCGTCGACCGCGCGTGGTACGGCAAGTACACGGCGCGCCGACCGGCAAAGGCTGCGGCGCTGCTCTTCCGCGACGCGCTCCGTCGGGCCGGCGTCGCCGTCGACGGCGGCGTCACCGTGCTGCCGACGCCGCTCGCTGCGTTCCCCATCGCGAAAACGCTTTCGCCGCCGCTCCGCGACATCGTCCGCTTCATGGACCTGAACAGCGACAACTTCACCGCAGAGGAGCTGCTGAAGCTGCTCGGCGTCGCGGCCGAGGGACGCGGCACGTCCGCCGGCGGCGCACGGGCCGTCGTCGCGGCTCTGAAGGCGGGCGGAATCTCGACAGCCGGCGTCAAGATCTTCGACGGCTCCGGCCTCTCCGAATACGACCGCCTCACCGTCGGCGCCCTCGTCGGCATTCTCCAGGCGTTCGCCTCGGACTCGGCGCTGGAGACCGAGCTTGTGCGGGCGCTCCCGGTGGCAGGCGTGAGCGGCACGCTGCGCGACCGCATGCGCACGCCGACGCTCGTGGGCCACGTCGTTGCGAAGACCGGCACCACGTCGATCGCCTCGTCGCTCGCCGGCTACGTGAACTCGCACATCGCGTTCGCGATCATCCAGAACGGCCACCCGCTCTCGTACTGGTACGCGCGCGAGGCCCAAGACCGCTTCGCTCGTGTCCTCGCGAAGCTCTAACCGCGAAAGCTGCGCTTTCGCGTTTGGCGGCTTTTGGTGGCGCGCTGCTTCGCCGGAGCGTTTGGCTGCGGCGCGGCGAAGCCGCGCCTAGTTCGAGTTGAGCAGTTCGAGGAGTTCTTGCTCGTTCAGGATCGTCGTTCCGACTTTCTGCGCTTTCGTCAGCTTCGAGTTGCCCGGCTCTTCGCCCGCTATCAGCGCTGTCGTTTTCGCCGATACGGCGTTCGTGATCTTTGCGCCCAGCTCCTCGAGGGCGGCGGCTGCTTGCTCTCTCGACATCGACTCGAGCGTGCCGGTGATCACGTAGGTGTTGCCCCTGAGCGGCCCTTCTTTCGGGCGCTCTTCGTCGGAGAGCTCGAAGTTGATTCCGAGCGAGCGCAGCTCTTCGATCAGCGCGCGGTTTTGCTCGTCTGCGAACCATTCGACGATCGCCTCCGCTCGGTCGGGACCGATGCCCTCGACCTCCTCGACGTCTTCCTGCGTCGCCTCCAGGAGCTTCTCGACGCTGCCGAAGTGGCGCGCGAGGCTCTGGGCGGTGACCCACCCGAGCTGCGGGATGTTGAGGCCGAACAGGACGCGCGAGAAAGGCACCCGCTTCGATTCCGCGATCGCCTGTACGGCGTTGTTCGCGGAGATCTCGCCGTAGCCGTCGAGCTGCATCAGCTGCTCCGCCGTGAGGCGGTAGAGATCCGGCAGCGAGCGGAGCATTCCTTCTTCCCACAGCCGCCGCACCGACTGCTCCCCCACGCCCTCGATGTCGGCGGCCGCCTGCACCCAGTTGATCAGGGATTCCAGGCCCCTGGAAGGACAGTCGTCGTTCGGGCAGCGGTGCATCGCCTCGCCTTCGGGCTTCACGATCTCCGCTCCGCAGAGCGGGCAGTTCTTCGGCATGCGAAAGCGCTTCGTCCCCTTACGATGCGGGCCGGCAGGCCC
>JBJMJE010000088.1:0-4665 GCA_045806505.1 Gaiellaceae bacterium
GTTCTGCTCGAGCACCCCGTGCTGGAGGTAGTACGTGAGGAACTTGCCCTCCGCGTCGTCGCGCGAGAAGCCGAGCGACGTCTGCGTGAGGTCGTTCGTGCCGAACGAGAAGAAGTCCGCATGCCCGGCGATCTCGTCGGCGCGCACGCACGCGCGCGGGAGCTCGATCATCGTCCCGCACAGGTATTCGATCTGCCCCTCGTCTTCGATCGTACGAACGGTCAGATCGCGCAGACGGCGCAACTCCTCGGCGAAGCCGACGAGCGGGTGCATGATCTCGACGAGCGGCGCGTCTCCGCTTCGCTCGCCGACGGCGATCGCGGCCCGCACGATCGCGCGCACCTGCATCTCGTACATCTCCGGGAACATCAGCCCGAGCCGGCAGCCGCGCGTCCCGAGCATCGGGTTCGCCTCGCGAAGCGCCCGGATGCGCCGCCGCATCCTCTCGTCGGTCGCCTCCTCCTCGGCCGGCAGGAACTCGTGCAGCGGCGGGTCGAGCAGCCGGATCGTCACGGGCAGGCCCGCCATCGCCTCGAAGATCCCCTCGAAGTCGGACTGCTGCATCGGCAACAGCCGCTCGAGCGCCGCCTGCCTCCCGGCGAGATCCTCGGCCAGGATCATCTCCTGGACGTGGGGCAGCCGCTCCTCGCCGAAGAACATGTGCTCGGTGCGGCAGAGGCCGATGCCCTGGGCGCCGAACTCGCGCGCCTTCGCCGCGTCCTCGGGCGTGTCCGCGTTGGCCCTGACCTTCAGGCGGCGGACGTCGTCGGCCCACGCGAGCACCGTGTCGAA
Organism: Gaiellaceae bacterium; assembly: GCA_045806505.1. Lineage (GTDB taxonomy): Bacteria > Actinomycetota > Thermoleophilia > Gaiellales > Gaiellaceae > DASVFB01. The sequence goes on from JBJMJE010000088.1 coordinate 793, forward strand.
GTCCTCGTTGATCTGAGGAGCGACGAGCTCGACCTTGCCGATGAAGACGCGTCCGGTGCCGCCGTCGAGCGTGATCGGCTCGCCCTCGTGGACGGTCGTGCCGCCGATAAGCGCGGTCTTCGCCGCCGCGTCGATCGACACGCCCTCGGCGCCTGCCACGCACGGCTTGCCCATGCCGCGCGCGACGACCGCAGCGTGCGACGTCATCCCGCCGTGGACGGTGAGGATCCCCTGCGCCGCGATCATCCCGTGGATGTCGTCCGGCGTCGTCTCCCAGCGGACGAGGACGACCTTCTCGCCGGCGCCGCCGCGCTCCGCGGCCGTGTCCGCGTCGAACACGATCCCACCGGACGCGGCGCCGGGCGAGGCGTTGAGCCCCGTCGCGGCCACGTCGAGCCGGGCGTTCGGATCGATGCGCGGATGGAGCAGCTGGTCGAGTGAATCCGGTTCGATGCGCGAGACCGCCTCCTCGCGCGTGATCAGCCCCTCGTCGACCATCGAGACGGCCGTCTTCAGCGCAGCGGCGGCTGTCCGCTTCGCGCTCCGCGTCTGGAGCAGGAAGAGCGTGCCCTCCTCGACGGTGAACTCGATGTCCTGCATGTCCCGGTAGTGGCGCTCGAGCATGCCGATCGTCTCGACGAGCTGATCGAACGCGTCGGGCAGCGTGTCCCGCATCTGCGCGAGCGGCAGCGGCGTGCGGATGCCGGCGACCACGTCCTCGCCCTGCGCGTTCGGCAGGAACTCGCCGTAGAGCCCCTGCTCTCCGGTCGCCGGGTCGCGCGTGAAGCAGACGCCCGTGGCGGACGTCTCGCCCTTGTTGCCGAAGACCATCTGCATCACGTTCACCGCGGTGCCGAGGTCGTCGGGGATGTCGTGCGCGCGGCGGTACACCTGCGCCCGCGGGTTGTCCCAGGACGTGAAGACGGCGCGTACGGCACGGCTCAGCTGCTCGCGCGGATCCTGCGGGAACGGGCTGCCGGTCGCCTGCTCGTAGATCGACCGGAACACGTCGACGAGCGTCTTCAGGTCGTCGGCGTCGAGGTCGGTGTCCTGCCGGGCGCCCTTGGCGGACTTGAGGTCGGTGAGGCGCTGCTCGAACTCGTGCGCGTCGATGCCGTCGACGACCTCGCCGTACATCTGGATCAAGCGCCGGTACGAGTCGTAGGCGAAGCGTTCGTTGCCCGTCTTCCGCGCGAGGCCCTCCGTCGCGGCGTCGCTCAGCCCGAGGTTGAGGATCGTGTCCATCATCCCCGGCATCGAGACGGCCGCGCCCGACCGCACGGAGAGGAGCAGCGGGTCTGTTGGATCTCCAAGGCGCTTCCCTGCACGTGCCTCGAGCTGCGCGACGTGCTCGGCGATCTCCTGCTCCAGCCCGGCCGGCATACGCTTGCCCTCGCGCATGTAGGCGCGGCAGGCGTCGGTCGTAATCGTGAAGCCCGCCGGGACGGGCACGCCGATCTGCGTCATCTCGGCGAGTCCGGCGCCCTTGCCGCCGAGCAGGTCGCGACCGGCCGCGGCCGTGTCATCGAAGTCGTAGACGTACCGCGCCATGCGGGGAGAATCCTGGCACGGCGGCCTACGCGCCGCGCCGGTGCTTACCGCGAGCGCATCTGCGCGAGCAGCCGCGCGATGCGCACGCCCAGCCAGATCGGCGTGAACACGCCGTAGAACAGGACGAGCGCCGGTGCCATCAGGCACCCCCAGAACACCCAACGCCAAGCCGGCACCGGCGGCTTTTCGTTCACGAGGCGGGCGCCGCAGCAGCGGCCTTGCGCCGCTCGACGAGCCGCAGCACGCGCTGCGCCGTCTCCTCGATCGACAGCTCCGAGACGTCGACGACCGGACAGCCGAGCTGCCGGTGGATGACGGACGCGTGCTCGAGCTCTTCGTAGATCTCGACGAGCTCGGAATACGCACTCGTCGACAGGCGCATCAGCCGCGCGCGCACCTGCCGGATCTCGGACAGGCGCTCCGCGTCGATCGTCAGGCCGACGATCTTCGTACGATCGATCTCGAACAGCGCCTTCGGCGGCTCCACCTCGCGCACGATCGGCACGTTCGCGACCTTGTAGCCCAGGTAGCCCAGGTACATCGAGAGCGGCGTCTTGGACGTGCGCGAGACCCCGACGAGCACGATGTCGGCCTCGCCGAGCGCGACCCCCAGCCCGTCGTCGTACTTGACCGCGAATTCGATCGCCTCCATGCGCTTGAAGTACTGCGAGTCGAGCGGAGGTCGCCGGCCGCTCTCCATCTTCGCCGCCTTTCCCGCGACCGCGGCGACCTCCTCGATGGGCTGGCCGAGGAGGTCGCAGCAGTGCAGGCCGTCGCGATTGCAGAGCTCGCGCATCGTCTCGCGGAGCGTCTGGTCGACGAGCGTGTAGACGATCACGGCCGGCCGGTCCTTCGTGCGGGACACGGCGAGCTGGACGTCGTCGGGCGTCTCCACGCGGGGGTGCCGGACGACTTCGAATTCGGTGTCCGGGAACTGCGCCTCGAGGGCGAGCACGAGCCGAACCGCCGTCTCGCCGGTCGAGTCCGAGATGACGTGCAGCTCGACGAAGGAGGTGCTCACCGGCGGGAATGTACGGGTGAGCGCGTTAACGTGCCGCCTCGTGGACGAAAGGTTCAGGGCGCCGCGGGTGCCTCGCTCCGCCGTGAGGCGGGCGATCTGGCGCTGGCACCACGAGCGCGAGGCGCGTTTCGCGCCGCACAACCCGATCCTCCCCGAGTCGCAGCTCGAAACGATCCGCCACGTCTACGAGACGTTGCCCGCCAGCCGAGCCGTGCTCGACGTCGGCGGTGGGAACGGCCGCTGGCGGGGCCTCCTAGGCGACGTCGGCAACTACACCGTCGCCGACGTGGCCGCACCGGATCCGGCGTCGCTCGATCCGGCCATCGCCCACGTCGTCGCCGATGCAGCGTCGCTGCCGTTCGAGGACTCGACGTTCGGGCTCGTGCTGATGATCGAGATGCTTCAGTACGTCGGCGAACCGGCGACGGCGTTGGCCGAGGCCGCCCGCGTCCTCGCGCCTGGCGGCGCGCTCGTGGTGACGACCCGCCAGGCCTGGCGCGCGCACGGGCCGCCGGAGGACCGCTTCCGCTTCACGCGCTACGCGCTCGAGCACATGCTCGAGAACGCAGGGCTCCGCGTTCGCGAGGTCACGCCGCTCGGCGGCCCTGCGACGGTCGTGACTGCCACGCTCGAGAACAACGTCCTGCTGCTGGCGAAGCCGCTGGTCAAGCAGCTTCTCGCGAATCAGCTCTGGCGCCTCGCGGGAGCCGTCGACCGCACCGTCTTTCGCGAGAGCATCCACGGACCGGCACCCGACGTGTCGGGCTGGCTCGTCGTGGCGCGCCGTTCGACGGATGTAACCTCCGCCGCGTGACCGAGACGACCGAGCCCGTGACGATGGACAAGATCGTGTCGCTCTCGCGGCGCCGCGGTTTCGTGTTCCCGTCGTCCGAGATCTACGGCGGCATCGGCTCGACGTACGACTACGGCCACTACGGCGTCCTGATGAAGAACAACATCCGCTCGCTGTGGTTCGACTCGATGGTGCGGGAGCGCGACGACATCGTGGCGCTCGACTCGGCGATCATCCTCAACCCGCGCGTGTGGGAGGCGTCCGGCCACGTCGCGGGCTTCACCGATCCGCTCGTCGACTGCCGGACGTGCAAGCTGCGCTTCCGCGCCGACCATCTCGCCGACTCGCAATGCGGCCGGAGGCCGAGCAAGAGCCCCGGGGAGCACACGGAGTGCGACCTGACCGAGGCCCGGCAGTTCAACCTCATGTTCCAGACGCAGGTCGGCGCGCTCGAGGGCGAAGGCTCGCTCGCGTATCTCCGCCCCGAAACGGCGCAGGGCATCTTCGT
>JBJMJE010000089.1:0-4240 GCA_045806505.1 Gaiellaceae bacterium
GGACCTCGTCGAGCGCGGCTTCCTGATCGCGCGCAACACGCTCGCGCCGCTGCTCGTCTAGGTCGGGACGAGGACGTAGTCCGTTCCGGCGCCTGCCGGCGGCGAAAGGAGGCGCGCGTACAAAGGCGAAGCCTTCAGTCAGCTATCGCGTCCCTCTGCGATGGTCGTCAACGCCGGCACGAACTCCCGCTCGGTACCGCCGGCGCAAAAATCGGCTGTGAAAGGAGTCCCCGATGAGACGCCGCCGCGCGGGGATCGTGTTCCTCGCTCTCATGCTCATTGCCGGCCTCGCCGCAGGCCTCGCGCAACCACGCTCGACGGGGAAGTGCAATCGCCCCCACCCCTGCGTGACCACGACGGTGACGATTCCGACGTCGACGACGCCTCCCGCGCCGGCACCTACCGGCGCGCCGTACGACGCCGCGTCCGCATGGAACACACCGATTCCGGTCGACGCGCCGACAAACCCGCGTTCACTCGCGTTCATCACGGCGATCGCTGACAACGGCCTGCCGCTCACTTCCGATCCCGCCCAGTACACGATCGCCGTCTACGAATTCGACGCTTCGACGCCGCTCGTCCCAGTGCGCGGCTCGGGCTTCTACTCGACCTACGACGACGGCGACAACTCGCGCGTCGGCCACGGCTCGCCGTGGACGGAGCTCCTCCCGATCCCCGCAACTGCGCAGGCGCCCCCCGGAACGGACGGACAGGTCGTCCTCCTCGATCGTGCGCGCGGAATCGAGTACGGGCTCTGGCAGTTCGGACGCCGGTCGGATGGATCCGTCACGGCCACCAATGCCTACCGCTACCACACGACCGCCGGCTACTACGGCCGGTTCGGCGACGGGCTCGCCGGCCGCGGCGCCGGAATGCCCTACCTCGCCGGTCTTGTACGCCCATGGGAGCTCGCGCAGGGACGGATCGACCACGCGCTCGCGTTCGCATACGACTCACCCTCGGCTGAGTTCGTCTACCCCGCATCGAAATCCGACGGTGGCAAATTCCATGGCGTCTCCGGCCTCGACCTGCCCGAGGGCTCGCGCCTGCAACTCGATCCCGCCCTGACCGAAACCGGCTTCGACCGGTTCGGGCTGAGCGAGCCCGCTCGAGTCATCGCTCGCGCGCTGCAGACCTACGGCATGTACGTCGTCGACCACTCGGGCTCGTCCAAGGTCTATGTCGAGTACAGCGGCACGCCCGGCGCCGTCAGCCGCGACGCCTTGTCACGCATCCCCTGGAGTGAATTTCGCGTCGTAAGCTAGAAGCTGCTTCACGGCCCGCAACGCTGACTGGACGTCGGGGTTCTAGGCGACCCCGCCGTCGCCACGGTGACGGGCACCGTGGCGACGGCGGCGGTCTTGAGGTTCGGCGTTCTCTGTGTCGTTTGCTTATGCCGATGGAACGATGCACGTGTCGTTTGCGGCAGCGCAGCTGAAGATGCGCGCGTCGCCTTGCCGTAGCCAGATCTCCGGTGTCGAAAGCGGCACGAAGAACCGGTCCGGGTCCGTGTCCTTGATATTGGGATCGGTTGCGGGCGGCCGGCCGTGGACGATGAAGCCCACGCGTTGTGTGTCGTCCGCGATGGTGATCCGGTGGAAGGCGCCGTAGGCGTCGGTGCCCTCGAACGGCGTCGGGCTCGTCCACTCGGCCGTCGCCTGGCCCGGCGCGAGTCCGTTGCCAAAGAGGTGCAGGCCCCACGCCGCGTAGTTGCCGTCCGGCCTGTTGTAGTGGATGGTCGCCGACGCCACCCCCGCTTGGACGATCGTGACCGTGCGCGTGTTGCTCGTGACGGTGTGCCCGGCCGCGTAGGTCAGCACGGCGCGATAGGTCACGTGCATCCCGTCGGCGAGACTCGACGTGTCGTCGAACACGGTGTAGACGGGCGAGGAGTCGTCTGTGCCGATGGGCGTGAAGGCGCCTCCGTTCACCGAGCGCTGGAACGTGACGACGTAGTTCGAGTGCTCCGGCGTCGCGGTCGCCCGGACCTCGACGGTGCCGCGCACGCGCTGGCCCTCGTTCGGTGCCTCGAGCGTGACCGCGGGCGGCGCGACGGTGGAGGCGGCCACCGCGCTCGAACGCGTGTGGCCCGCGTTGTCGAGCACGACGGCGCGGTACTGAACCGGCGTGCCGGGCTCGATGTCGGAGACATCGTGGAACACGCGGTACGGCGCGCTGTCGTCCGTGCCGATGTCCTGCCACGCACCGCCGCCCACGCTGGCGAGGAACGTCACCTCGTAGAAGGAGTCGCCGCCGACGTTCGCGCGAACCTCGAGGCGATCGCGTCCCTCGGCCGGCACGTCGAGCGTGATCGCCGGCGCGGCTGAGCTGAGGGGGATGTGCTTCTTCGAGCGGTACACGACCGTCGAGAGGGGTCCGACCGCAACGTCGACCTGCGCGTTGCTTCCGCTGCGCAAGACGTCCGGACCCTCGCCGTAGATCCGCTCCCACTTGCTGTCGGGCACGAACGTCGGGATCGAGGCTGAGGAAGCCTCCTCGGCGTTGTTGAGCGCGACGACGTATTCGTAACGGCCGTCGCGGTCGATGCGCGAGAAGGCGTAGACGCCCGCTGACGACGTCGAGTACCGAGTCTGTTCGGCACCGTCGCGCAGTGCGGGGTTCTCTCGCATCGTCGCGGCGAGCTCCGCCAGCTTCCGGTAAAGCGGGTGCGACGGGTCGAAGTTGTCGTTCATCGGCGTGGCGTTGGAGCCGATGTCGTCGTTGTTGCCGGCTCCGTCGTCGCCGGGGATCGGGTCGCTGAGGTTGTTGTACTGCAGGTCCTGCGACGGGAACATGTCCTGCCGCGCGTCCTGATCGCCGCCGGCGCCGGTGAAGCCTTGCTCGTCGCCGTAGTAGATGACCGGATCGCCGCGCGAGAAGTACATCAGCTCGTGCGCGAGCTGGTCGCGGCGCAGAAGCTCCGCCTCGCTTGCGCCGGGATTCGCGTTGCGCACGAACATGCCGATGCGCCCGCGGTCGTGGTTCCCCAGGAACGTCGGGAGGTTGTAGACGTTCGAATCGCCGTCGGTGTACCAGTCGTCGTCGACGAAGAAGTTGCGCAGTTCGTCCGTCGGCGCCGACCCCGCCGCGAAGTGCGTTGCAGCGGTCTGGAACGGGAAGTCCAGAACCCCTTGCACGTCGTCGTGGACCATGTAGTGCGACGTGATCGGCCGGCTGAAGTCCTCGGCCACCTCGCCGAACATGTAGAAGTCGGGGATCCCCGGCGCCGCGGCGTAGCTCTGGAGTGCGGGCGCGAACTTCTGCCAGAACGCGTCGTCGACGTGCTTCATCGTGTCCATCCGGAAGCCGTCGATGTGGAAGTCGCGGATCCACGTTTCGTAGATGTCGATCATCCCGTCGACCACGCGCGGGTTCTCCGTGAAGAGATCGTCGAGCCCGAAGAAGTCGCCGTACTGAGAGTTCTCGCCGGTGAACGTCGTGTCGCCGCGGTTGTGGTAGAGGCTGACGTCGTTCAGCCACGCCGGCACCTTGATGTTCTGCTCCGCGTCCGGCACGCACGGGTGGTACGGGAAGCTCGTGAAGGACGTCGGCGGGGCCGAGCACGAGGGCTGCCCCGTCGGCAAGAGCGCCGGGAAGGAATTCGTGCCGGCGAAGTCGCGATCGTCGAACGGCGTGCCTGCGGCCGTGCGATACGGCGACTGGTCCTTAGAGACATAGCCCTTGCGCCCGACGCCGCCGTCCGTGTACTCGATGACGTCCGCCGTGTGGTTGCTGATGATGTCGAAGAAGACCTTCATGCCACGCGCGTGGGCGCCCTCGACGAGCGCGCGCAGATCCTCGTTCGTGCCGAGGTGCGGATCGATGCGCGTGAAGTCGGTGATCCAGTAGCCGTGGTAACCGGCGGAGTTGTCCTGCGGCTGCACCGCCTTGTTCTTGAAGCTCGGCGTGAGCCAGATCGCGGTCGTGCCGAGGCCTCTGATGTAGTCGAGTTTCTCGGTCAGACCCTTAAGGTCGCCTCCGTGGTACCAGCCCTTGCCGGTCGGGTCGAAGCCCGACTGCCCGTAGCCGGTGCCCGGCGGTAGGCCACCGTTGTCGTCGGCCGTGTCGCCGTTCTCGAACCGGTCGGCCATGACGAAGTAGAAGTTCTGGTCAGTAACCGGCTGGCGCAGGCTGTGATGCGCTGCGGGATCTCGGTGCGGGTTGCCGCGGCGGTGCCCGTGAGCGGAAGCGCCCGGCACAAGCGCGACCGTCAGCGCGGCGGCGAGGACCGCGAAAGCAG
>JBJMJE010000090.1:0-21869 GCA_045806505.1 Gaiellaceae bacterium
TGGAGCCCACCGATTCGCGAAGCGGCGCGGACGCTCCAGGTCGCCCGCTCGCCCACGATTGTCACGCGCTCCGGCTGGCATGCGGAGGAGGAGATCCGCCGGGGCAAACCGCGCTACGCGCCGGCCCTGCAGTTCGCGCTCGTGCACCACACCGTCAACTCGAACGCGTACTCGTGCAACCAGTCCGCGTCGCTCGTGCGCGGTATCGAGGTCTACCACGTGCGCGGGAACGGCTGGGACGACATCGGCTACAACTTTCTCGTCGACGCGTGCGGCCAGGTGTTCGAAGGCCGGTACGGCGGGATCATGAAGAACGTCGTCGGCGCGCATTCGCAGGGCTTCAACAGCGGGTCGGTCGGCGTTGCGATGATCGGCAACTACGGGCGCGCAACTCCGTCGAAGGCGGCACAGGATGCGCTCGTGAAGCTGCTCGCTTGGCGCCTCGACGTCGCGCACGTCGATCCGGCCGCCACCGTCGTCTACAAGTCCGGCGGCAACTCGAAGTTCCGCGCGGGCACGCGCGTGAAGCTGAACGACATCTCCGCCCATCGCGACACATACCTGACGGAGTGTCCGGGCAGCGCGCTGTACAGCCTGCTGCCGTCGATCAGGACGCGCGTTGCGCAGACCGGCCTGCCGAAGCTGTACTCGCCGGTGATCTCCGGCGCCGTCGGCGGGTTCGTCCGCTTCGGCGCGCGGCTCACGTCGTCCCTGCCGTGGACCATCACCGTCGCGGGCCCGTCCGGCGCAACGGTCGCCACCGGCTCGGGCATCGGTCCCGACGTGTTCTGGACGTGGGATGCGACGTTCGCGCCTCCGGCCGCGTACACGTGGGTGATCTCGGCCGGTGCGACCGTGCGCGCCGCGGTCGGTGTGATCGGCGGGACGCTCCCGGCTCTCACGCTCACGGATGCCCGAGTGAACCCGCCGACGCTGGACGGGCTTGCGGTTCCGAAGGCGACAGTCTCCTACACGCTCAGCGCGGGGGCGTCGGTCACGGCGGAGCTCGTCGATTCGACCGGCGTGACGGCGACGTTGTCGACGCAGACGAAGGCGGCCGGAGCGCAGTCGTTCGCGTTCGCGGCCGCGGGCCTGGCCGAGGGCAACTACACCATCCGGCTGACCGCGCGCGACCTGCTCGGGCGGACGGCGCAGGCGACAGCGCCGGTGACGATCAGCCACAGCGTTCTGTCGTTCACCGCCGACTCGAGGCTCGTGTCGCCGAACTCCGACGGCCGGCACGACCAGGCCGTGTTCAAGTTCACGCTCGCGCAGCCGAGCGACGTCACGCTGTCGCTGTCGTCGGCGCTCTTCAGCTTCCCGCTCCTCTCGGCACAGCTCGGTATCGGCGTGCAGAGCTTCGCGTTCACCGGGCTCGCAGCCAACGGCGTGCAGGTGCCGGACGGCCCCTACGCCGCCACGCTGACGGTCGCCGGGCTGACGCAGTCCTTGCCGCTCGTGATCGACCGCGTGCCGCCGGCGCTCGCGATCGCCTCGCTGAAGCCGCTGACGGTGCGCGTGACCGAGCCGGTGACGCTGATCGCCACGATCAACGGTCGCATCGTCAAGGCGAGCGTGAAGCCGGGCTTGACGAAGATCTCGCCTGAGACGGTCGTCAGCACGCTCCGTCTCGTCGCGCGTGACGCGGCCGGCAACGAGTCGCCGCCGCTCACGTACCCGCTTCGCTGACCCAGCGGTCGTAGTGCGCCTCGAGGCGTTCGAGGATCGCCGCGAGCAACTCGGCCCGGTCGACGTCCACACCTTCGACCGCGAGCGACGTCGCAACGGCGTCCGGCGGCAGCTCGTCGCGCGCCTGCGCCACGTTGACGCCGACTCCGAGCACGATGCGTCCCTCCGCGGACTCGGCGAGGATGCCTGCGACCTTGCGCCCGCCGATGAGGACGTCGTTCGGGTGCTTCACGGTCGGCTCGACGTTCGCCTGCGCCGCGAGCGCCTCCGCCACCGCCGCGCCGGCCACGAGCGAGAGCTCCGGCAGCCGCTCGGACGGTACGCCGGGCTCGAGCACGATCGAGAAGAGCAGGCTCGATCCGGCGGGCGCGTGCCACGTGCGGCCGAGGCGTCCTCGTCCCTCCGTTTGCTCGGCAGTGGCGACCACGGCGCCCTCGCGCGCGCCGTCCAGAAGCCGTTGAGTCGAACTACAGCGATCGACGAACGTGTATGGACGACCGAAGCGACCGCGCAGATGCGGTACCACATCCACTGCGCACTAGACTAGGCGCCCTTGACCGTGCCGCCTCCCTTCGGCCGGGAGACAATCGAATCGATCCTCCCGCACCGGCCCCCTTTTCTGCTGCTCGACGAGGTCGTCGAGCTCGATCCGGGCGCGCGTGTCGTCGCGCGCAAGCGCGTGACCGACGAGGACTGCGCGGGCCACTTCCCCGGCAACCCGATCATGCCCGGCGTGAAGATGGTCGAGGCGCTGGCTCAGGCCGGCGCCGTCGCGGTGCTGTCGGAGGAGGAGAACCGCGGCCGGCTCGCGCTCTTCGCCGGCATCGACGACGTGCGCTTCAAGCGCATCGTCCGCCCCGGCGACGAGCTGACGCTCGAGTGCACGCTCGAGACCGTGCGCGGCCCGATCGGCCGCGGCAAGGCGCGGGCGTCGGTCGACGGCGAGCTTGCGGTGCGCGGCACGCTGACGTTCGCCGTGCAGGAGGTCGAGACGTGATCGGCGTCGCGAATGGCCGCAAGGTAGGAATCACCGGCCTCGGCGTTCACGTACCCGATCGCGTGCTGACGAACGCGGAGCTGTCGACGATGGTCGACACCTCGGACGAATGGATCATGGAGCGCACCGGCATCCGCGAGCGCCGCATAGCGGCCGACGACGAGGCGCTGACGGACATCGCGCTCCCGGCTGCCCGCGGCGCGCTGCGTGGCGCAGGCCTCGAGGGCAAGGACATCGACTACCTCGTGTGCGCGACGGTGACGCCGGACATGATGTTCCCGACGGCGTCGGCGCTCCTCGCCGACACGCTCGGGAGCACCGAGGCCGCCGCGTACGACCTGCTCGCCGGCTGCACCGGCTTCGTGTACGCGATCGCGCAGGCCGCCGCTATGGTCGGCTCCGGGATGTCGCACCACGCGCTCGTCGTCGGCGGCGACGTGCTGTCGAAGATCCTGGACTGGAACGACCGCTCGACGATCGTGCTGTTCGGCGACGGTGCAGGCGCGGTCGTGCTCGAGCCCGTCGACGAGGGCGGCTTCCTCGGCTTCGAGCTCGGCGCCGACGGCGGCGGCGGCGAGCACCTCTGGCTGCCCGGCAGCGGCTCGCGCAAGTTCGACAACGTCGAGAGCTACGTCAAGATGAACGGCCGCGAGGTTTTCAAGTTCGCGACGCGTGTGATGATCCATTCAGCCGAGAGGATCCTCGACGCGTGCGGTCGAACGATGGACGATGTAGACGTCTACGTCCCCCATCAGGCAAATGTGCGCATCATCGATTACGCAGCGAAGAAGCTCGGAATCCCGAAGGAGAAGATCGTCGTGAACGTCGACCGCTACGGAAATACCTCGTCGGGCTCGATTCCGCTCGCGCTCGCGGATGCGCAGCGCGACGGCATGCTGAAACCCGGCGCGCTCGTGTTGATGACGGGGATGGGGGCGGGCCTCACGTGGGGCTCCGCCTTGATCGAATGGACAGACGGGGTGAGGTCGCAATGAAAGTGGCATTCATGTTTCCGGGCCAGGGCTCGCTCGAGGAAGGCATGGGACGCGAGATCGTCGAGGCGGTCCCCGAGGCCCGGCAGGTGTTCCGCGACGGCAGCGAGGCCGCCGGAATCGATCTCGAGAAGCTCTGCTTCGACACGCCGATGTCGGAGCTCGTCGAGACCGAGAACCAGCAGCCGGCGCTCGTCGCGACGTGCCTCGCGATCAACGAGGCGATACGCGTGCGCGGCATCAAGCCGGACTTCGTCGTCGGCCATTCGGTAGGCGAGTTCGCAGCTCTCGCGGCGGCGCAGTCGCTCACCGCTGCGGAGGCGATCGCGCTCGTGCGCGAGCGCGGCCTCGCGATGGCCGCTGCGGCGAGGGAGCGGCCGGGAACGATGGCGGCGATCCTCGGTCTCGCCGACGAGGCGGTCGAGTCGATCTGCCACAAGATCCAGAACGTGTGGCCGGCGAACTACAACTGCCCGGGGCAGATCGTCGTCTCGGGCGCGAGCGGCGCGGTCGAGGAGTGCTGTGAGGAGGCCGAGCAGGCGGGCGCCCGTCGCGCAATCAGGTTGCGCGTCTCCGGTGCGTTCCACAGCCCGCTCGTCGAGCGCGCGGCCGACCGGCTGCGGCCGACGGTCGAGAAGGTGCATTTCAAGGAGCCGCTCGCACCGTTCGTCTCGACCGTCACGGCGAAGCTCGAGAACGCGCAACGCTTCCGCACGCTGCTCGTAGAGCAGCTCACCGCGCCGGTGCGCTTCACCCAGGCGGCGACGGAGTTGATGCGGAACGGCGTCACCGTCTTCGTCGAGGTCGGGCCCGGCAACGTGCTCAGCGGTTTACTGAAGAGGATCGACAAGGGCGTGCGGGTGATCTCGGTGAACGACCTGAGGTCGCTCAACGCGCTCGAGCAGGCGTTCGACTGACGTTCGCGTCCCTGGAAGGGAAGACAGCGCTCGTCACCGGTGCCTCACGCGGCATCGGACGGGCGATCGCGCTCGAGCTCGCGCGGGCCGGAGCTTCGGTCGTCGTCGGCTATCGCAGCGGCCGCGACGAAGGTGACGCGCTCGCCGCCGAGATCGGCGGCCGCGCGGTGCACGCGGACGTCTCGCAGCCCGAGGACGCGGCTCGACTCGTGCAAGAGGCCGGCGACGTCGACATCCTCGTCAACAACGCCGGCCTGACGCGCGACGGCGTCCTAGCGCGCATGAGCGATGACGACTGGCGCGCGGTGATCGAGACGAACCTCAGCTCGGTCTTCTACACGTGCCGAGCGGTCACGCGGGGGATGATGAAACGGCGCGCGGGCTCGATCGTCAACGTGTCGTCGATCGTCGGCGTGCGCGGCAACTGGGGCCAGTCCAACTACGCGGCGTCGAAGGCCGGGATCATCGGCTTCACGAAGTCGCTCGCGCAGGAGCTCGGCAGCCGCAACGTGCGCGCGAACGTCGTCGCTCCCGGTTACGTGAAGACGCAGCTCACCGACGTGATTCCGGAAGAGGCCAAGACGAAGATGCTCGGCCTCACGCCGCTCGGCCGGTTCGGCGATCCGGAGGACGTCGCCGGAGCGGTACGCTTCCTCTGCTCCGAGGAGGCGTCGTTCATCACGGGCGGAGTCCTTCTCGTCGACGGCGGCTTGGGGATGTGAGCTTGGGCAGCAACAGCAACGGCAGCAACGGACGCAGGCGTGTCGTGGTCACCGGTCTCGGGTGCGTCTCACCGCTCGGGAACTCGGTCGACGACTCGTGGCGCAACCTGCTCGCAGGCAAGTCGGGCGCGGCGGAGATCACGCAGTTCGACCACTCGAACAGCGCGTACAACGTCCATTTCGCATGCGAGTTGAAGGATTTCGATCCGACGGTGTGGATCGATCGCAAGGCCGCGCGGCGCATGGATCGCTTCGCTCAGATGATCCTCGCGGCAGCGCGTCAGGCGGAGAGCGACTCGGGCATCGACATCTCCAGGGAGCAGGAGCGCGTCGGCGCGTCGGTCGCGACGGGCATCGGCGGCCTGCGGTCGTACCAGGACTGCTACGACATCCTGCTCGCACGCGGCCCGGACCGAGTGAGCCCCTTCTCGATCCCCAGCATCATCCCGAACATGGGCGCGGGCTGGGTCTCGATCGAGCTCGGCACCAAGGGACCGCTGATGTCCGAGTGCACCGCGTGCGCCGCGTCGAACATGGCGATCGGCGACGCCGCCGACGCGATTCGAATGGGCCGTGCGGACGTCATGCTCGCCGGCGGGACGGAAGCGCCGATCACCGAGGTCGGCATTGCCGGCTTCGACGCGATGCGCGCGCTCTCGCGCCGGAACGACGATCCGGAACGCGCGTCGCGTCCCGTCGATCGCGCACGTGACGGGCTCGTGATGGGCGAGGCGGCGGCGATCCTCGTGCTCGAGGATCTCGAGCACGCGCGTGCGCGCGGCGCGAAGATCTACGGCGAGCTCGCCGGCTACGGTGTCTCGTCCGACGCGGCGCACATGACGGAGCCGGACCCGACGGGCGAGAACCCCGCCCGTGCGATGAAGATGGCGATGCAGGACGCGGGCGTCGAGCCGACGGAGATCGGCTACATCAACGCACATGCCACGTCGACCCCGCTCGGCGACGCGTCGGAGACGCGAGTGATCAAGCAGGCGCTCGGCGAAGAGCACGCGTCGCGCACCCCGGTGTCGTCCACGAAGGGCGCGACGGGCCACTGCTTCGGCGCGGCCGGCGCGATCGAGGCGGTCTTCACGACGCTCGCGTTGCACGACGGCAAGCTGCCGCCGACGATCAACTACGAGTCCGAGGATCCGGAGTGCGATCTCGACTACATCCCGAACGAGTCGCGCGACGCGCCGGACCTGCGCGCCGTGATGTCCAACTCGTTCGGCTTCGGCGGCCACAACGCGACGATCGTGATCCGCCGCTTCGAAGAGAACTAGCGGCTCGCCTCCGGCGAGGCGTCGTCCGGAGGGACAACTACGTTTGCCATGTGCGCCGAATCGACATCGGCGGTCGCGCCGTGGAGATCCCTGTGCGCGTCTCTCGTCGCGCGCGCAAGCTTTCGATTCACGTGGACGCACTGCGGAACGTCGAGGTCGTCGTTCCGCGGCGGACGACGCAGGACGAGATCGATGCGCTGCTGTTCGAGCATCGCGCCTGGCTCGAGCGGCAGCTCGCGAAGCCGCCGAAGCCGTTCCACCTCGGACTGCAGCGCGACGACGTCGTGTGGATCGGCGGCCTCGCTTTGCCGCTGCCGGCTCTGCCTGCACTCGACGCGTGGTACCGGGAGCAGGCGCGCACAGAATTGGCGCGCGTCGTCGCGCACCAGGCGCACCGCCTCGCCGTCACGTACACGCGCCTCACGATTCGCGATCAGACCACGCGCTGGGGCTCGTGCTCGAAGGCCGGCGCACTCTCGTTCAACTGGCGACTCGTCATAGCGCCGTCCGCGATCCTGAACTACGTCGTCGTGCACGAGCTCTGCCACCGCATCCACCACGACCACTCCGCCGACTTCTGGGCCGCCGTCGCCCGCGCGCGCCCGACGTTCGAGGAGGAGCGCGCGTGGCTCGCGGAGCACGGTTCGGAGCTGCTCGCGTACACGGTGCCGCAGCGCCGCGCCGCGTAGCGACTACCCTGCGCGGCCGTGGAGCGCTGGGCGACGTTCGACTGCTACGGCACGCTCGTGGACTGGAACGCCGGAATTCGTTCCGTCGTCGGCGACGCGTTGCTGCCGCGCTACCACGAGCTCGAGCCGCAGGTCCAGGCAGAGGATCCGTCGCGTTCGTACCGCGACGTCTTGCACGAGGTGTCCGCGCAGCTCGGCCTCGACGATCCCGACGAGCTCGCGCGCTCGCTTCCCGCGTGGCCCGTGTTTCCGGAGGTGAGCGAATCGCTCGAAGACACACGACGCCGGGGGTGGAAGCTGGCGATCCTCTCCAACACCGATCGCGAGTTCATCGAGGCGTCGATGGCAAGCATCGGCGTCCCGTTCGAGTTCGCGATCGTGGCGTCCGAGATTGGCTCCTACAAGCCGGCGCCCGGACACTGGCGCGCGTTCGAGGAGCGAATCGGGCGCCTGCCGGACGTGCACGTCGCCGCGTCGCACTTCCACGACGTCGTCCCTGCGGCGACGCTCGGCATCCCGAGTATCTGGATCAACCGGCTCGCGGAGTCGTTCGTGCCGCCGCCGACACGCCAGCAACCGGATCTCGTCGGTCTCGCCGACACGCTCGGTGAGCTCGTTGCCTGACGTGCTGCGAGCGCCGACGCCGGACGACGCGGAGGCGATCGCCGCGCTCTTCGCGACGCGCCGCTCGACCGACGCCCGCGAGGTGCGGTCGTGGTTCGCGAATCCAAGGTTCGACGTCGCGAACGATTTCCGCGTCGCCGAGCGAACCGGACGGATCGTCGGCTACGCGGACATACAGCTCGAAGCCGACCGCGTCTCGATCGACTGGACCGCGAACGATTCGGATGCGGGCAATGCCCTCCTCGACTGGACCGAGACACGTGCACGCGACGCGGGCATCGACCGCCTGGTCGCGCACGAGTGGCCGAACAGCGAAGGCGTCGGCGTCATGCTGAGGGCGCGCGGCTTCACGCCGTTCCGAGCGTCGCTCGAGATGCAGGTGCCGCTGGACGATGCGACGCCCGAGCCCGATTGGCCCGTCGGCGTCGAGGTGCGAACGGTGCGCAACGGCGAGGAGCCCCGCGTCCACGCGCTGCTCGAGGAGGCATTCGCGGACGTGCACGACTTCCGCCCGACGCCTTTCGAGGAATGGGCTTCGTGGTGGGAGGGACGCAAGCGCCTCGACCTCTGGTTCGCGGCCGAGGCAGGCGGTGAGCTCGCGGGCTTGGCCCTCTGCGACGAGGAGCGCGCCGGCGCGCCCGGCCTGGGGTGGGTCGAGTCGCTCGCCGTCGGCCGTGAATGGCGCCGCCGCGGCCTGGGGCGTGCCTTGCTGCTGCACGCGTTTCGGGCGCTGGCGGTGCACGGCAGGACCGCTGCCGGCCTGAGCGTCCAGGCCGACAACCCGACGGGCGCCGTCCAGCTCTACGAGGCCGTCGGCATGCACGCCGTGGGCCGCAGGACGATCTACGAGAAGCGTCTCTCCGGCGCCTCCGCGCTCTAGACTCGCCGCATGGCCGAACGGGTCGACGTCTCGATCGAGCAGCGCGATGCTCCGGTGCCCAAGAACGGCACGAAGCACCCGAACACGTGTCCAAAGTGCGACTCGCACTACCGCGACGACGAGCTCGAGGCGACGCTCTACGTCTGTGGCCACTGCGGCCACCATTTTCCGGTGCCGGCGCGCGAACGCATCGCGCAGCTCACCGACCCCGGATCGTTCACCGAAGAGGCTGCAGAGCTTCGTTCCGAGGACCCGCTCGAGTTCTTCGACCTGCGGCCGTACACGGAACGGCTCGCTGAGGCCGAGCTGAAGACGGACCTCGGCGACGCGATGGTGATCGGGCAGGCGTCGATCGACGGGCACGCTTGCGAGCTCGCCGTGATGGACTTCGCGTTCATGGGCGGCTCGATGGGCAGCGTCGTCGGCGAGAAGTTCTCGCGTGCGTGCGACAGCGCAATCACGCGCGGTGCGCCGCTCGTCTCGGTCGCCGCCTCCGGCGGCGCGCGCATGCAGGAGGGCATCCTCGCGCTGATGCAACTGCCGAAGACCGTCGCCGCGGTCGAGGACCTGCACGACTCGCGCACGCCGTTCATCTCCGTGCTCGCGCATCCCACGACGGGCGGCCTGCTCGCGAGCTTCGCGAGCCTCGGCGACGTCCTGATCGCGGAGCCCGGCGCGCTGATGTCGTTCGCCGGCCCGCGCGTCGTGCAGCAGACCACACGGGAGAAGCTGCCCGACGACTTCGGGCTCGCCGAGTCCAACTACCGCTTCGGCCACCTCGACGCGGTCGTTCCGCGATCCGAGCTCCGGCCCACGGTCGCCAAGCTGCTGAGGTTGTTCGCGCATGCCGGGTGAGGCGGAGCTCAGGCTCCGCGACCGCCTGAGCAAGCTCAGGAGCACGAGCCTGCTCCGCGGCGCGCGCGTCTCCGGCGAAGTCGAGAAGCTCGAGCAGCAGCTCGACCGCATCGCACGCGACGAGACGGACGAGGAAATCTGGCGCTCCGTCGAGCTCGCACGCCACGATGAACGCCCGTTCACGCTCGACTACGTCGGGCGGCTGCTCGACGACTTCTTCGAGCTGCACGGCGACCGCTTCCGTGCGGACGACGCCGCGATCGTCACGGGTCTCGGCAGGCTCGACGGCCGCACCGTTGCGATCGTCGGCCAGCAGAAGGGCCGCGACATCAAGGAGCGTTCACGTCGCAACTTCGGGATGGCGTATCCGGAGGGCTACCGCAAGGCGATGCGCACGATGCAACTGGCCGACACGTTCGGCTTCCCGCTCGTCACGTTCGTCGATACGCCGGGTGCTTATCCGGGCGTCGCCGCCGAGCAGCACGGGCAGGGCGGCGCGATCGCGCGCTCGCAGGCGATCATGCTCCGGCTGCAGATTCCGACCGTCGCCTGCATCATCGGCGAGGGCGGCTCCGGCGGGGCGGTCGCGATCGCGGTGGCCGACCGGGTGCTCATGCAGGAGAACGCGATCTACTCCGTCATCTCGCCCGAGGGCTGTGCCGCCATCCTGTGGCGCGACCCCGACCAGAAGCAGAAGGCGGCGGCGGCGTTCAAGCCCGACGCCGCGCATTGCTACGACCTCGGCGTCATCGACGGGATCGTCCCCGAGCCGCCCGGCGGAGCCCAGACCGATCCGGACGCGGCCGCCAGGCTGCTGGGCGAGGCGATCCGGGAGGCGCTCGACGACCTGGAGTCGGTTCCGGGCGACGAACTCAGGCGCCGGCGGCGCGCACGGTTCCGCTCGCTCGGCGTTTTCGCTTGAGGAAACGGTTTCCGCGGCGGCTTTCCCCAGTATCCACAGCCTTTTCCCCCGCCCCAAACATGACTCGAGGCCGGTAATTCCGGCCTCGAGCGTCGGACCCCCCGCTTGCGGAAAAGCCTCTGCATGGAAGCCTGGCCGCTTGCAAATCATATTTTCGTCCCCGTCCCCGATTCCTAAACACGCCCTCCGGCAACCTCTCCACACGTGAGCCTGCGGCAGTACCGGCGCAAGCGAGACCCGGCGCAGACGCCGGAGCCGTTCGACGAGGACGGCCCGAAAGAAGGCGACGGCGGTCCGATCTTCGTCGTCCAGCGGCACGACGCGCGGCGGCTCCACTACGACTTCCGGCTCGAGCGCGACGGCGCCCTCGCGTCCTGGGCCGTTCCGAAAGGGGTTCCGGTCGAGCCGGGGGAGCAGCACCTCGCCGTCCACGTCGAGGACCATCCGATCGAGTACGCGAAGTTCGCGGGCGAGATCCCCAAGGGGAACTACGGCGCCGGCACGGTCGAGATCTGGGACGAGGGGACGTACGAGCTCCTCGAGGAGAAGCGGAACGGCGGCCTCACGGTCCGGCTCCACGGCGAGCGGCTCAACGGTGTCTGGGCGCTCGTGCCCGCCCATCTCGACGGCAAGGAGGAGAACTGGCTGATCGTTCGCAAGCGCGAGCAGCCGAGCGAGACGGCGGCGACTGCGCGCCGATACCGGCCGATGCGCGCGACGCGCGAGCGTGACGTGCCGAGCGGCGAGCAGTGGACGTTCGAGGTGAAGTGGGACGGCTACCGCGCGCTCGCGTACATCCGCGGGTCCGAGGTGCAGCTTCTCTCGCGCAAGGACAACGACCTCACCGAGCGCTTCGCGAGCGTCGCGAAGGAAGTTGCGAAGGCGGTGAAGACGCCGCATGCCGTGATCGACGGTGAGGTCTGCGCCCTCGACGAACGCGGCCGCGCGAGCTTCTCGGCGATGCAGCAGGGCGGCACGGCGCTCGTCTACTACGTGTTCGACGTGCTCGAAGTCGAAGGCGTACCGCTCGTCGACCTGACCCTGCGGGAGCGCCGGGAGCGGCTCGGGAAGCTGCTCGACCGCCGCAACCGGTGCGTGCGCCTGTCCGAGGCGTTCGACGACGGCGATGCGCTGTACGAGGCGGCGAAGCAGCAGGAGCTCGAGGGCATCATGGCCAAGCGCCTCGACTCACGGTACGCCGAGGGCCGGCGCACGCGCGACTGGCTGAAGGTCAAGACGCACGGCCGCCAGGAGTTCATCATCGCCGGGTACACGCACGGCGGCGGCCGGCGCGCGTCGACGTTCGGCTCGCTGATCCTCGCGGTGCGCGAAGGCGACGAGCTGCGCTACGTCGGCAACGTCGGCACCGGCTTCAACGACGCCGAGATCCGCCGGCTCCTCTCGAAGCTGAAGCCGCTGCGCCGCGAGACGAGTCCCTTTCGGCCAATTCCCAAGCTGCCTCGCGTGCGAAAGGATGAAATCGTGTGGGTCGAGCCGCAACTCGTCGCCGAGGTGGAGTTCGCCGAGTTCACGCACGACGGCCGGCTCCGGGCGCCGTCGTACCAGGGCCTCCGCGACGACAAGCCCGCCGAGGAGGTGCGGCTCGAGGAGCCGGAACCGGAGCCCGAGCCGCTCGAGACGCACATCCGCCGTGGCAAGCGCGAGCTCAATCTCTCGAATCTGGACAAGCCGTTCTGGCCCGAGGAGGGAATCACCAAGGGCGACCTGCTCCGCTACTACCGCGACATCGCGCCGGTGCTCGCCCCGCATCTCAAGGACCGGCCGTTCACGATGAAGCGCTACCCCGACGGCTGGAAAGGCAAGTTCTTCTTCCAGAAGGACGCGCCGGTGCACATGCCCGAGTGGATCCCGCGCTTCCGCGCGCTCGTCTCGACGCGCGAGAAGCCCCGCGAGAAGAAGTGGGTGAACTTCCCGCTCGTCAACGACGAGCTCGCGCTGCTGTGGATGGTGAACATGGGGTGCATCGACCTGAACACGTGGTACTCGCGGATCGACAAGCCCGATCGCCCGGACTTCGTGCTCTTCGACCTCGATCCCGCGGCCGACGTCGGCTTCGCCGAGACGATCCAGGTCGCGCTGCTCGTCAAGCAGGCGCTCGACGCCCTCGGCCTCGTGTCGTTTCCGAAGACGAGCGGCGCCGACGGCATTCACATCCTCGTGCCGATCGAACGGCGGCACACGTACGACGACACGCGCCGCTTCGCGGAGATCATCGCCGGTGCCCTCGCGCGGACGAACCGCGGCCTGGTGACGACGGAGTGGACGAAGTCGCGCCGCCGCGGCGTCCTCATCGATGCGAACCAGAACGGTGAGGGCAAGACGATCGCGTCCGCCTACAGCGTGCGCCCCCAGGAGGGCGCGCCGGTGTCGACGCCGCTGCGCTGGGACGAGGTGAACGAGAAGCTGAACCCGGCGATCTACTCGATGGAGGTCGTGCTCGACCGCGTCCGGCGCTTCGGCGATCTCTACGAGGGCGTGCTGACGACGCGCCAGTCGCTTGCGAAGGCGTTGAAGGCGATCTCGTGATCCGCGCCGCCGCGGTCGTGGCGGGCCTGCTGGTCCTCGGCGGCTGCGGCTCGACGACGACGCGGACAGTCACGAAGATCCAGCAGTGCAACGGCATCGCGGCCGACCTCGCGTTCCACTACGCGATCTGCGGCAGCCGCTTCGTCCGCGACGGCAAGAAGCTCGCCATCGGAAAGCCTCCGGGCGCGATCGTCGGGCACTGGGCGAAGGCCTACCTGTCGCCCGACGGGAAGACGTTCCTCGCGCAGTGGTCGTCCGAGTGCGAGGTGCCGTTCGCGTTCCTCGTTCCGGCGCGCGGCGGTGTGCCGCGCGTCGTGACCGGCGAGGCCGACTGGGCGAAGGCGCCGCAATCGACCGCCGACGGGTGGACCGAGGACGGCCGCGCGATCGTCGAGCTCGCGAACGGCGACTGCGGCAAGGCCTCGAGCCGCGGCCTCTACCTCGTTGCGCAGGACGGCACACGTACGGCCGTCGGGTAGATGGCGATCCAGGTCAGCGTGATCGGCAGCGGCGCCGAGCACGAGGAGCGCGCGGAGGAGGTCGGGCGGTTGCTCGCCGACAGCGGCTGCACGGTCGTCTGCGGCGGTCGCGGCGAAGTGATGGCTGCGGCGGCGCGCGGCGCGAAGTCCGCGGGCGGAACGACGATCGGGATCCTGCCCGGCTCGTCGCGCGCCGACGCGAACGAGTGGATCGACCACATCGTCGTCACCGGGCTCGGCCATGCCCGCAACGCCGTAGTCGCGGCCTCTGGCGACGCCGTGATCGCCGTCGGAGGCTCGCACGGCACGCTCACCGAGATCGGGTTCGCGCTCGTCTACGGGCGACCGGTCGTGATCCTCGAGCCGGGCCTCCACATCGAGGGCGTGCCGCGGGCGAAGACGCCGGCCGAGGCCGTTGAGTTCGTGCTCGCGTCAGTCGCGCACTAGCGGGCGCGTCAGGCACGTCGGGCCGCCGTCGCCCTTCGAGAGCTCCGTGCCCTCGTAGGTCAGCACCTCGACCCCCGCGCGCGCGAGCCGCCGCCGCGTCTCGATGTTCCGCTCCAGGGCGAGCGCGACGCGCGGCGCGAGAGCGAGCACGTTCGGGCCCATGCTGTCGAGCTCTTCCTCGGGCACCTCGACCATCTCGACGCCGCGCTGCTCGAACAGCTCGACGAGACGCACGGGCAGCAGCGGCGGAAACGCGACGACGAGGTCGTCCGCGAGCGGCGAGACGAGCGACATCAGGTGGAGCACCTCGCTCCGGCCGCGCAGGTGCGGCAGGTCGAACGCCAGGACCTCCGCGTCCGGCAGCGCGTCGCGGATCCACGCGACACCGGCGTCGTTCGTTCGGTAGCCGCGGCCGACGAGCAACGTGTGCTCGTCGAGCCAGAACATGTCGCCGCCGTCCGCCGTCGCGGGCGCCTCCATCCGCGCGACGATCGAGATCCCGGCGGCCGCGAGCGGCGCCGCGAGCGCATCGGCTTCCGCGACACGCCCCGGCTTGCCGATTCGGAGCAGGAACGCTCCGTGCGGTCCGATCAGAACCGGGTCGTACGCATAGATCGCGTCCGGATCTCCCGGCACGGGCTCCTCCGCGAGCACGACCTCGGCGCCCGCTACGGCGAGCAGCTCGCACAGCGCGCCGTGCTCGGCCGCGATCGCACCCGCATCCGG
Organism: Gaiellaceae bacterium; assembly: GCA_045806505.1. Classification (GTDB taxonomy): domain Bacteria; phylum Actinomycetota; class Thermoleophilia; order Gaiellales; family Gaiellaceae; genus DASVFB01. The sequence goes on from JBJMJE010000090.1 coordinate 14,770, forward strand.
CTCGGCACGCCACGCGAACTCCTGCCAGCGCCCGAGCTCGTCCGCGCGCGGCGGCCGCAGGAGCACCCGGCGCAGCGTCCGCGTTGAGTTCACCCCGCTGCCTCCATCCGCCGGAGCAGCGTCAGCGCGCCCTGCTTGTCGAGCATCTCGTTCAGGTTGCCGCACTTCGGGCTCTGCACACAGGAAGGGCAGCCGTGCTCGCACGGGCAGCGCTCGAGCAGGCGCGCCGTGTCCGCGACCCAGCCCTCGAACACGTCGAAGCCGCGCTCGGCGATCCCGACGCCGCCTGCGTGTCCGTCGTAGACGAAGACGGTCGGGCGGCCGGTCTGCCGGTGGAGGTTGGTCGAGAGCCCGCCGATGTCCCAACGGTCGCACATCGCCCACAGCGGCAGGAGGGCGATCATCGAATGCTCCGCCGCGTGGAGCGAGCCGAGCAGCTGCGGCATCGCGTCGAACCCGTGGAGTTGGGCGTCGGTCGGGACGTACCAGACGGCCTCGGTCTCGAACGTCGTCTCCGGCAGGTCGAGCTGCACGAGGTCGATCGCCTCCTGCGTCGAGATTCGCCGGCGCTGGTACGCAATCACCCGCTCGGTGACCGCGACAGCGCCGAAGCAAAGCTCGAGCCCGCACCTGCGCTCGCGCCGGCGCTCCTCGAGGATCGCGGTATCGGTCTCCTCCTTCGCCATCGTGTACCAGTCGCCGCGGAACGGCGAAACGAGCGCGGTGCGGCCGTCCAGGTCGAGCCGGCGCACGAGGTACGGCTCGCCGAGGTGCAGGTAGACGGCGCCGTCGTGAACCGTGGAGTACGAGCGCTCGAGCTCGACGAGGCCCAGCAGCGCGCCCGTCTCCTCTTCGACGACCGTGACGGCATCGGGTGTGGATGAACGCAGCGAGATGCGCGCGGCGGGGTAGTCCCTGCCGGCCCAGACGAAACCGGCGGGCGTGTGCTCGAGCTCGGAGAGGAGCGCAGCCCGCTCGAGTGCCGCGTCGCCGAGCGTCTCCCGGTCAGCATCGTCGAGCGGCCCTTCGAAGGCGGCGGAGAGCACGTGTCCGTCGAGGACCCGCGGGTTAGCGTGGTCGAGGATCGCGGCTTCTACGCGGCGCTCGAGCAGCGTGTCCGGCTCGCGCATGAAGTACTGGTCGAGCGCGTCCTCGCTCGCGATCAGCACGGCGAGGCCGTGCCCGCGTCGGCCCGCGCGACCCCATTGCTGGCGCAGCGACGCGACCGTGCCGGGGAAGCCGACGGAGATGGCGCAGTCGAGCAGGCCGATGTCGATCCCGAGCTCCAGCGCGTCGGTCGCCGCGACGCCGAGCAACTCGCCTTCCACGAGCCGCCGCTCGACCTCGCGGCGCTGCTCCGGCGTGTAGCCGGCGCGGTAGGGCGCGAGGCGCGCGGCAGTTGCCGGCTCGACGCGTTCGGCCGCGAAGCGGTGGATCAGCTCCGCGCTGCGCCGGCTCTTGGCGAAGCAGATCGTGCGCAGTCCGCGCGAGACGAGCGCCGCGTAGAGGCGTGAGGCCTCACCGATGGCAGACGCGCGCTGCCCCAGTTCCTCGTCCAGCAGCGGCGGGTTCCACAGCGCGATCGTCCGCTCCGCGCGCGGCGCCGCATCGGCTCCGATGACGGTCACGTCCACTCCGAGCAGCGAACGCGCGAGCTCGCCGGGGTTCGCGATCGTCGCCGACGCGAGCAGGAACTGCGGGTCAGCGCCGTACACGCGCGCGAGCCGGCGCAGCCGCCGCAGGACGTTGCCGACGTGCGAGCCGAAGACGCCGCGGTAGACGTGCGCCTCGTCGACTACGACGTAGCGCAGGTTCGAGAGCACGTCGCCCCAGCGGTCGTGATGCGGCAGGACGCCGACGTGGAGCATGTCGGGGTTCGTGAGGATGAGGTTCGCCCAGCGGCGGATCTGCCAGCGCCGCTCGCCCGGCGTGTCGCCGTCGTAGATCGCGGCGCGCGTGCGCGGCAGCCTGAACGACGCGAGCGTGCGCGCCTGGTCCTGCGCGAGGGCCTTCGTCGGGTAGAGGTAGAGCGTCCGCAGCTTCGGGTCGCGGGAGACCGCATCGAGGACGGGCAGGTTGAACGCGAGCGTCTTGCCGGACGCGGTGCCGGTCGTGACGATGACGTGCTCGCCGCGCCGAGCCGCGTCCCACGCGTCGCGCTGGTGGAGGTACAGCGAGTCGAACGGAAGCGCGTCGCGAACGGTCGCATGCACGTCGTCTGGCAGCGGCGCGAGCTGCGCCTCGCGCGCGGGCTCGGTGGCGAGATGCGCGAGCTCCTCGCCCTGGACGAGGTCGTCCCAGCGTGTGACGCTGGTGGCCATGCGTCTCGTATATCAGCGGATGAAGTCCGCAGCGCTCGCCGTCACGCTTCCGGCACGCGGCGACTCGGTGCGGCCAACGACCGTCGGTGTGACGATGGCCGCTCGCTAGGCTTCGCCGACCGGGGTGCCTCGCGAACGAGGCTGAGAACACACCCGCTGAACCTGATCCGGCTAATACCGGCGAAGGGAGTCGAGATCGTCCCACGTGCGTTGACCATCGCCTCGTCCGACTCGGGCGGCGGCGCCGGCATCCAGGCCGACCTGAAGGCCTTCGCGGCGGCGGGCTGCCACGGGATGAGCGCGATCGTCGCGCTGACGGCGCAGAACACCGCCGGCGTTACGGCGATCCACGAGCTGCCGCCGCAGTTCGTGACGGCGCAGCTCGACGCGGTCTTCGACGACATCGGCGTCGACGCGGCGAAGACGGGGATGCTCTTCTCCGCGCCGGTGATCGAGACCGTCGCCGACTTTCTCGATGCGCACCGCGTGCCGCTTGTCGTCGATCCCGTCATGGTCGCCAGCTCGGGTGCCAAGCTGCTCGAGGACGACGCCGTCTCGGTGCTCGTCGAGCGACTGATTCCGCTCGCGACCGTCGTGACGCCGAACGCCGACGAGACCACCGCCCTGGTCGGCGAAGGCGATCCGGCCGCGCAGGCGAGGCGTCTCGTCGAGCTCGGTGCGCGTGCGGCGATCGTGACCGGCGGCGGCGACGGAGATGCGTTCTTCGACGGCGAGACGGCGGTCACTATTCCCGTGCGGCGGCACGAGGGAGGGGCGACGCACGGTTCCGGCTGCACGCATTCGGCGACGCTCACGGCGCTGCTGGCCCGCGGCGAGGACCTGCTCGCAGCGGCGATGGTCGCGGCCGCGACCGCGAGCGACGCCGTGGCGCACGGCCTCCGCGCGCTCGGCGCCGGCGAGGGGCCGGTCGACGTGTTCCATCTGGAGAGGGCACGATGAGCGACTCGCCGGGCACCGCACTGCGCGACCTGCGCGAGCGCAAGCCGCTGATCCACCAGATCACGAACTACGTCGTCATGAACGAGACGGCGAACGCGACCCTCGCGATCGGTGCGCTGCCCGTGATGGCGCATGCCGTCGAAGAGGTCGAGGAGCTGGCCTCGGTCGCGGGCGCGCTCGTCCTGAATATCGGGACGCTCTCGGTGCCCTGGGTCGAGGCGATGCTGCTCGCGGGGAAGGCGGCGAACTCCGTGGGCGCGCCCGTCGTGCTCGACCCGGTCGGCGCCGGCGCGACGACGTTTCGCACCGAGACGGCGAAGCGGATCCTCGACGAGGTCGACGTCGCGATCGTGCGCGGGAACGCTGCCGAGGTCGCGGCGCTCGCCGGGCTCGAGGCGGAGATCCGCGGCGTCGAGGCGATCGGCGCGGCGGGTAGCGGCGCGGAGATTGCGCGTACGGCCGCCAACCAGCTGGGCGTCGTCGCCGCCGTGACCGGCCCGGTCGACCACGTGTCGGACGGCGAGCGGACGCTGGCGATCGCGAACGGCGATCCGCTCCTCGCGACCATCACCGGCTCTGGCTGCATCTCGACGGCGCTGACAGGCTGCTTCGCCGCCGTACGTCCGGCCGCGTTGACTGCGGCTGCCGCGTACGCGCTGGCGGCGCTCGGCGTCGCGGCCGAAGCTGCGGCGCACGAGGCATCCGGCCCGGGGACATTTCACGCGCGGCTGTACGACGGGCTCTACGTATTGACGCCCGAGGCCCTCGATCCCCGCACGCGCATCTCCGACGCATGAAGCTCCACTGCATCGTCGAGGACGCGGCGACCGCGAGACGTGCTGCCGAAGGCGGGGCGACCGTGATCCAGCTGCGCCTCAAGGATCTGGCGACGGCCGAGGTCGTCGAGCGCGGCCGCGCCGTCGGCGACGCGGCCCGCGCCGCGGGCGTCACGTTCGTCGTCAACGACGACGTCGACGCCGCGCTCGCCCTCGGCGCCGACGGCGTGCACCTCGGCCGCGACGACGAGGGCAAGGAGCGCGCGCGCAGCGCAAACCTGCTGCTCGGGGTCTCCGCCTCGAACGTCGAAGAGGCGCGTCACGGCGTCGGCGAGGGCGCCGGCTACATCGGCGCCGGGCCCGTCTGGGCGACGCCGTCCAAGATCGATGCCGACGAGCCGATCGGGCTCGGCGGCCTCGCCGCGATCTGCGACGCGGTGAGCGTGCCGGTCGTCGCGATCGGCGGAATCGACGCGTCGAATGCGGCGGAATGCATCGCCGCCGGCGCACGAGGCGTCGCTGTCATCCGTGCCGTCTCGGAGGCGGAGGCCGTTCGCGCAGCCGTCGATGCCGAGACTCACTGACATCGGCGAGCTCGGCGTGCTCGCCGAGCTCGAACGCCGCGGCCTCGTCCACGGCATCGAGAACGACACGGCCGAGCTCGCCGGCGCCGTCGTGACGCAGGACGCGCTCGTCGAAGGCGTCCACTTCCGCCTCGACTGGATCACCTGGCGCGACCTCGGCTTCCGGGCCGCCGCCGTCAACCTCAGCGACCTTGCCGCCGCCGGCGCGAGGCCCGACGGCCTGATCGTGACCCTCGGCGTGCGCGGCGACACGAGCATGGACGATGTCGTGGCGCTCTACGAGGGGATCCGCGAGGCCGGCGTGCCCGTGGTCGGCGGCGACACCACGCGAGCCGATCTGCTCGTCCTCAGCGTCACAGCCGTCGGCCGCTCCGACCGCGTCCCGGGTCGAGGCGGCGCGCGTCCCGGCGACGTGCTCGTCCTCACCGGCCCCCTCGGCGCCGCGGGCGCGGCATTCCGCCGCGGCGCCTACGTCCGACCGCCGCTCCGGCTCGAGGAGGGGCAGCGACTTGCCCGCCACGCCCACGCGATGCTCGACGTCTCCGACGGCATCGCCCGCGATGCGGGCCGCATCGCCGCCCGCTCCGGCTGCCGTGTCGTCGTCGACCTCGAGCTGGTGCCGCTGGCGTCCGGCGCCGAGCCCGAAGATCTCGCTTTCGGCGAGGACTACGAGCTGCTTGCGGCGCTCGAGAAGCCGGGCGAATTCACGGTCGTCGGACGCTGCGAGGAGGGGGAGGGGGTGCAGCTGATCCGAAACGGCGAGCCGGTCGTACTGGGGTCGTGGGAGCACTTTCGGTGACGGACGAGTCCGACTAACCTCTGGCAATGGCGAGGTTCATCGTCGCGCGGGTCTTTTCGTCGATCCTGCTGTTCTTCGGCGTCACGCTCTTCGTCTTCATCGTGTTCTTCGTGATGCCGCAGCCGCAGATCCGGCAGCTCGGCCGCGGCGGGAACGCGAGCGACTACGACATCCACAACGCGCTGCGCCTGCACGGGACGCTGCCCGACCAGTACGTGCGCTTCACGTGGGGCCTCGTGCGCCACGGCGAGCTCGGGCGCTCGTACCAGAACCGCCGCGAGGTCAGGGACCTCATCTTCAACGCAGCGCCGGTGACGCTCTCGCTGCTCGCCGGCGGGGTGATCTTCTGGCTCCTGATGGCGGTGCCGATCGGAATCCTGTCCGCGCTTCGCCCGCGCTCGCTCTTAGATCGATCGGGGATGGTGTTCGTGCTGATCGGCGTCTCGGCGCATCCCGCGTGGCTCGGGCTCGTGCTCGGCTGGCTGCTCGGCTACAAGCTGCACGCGTTCCCGTTCACCGGCTACTGCGAGGTCTTCAGCCCGACGACGCCCTGCGGCGGGCCGACGCAGTGGGCATACCACCTGTTGCTGCCGTGGTTCGTGTTCGCTTTCCTCTACGCGGCGATCTACGCGCGGATGATCCGCGCGAGCGTCGTCGAGACGATGCACGAGGAGTACGTGCGCACCGCGCGCGCGAAGGGCGCCGGCGAGGCCCAGGTGCTGCGCGGCCACGTGATCCGGAACGCGATGCTGCCGGTGGTGACGATGCTCGGCATGGACATCGGGACGGCACTCGGCGGCGTCATCTTCATCGAGACCGTGTTCGGGCTTCCCGGCCTCGGGGGGATGCTGCGACAGGCGATCCCGGGCAAGGACCTGCCGGTGATCCTCGGCGTCGTCACGTTCACGACGATCGGGATCCTGATCCTGAACCTCGTCGTCGATCTGACGTATGCCCTGATCGATCCACGCGTACGGATGGCGCAGGAGTCGCGCGCCCGCCGTCCGCGCGCGGCGCGGCAGAGCGCGCCCGTGGCAGAGCCGGCCGCGACCTGACGTCGCGACCGGATCTGCCATAAAGCCGAGATGGCTAGCGGTGACGGATCGAGCGCCGCACGACCGTGCTCAGGCGATGACCGCTGTCGGAAGCCCGCAGCTGGACGACGAGCAGGCCCGACGCCCGGAAGCGGACGGGCGGGACCCAGTGCCGCGTGTACGTCGCGCATCCGAAGCTGAGCGCGACGGTCATGCGCCGCGTGTACGGAAGTGAGCGTGCCTTGTTGTGCCGCGCGGTGAGCCCGATCCTCCCGGGGTCGTCGTCGCAGACGCGGAAGCGTGCGTAGAGGCTGCGTCCGAACCACCGCAGCGAGATGAACTTGAGCCTCGGCGCGCGGTTGCCCTGCAGCGTCGTCGAGGTGGTCGTCGTCACCGTCGACGTCGACGTGTTTCCGACCACGACGGCCGACGGGCTCGAGGCGACCGTCGACACGCCCGCCGCGGTGATCGCCGTGACGAGCGCGCGCAGGCGATGATCGACGTCGGCGCTCCGGACGCCGTACGTGCGCCCGGTCGCGCCGGTGATGTTGCGGCAGTCTTCACCGCTCGCGTCGCAGCGCTGCCAGAGGCGGCGGAACGACGTCGGCGCAGGGGTCCACGTCCCG
>JBJMJE010000091.1:0-5638 GCA_045806505.1 Gaiellaceae bacterium
CGCGCACGCTGAGGAGAAGGTGCGGGGAAACCTCACGGTTTCCCCCTTCGCCCCTTCCCTCGCTCATCGACGTGAGGCACGCCGATGAGCCCACAGCCGCTCGACCGCGTCAAAGGCTTCGCCGTCACGTTCGGGCAGCTCTTCCACAAGCCGCTCACGCAGCAGTACCCCGAGTACAAGAAGCCGATGTACCCGCGCTTCCGCGGCCGCCACCGGCTCTGGCGCCACGAGAACGGCCTCGAGAAGTGCATCGGCTGCTCGCTTTGCGCGGCCGCCTGCCCCGCCGACTGCATCCGCGTCGTCGCCGCCGAGAACACGCCCGACAACCGCGTCTCGGCGGGCGAGCGCTACGCGCGCATCTACGAGATCAACATGAGCCGCTGCATCTTCTGCGGCTACTGCGAGCTCGCCTGTCCGTTCGACGCGATCACGCTCGGCAACGAGTACGAGATCTCCGAGTACAACCGCGACGACCAGATCTACACGAAGGACATGCTGCTCGCCGGGCCGATCAAGAAGATCGACGTCTTCGACCGCGACCTCTACGACACGCCGATCCCGTACTACAGGGACAACAGTTGATCGTCGCGTCGGCGAGCAACGTCGTCGTGTGGATCGTCTGGTTCGCGGCCGCCTTCGCCTGCCTCGCCTCGGCCATCGGCGTCGTCTCGATGCGCAACCCGTTCTTCTCCGCGCTCGCGCTGATCGGCAATCTCGGCTCGCTCGCCGTGCTGTACCTGTTGCTGTCGGCGGAGTTCGTCGCGGCCGCGCAGGTGCTCGTGTACGCGGGCGCGGTGATGGTCATGTTCCTGTTCGTGATCGCGTATTTGGGCGGCGAGGCCGACGCGCCCTTCGCGGGGCGGCGCGGCTGGCAGACCACCGGCGCGATCGTCGCGACCGCGGCGATTCTCGTCGAGATCATCGTCGCGATCGGGACGACGACGGGCGGGCGCCTCGAGCACGAGGCCGACATCTCGTCATCGTTCGGCAGTCCCGAGGAGATCGGGCGCCTGTTCCTGACCGACCATCTGCTCGCATTCGAGGTCACCTCGATCGTGCTGCTCGCAGCCGCGGTCGGCGGCGTCATCCTCGGCCACCACTCGCGCAAGCTCGAGCCGCAGGCACATGCTGGGCCCTGACATCACCTGGTATCTCGCCGTGAGCGCGATGCTTTTCGCAATCGGCGCGCTCGGCGTGCTGCTTCGCCGCTCGCCGCTGATCGTCTTGCTCTCGCTCGAGATCATGCTCAACGGCGGCAACCTCGCCCTGATCGCCTTCGCGCGGCACAGCGGCGAGGCCTCGGGCCAGGTGTTCGCGATCGCCGTGATGGCCGTCGCGGCGTCCGAGGTCGTCGTCGGCCTCGGCCTGATCGTCGCGATGTCGCGGCGGCGCCTGCCACTCGACGTCGACCGGCTGCAGACCCTCCGCGGATGATCGCCGCCGCCTGGGTCTGCCTGCTCTCACCGCTCGTCGGGGCGCTCGTGATCACGCTCGGCGGCACCCGGATCCCGCGACGCGTCACCGGCTGGATCGCGACGACGTCGACGGTCGTCGCGTTCGCCGGCGCCGTGGTCGCGCTCGCGAAGCTCCTCTCGGAGGACGCATCACAGCGACACCACCTGTCGACCGCCTACACGTGGCTCGGCGCCGGCCCGTACCACTTCGGCCTCACGATCCTCGTCGACCCGCTGAGCGTCTTCATGATGCTGATCGTCTCCGGCGTCGGCTCGCTGATCGTCGCGTACTCGATCGGCTACATGGACGGCGACGCCGAGGAGCGCCGCTACTTCGCGTACATGGCGATCTTCGTCTTCTCGATGCTGCTGCTCGTACAGGCCGGGAACCTGCTCATCCTGCTCGTCGGCTGGGGGCTCGTCGGCCTCTCGTCGTACCTGCTGATCGGCTTCAACCAGGAGCGGCCGAGCGCGATCGCGGCCGCGAAGAAGGCATTCATCATGAACGCGATCGGAGACGCGACCATCGCGCTCGCGCTGTTCCTGCTGATCGAGCAGACCGGCTCCGTCAACTTCGGCGCGCTCAGCGCGATCGGCGGCTCGAGCGACACGGTCATCTACCTCGTGGCGCTCGGGCTGCTCGGCGGTGCGGTCGCGAAGTCGGCGCAGGTGCCGCTGCACACGTGGCTGCCCGATGCGATGGAAGGCCCGACGCCGGTGAGCGCCCTCATCCACGCGGCGACGATGGTGACGGCCGGCGTGTACCTCGTCGCGCGCGCGCATGCCGTCTTCGAGCTGGCGCCGAGGGCGCTCGACCTCGTCGCGGTCCTCGGGACGATCACGCTCGTCATGGCCGGCCTGATCGCGCTCGTGCAGACGGACATCAAGCGCGTGATCGCGTACTCGACGATGTCGCAGATCGGCTACATGTTTCTCGGCGTCGGCGTGGGCGCGTACTCGAACGGGATGTTCCACCTGCTGACGCACGCGTTCTTCAAGGCGCTGCTCTTCCTCGCGGCGGGCATCGTGATCCACGCGCTCACGGGCGAGCAGGACATGCGCCGGATGGGAGGGCTGCGCAAGCTGTCGCCGCTCACCTACTGGTGCTTCATGGCCGGCGCGCTGTCGCTCGTCGGCATCCCGCCGTTCTCCGGCTTCTTCTCCAAGGACTCGATCCTGGCGGCGGCGCTCGCGCGCGGGACGTTCGGCGCGATCCTCTGGGTCTTCGCAGTCGTCGGCACCTTCCTGACCGGCGTCTACACGTTCCGCATGCTCTTCCTCGTCTTCTGGGGCGAGCCGAGCGCGTACGCGCAGGAGCATTTCCACCGGCACCACGACAGGGAGGCGCCGCACGAAATGTTCTGGCCGGTCGCGATCCTCGCCGTGCTCGCGACGTTCGCCGGCTGGATCCAGTTCGCGCCCTTCTGGACGCCGATCACGAAGTTCCTCGAGGTCTCGGCGCCGCCGCTCGTCGATCCGAGCGGGACGCAGGAGCTGGTGTCGAGCATCTTCGCCGTCGCCTTCGGCCTCGTCGGCATCGCCGTGGCGTGGGCGATCTACGCGGCTCATCGCGTCGCCGTACCGCGCGTGCCGCAGCTGCAGCGGCTGCTCGAGCACAAGTTCTGGTTCGACGAGCTCTACGACGCGGTCTTCTTCAAGCCGGCCGTGTGGACGGCGCGCGCCTGGAACCGCTGGATCGAGCGGCCGCTGATCCTCGGCTCCGGGACCGGCGTCGCGCTCGAGACGCAGCAGGCGGGCCGTGCCGTCGGCCGCTTACAGACGGGCCTGCTTCGGGCGTATGCGCTCGCGCTTGCGGGTGGCCTCGCCGTCCTCGTCGTCGTCTTCATCACGGTGCGCTGACGTGGACTCGTGGATCGTCACGATCCTGATCTTCCTGCCCGTTGCAGGAGGGCTCGCGTGCTTCGTGTTCCCGTTCGGCGGCCGCGCGGTCGCGTCGTTCGGCGCCCTCGTCGCGCTCGTCGAGGTCGGCTTCTGGATCGATGCGCTCGCCCGCTTCGACTTCTCGCAGGGGCTGCAGTTCGAGCAGCAGGCGTCGTGGTTCAGCGACCTCAACGTGTCGTACCACGTCGGGATGTACGGATTCTCGCTCTGGCTCGTCGGCCTCACCGTCGTCGTCATGGCGGCCGCGATCATGTACGCCGTCCTCGCCGGACGCGACCGGCCGCGCGCGTACTACGGGCTGATGCTGTTCCTGATCGGCGCGATCGTCGGCGTCTTCACGTCGCAGGACCTCCTCGTGTTCTACGTGATGTTCGAGGCGATGCTGATCCCGCTGTACGTGCTCGTCGGAGTGTGGGGCGGCGCGGGCCGGCTGGGCGCGACGTTCAAGTTCGTCGCCTACACGATGGCCGGTTCGCTGCTGATGCTCGTGTCGGTCATCGCGTTCGGCCTCACGAAGGGCACGTTCGATCTCGTCGACTCGGGGACGAGCGGCTCGAACTGGATCTTCCTCGGCTTCGCGGCCGCATTCGCGGTCAAGGCGCCGCTCTTCCCCTTCCACGGCTGGCTGCCCGACGCGTACCGCGAGGCGTCGCCGGAGGTCTCGGCCGTGTTGAGCGGGATCGTGTCGAAGGCCGCGGCCTACGGCTTCCTGCGGATCGCGATCGTCAAGTTCCCGGGGCCGACGCACGACTTCCGGACGCCGATCCTGATCCTCGGCGCCGTCGGCCTCGTCTACGGGTCGGTGCTCGCATTCCGCGCGCCGGACCTGCGCGGCGTGATCGCCTACTCCTCGCTCGCGCAGATGGGACTGATCACGCTCGGTCTCTTCGCGCAGAACAGCCTCGGCATCAACGGCGCGGTGTTGCAGATGGTCAACCACGGGCTCGTCTCGGCGACGCTGTTCCTGCTCGCGGGTGCGATCGAACGGCGCACGGCGACGGGCGAGTTCCTGCTGCTCGGAGGGATGGCGCGAGGACGGCCCGTCCTCGCGACCCTGCTGATGACGACGGGCGTGATCGCGCTCGCGGTGCCGGGATCGAGCGCTTTCGCCGGTGAGTTCCTCGTGCTCGCCGGCGTCTTCCAGCAGTACTGGGTCTACGCCGCCGTGGGCGCCGCGGCGATCGTGCTCGCCGCGATGTACATGCTGCGCCTGATCTCCGGCGTCCTCCACCGGGACGTCGGCTCGGCCGTCTCGGACGCGGCCAAAGACCTGGTCGCGGGGGAGCTCGCGGTGCTGTTGCCGCTCGTCGGGTGCCTGATCGCGCTGTCGGCGTGGCCCGCAGCGGTGTCGGAGCACTCGTTCCCACAGGCCATCACGCTCAACGAAGCGGTCGCTGCGGCGCCGGCTTCGGCTACGAGGCCGACCCACTTCAGACCGCCTCGCACGCCCGCGGTGCCTCATGGCTCGATGTCCAGCGAGGGCGGAATCGTTCCGTGAAGCTCGACACGCCGCACGTCGACTGGCTCGCACTCTCGCCGGAGCTCTCGCTCCTCGCCGCAGCGGGCGTTTGCCTCCTTGCGGCGGTGCTCCTCCCCGGCTGGGCCCGCCGCGGCACGGCGGCGTTCGTCGCGCTGGCGGGCTTCGTGACCGCGGGCGTCTTCGCCGGCGTCGTCTACGACCGCGGCGCCTCGGCGACGCTGGAGGTCGGCAGCGCGATCGCGCGCGACCGGCTCGGCGCGTTCGGCGCGATCGTCGTCTGCGGCAGCGGCATCCTCGCCGTGTTCACGGCGTACTCGCATCGCATGAGCCGCGCGTACGTCGCCGAGTACTACGCGCTGCTCGCGACCGCGGGCGCAGGGATGTGCTTCTTCCTGCAGGCGCACAACCTGATGACGCTGTTCCTCGGCCTCGAGTGGTTCTCGCTCTGCCTCTACGTCCTCGTTGCCTTCGACAACGAGCGCGCGACCTCGCTCGAGGCCGGCCTCAAGTACCTCGTGGTCGGCGGCTTCGGCTCGTCGGTGCTCCTGTTCGGATCGGCGCTCGTGTACGGCGCCACCGGGCAGCTGAGCTTCCAGGAGATCGCGTCTGCGAATCCCACGAGCGACGCGTTCCTGTTCGCCGGCCTCGCGATGCTGCTCGCCGGCCTCGCGTTCAAGGTCTCGGCCGCGCCCTTCCACATGTGGACGCCCGACGTGTACGAGGGGTCGCCGACCTCGATCACCGCGTTCATGTCCGCCGCCACCAAGACTGCTGCGCTCGTCGCAATGCTCCGAGTCCTGGT